>NZ_JBEXUG010000044.1:0-43618 GCF_040614315.1 Streptosporangium sp. NPDC006007 | reverse complement strand
GGGGGTGGGGGGGGGGGGGGGGCGCGCCCCCGGGGGGGGGGGGGGGGCGGGGGGGGGGGGGGGGCCCCCCCGGGGGGGGCCCCCCGCCCCCACGGCGCCATCCAGGGCCCACAGGCCACCTCCGGGCGTGCGAGGCGGCCTGGGAGGCCCTCAGCGACCGCTGAGTTTCTCCACGATCAGCCGGTAGAGCTGGCGTGGCCGGCCGGGCTGCGGGGTCCGGTTCGGCGGAAGCGGCCACGCGAGTCCCTCGTCGACCAACGTGCGCAGCAGCCGCCGTGCCGTACGCGGGGTGACGCCGAGCATCTTGCCGGCGTTCTCCGCGTCCACCACCGTGTCCCCGCCCTCTAACTTGGCCGCCAGCCGGGACAGCACCTCCACGCCCTTCGGCTTCAGCGCCCCGCCCTGCGGAGGCATCCGGGGCGCCGGGATCAGCGCCCGGCCCTCCCGGTCCACCGCGAAGCCCTGGGCCTGTTTGCCCGCCTGCGTGCGTGCCAGCGCGGCCCGTGCGTGGGATTCGGCGTCGTGGGTGGTACGGCCCATGCCGACCCCCACCTCCACCGCCAGCCCGAGCTCGTCCCGCACCCGGGCCGCGAACGGCAGCACCCGGAAGCCCTCGGTGGCCGTGGCCACCGAACCGCGGGTCGCGGTGACCATGTAGCTGTGGTCGTCGACCGCGGTCACCGACGCGTTGATCCGGTTGGCCTCCTGCACCAGCAGCCGGTGCAGGGACAGCCGGAGCTCGTCGCGCCAGTAGCGCGGCGCCGCCCGGCGCACCGGCTCACGGAGCGTGGGCACCTCCACCAGGACCACGGTGAGCTGCGACTCCTCCAGCCGGTGGTGTGCTCCCAGCAGGGCCGCCGTGTGCAGCGCCGTACGGACCGCCGCCGAGGTCGGGCGGATCCTGACCACCGCGACCCCGGACGTCTGCAGGCGGTCGGCCACCGCCGGCAGACAGGTCAGCGCCCCGCTGGTGTGGCCCTGGCGAGCCAGCCGTTCGTGGAAGGCCGTGATCGTGCCGGTGGCCCCCGGCTCGTCACGGCTGTGTACGTCCCCGGAGGGCAGGCCGAGATCGGCGTACGCCTCCTCGACGTCGGCCCTGTTCAGCACGTCGACGCTGACCCTTCGCGGGTCTATCCGCTCGTCCAGTGCGGCCCTGGCCAGCGCGGCGATCAGTGCGGCGCCGCCGAGCTGGACATAGGTCGCGGGCATCGTCAGCACCCCCGAACGCCGTGCCAGATCGTAGGGGACCGGGCTGGCGAACAGACATGCGTCCACCCCCGCTCCCAGTCGGGTTACCTTGTCGGCGGCTTCCTGCTCGTCCCGGTAGGCAGCGGCTACCAGGCGACAGGGCAGGGGTGCCGCCGCGTGTCCCATAAGCATCACTCGCTCCACAAGATCATGGGGGCCCACCACACCGATAGTGAGGTCCGGTGTCATAGCACCTGGGCGTGACACTCGTGGAGTTTCTTCGGCCCGCTCGACCAATGTTCGTCCCATCCTGCCGTCCGTCTGTTTCGGCTCTCTTTTGGAACGATCGCTTGCGGGGGCCGTAATGTCACGCCCGTTTTGCCGTTAATTCTTGGAGGAACCCACGGTCTAAACCCTGACTCCTAGTGTTTACACAGGTCAGAGTGGTTTTTGGGGGACTGAAACCGGTTGATTATGATGGTGAAATCTCTCGGCGCACATCCGCGCCCAGCGCCTGCATACGCTCGGCGAGATATGCGTGACCCCGGTCGATGAGATATCCCGAGCCGATCACGGTCTCCCCCTCGGCCGCCAGACCGGCGAGGACCAGGGCGATTCCGGAGCGGAGGTCGTGCGCGGTCACGTCGGTTCCGGTGAGCGGGGTCGCGCCGCGGACGACGGCGCTGTTCTCCTTCACCTCGATGTCGGCGCCCATCTTGTTCAGCTCGGAGGCCAGGGCGAACCGGCCGTCGAAGATGCGCTCGTGAATGTAGCTGGCGCCGTCGGCCAGGCAGGCGACCGTCATGATCGGTGACTGCAGGTCGGTGGCGAAGCCGGGATAGGTGTCGGTGATCACGTTGATCGGGCGGAGCGGGCGGTCCCGGCGCACGTGGAGCACCGCGCCCTGGTCGGCGAACTCCACGCCCATCTGCTCCAGCTTGTAGCGGACCACGCCGAGGTGGTCCAGGTCCGCGCCGACCAGGTTGACCTCGCCACCGGTGATCGCCGCGGCCATGGCGAACACGCCCGCGTCCAGGCGGTCGGGCATCACGGTGTGCTCGACGGCCTGGAGCTCCTCCACGCCCTCCACGGTGATGAACCCGGTCCCGCCGCCGCTGATCCTCGCGCCCATCCGGGTCAGCATCTCGATCACGTCGAGGACCTCGGGCTCCAGCGCCGCGTTCTCGATCACGGTGGTGCCGCGCCCGAGGGCGCCCGCCATGATCAGGTTCTCGGTGCCGGTGTGCGAGGGGGTGTCGAGGTACAGGGTGGCGCCGGTGAAGCCGGCCGTCTTGACGTGGATGACGGAGTCGCCCTCGTCCACGACCGCGCCCAGCCGCTTGTAGCCCAGGTAGTGGAAGTCGAGGTTTCGGCTGCCGAGGTTGCAGCCGCCCACCCCCTCGATGACCGCCTCGCCGAGACGGTGCAGCAGCGCGGGCACGAACAGCACCGAACCCCGGAAGCGGCGGGCGATCTCGGCGGGCAGCACCGGGCTGCGCAGGGAGGAGGCGTCGATCACCAGCGTGCGCTCCGCCTCGTGCAGCTCGACCTTGGCGCCGATCGCCTCGGCCAGCTCCACCGCGCGGCGTACGTCCTCGATGATGGGGACGTTGCGCAGCACCGTGCGGCCCCTGGCCGCCAGGAGCGCCGCACCGATCATGGGCAGCACGGCGTTTTTGGCACCCTGGATGAAGGCGGTTCCACGGAGGGGGTTGCCGCCGCGCACGCGGTAACGGACCATGCGTCATGCTCCTTGGGGGTGGGGTTGCTATTCGTACTGCGGGGGCGGCAGCCGGAGGTCGTCGGCCAACACTAGCCGTTGGATGCCCCCGAACCGGCCACTTCGTGCGGGAACCACCCCATGGGTGACCGATTACTCAGTCGCCCCGGAGCCCGCACGTGATCGCCTCCACGGGAGGACCCGAGGGTGTTTCACCCGGCCCGGGAGCCCCGGCCGGCCGGGGTCAGCGGGGAGGCGGCCGACAGCAGGGAGTCGGCACGCTGGTCGACGAAGCGGGTGACGACCTGCTGGCCGTACCCGAAGGCCATGGCCCAGACCAGGATCGCGGGCTGTGAGGCGAGCCCGGTGAAGCCGGGGACGAAGCCCGAGTTCAGGATCAGCAGGCCCAGTACGGCGGTCGCCACCCCGGCCGGTGCCTTGAGCAGGTTCTGCACCACCGCCAGCGAGTAGCGGGTGGACAGCTCGGAGCGGCTGGAGAGCGAGGCCGCCGTGGCCAGGGCCGCGCCCAGAACGCCGATCAGGGCGACCAGGGGGACGTCGCCGTGGCCGGGGCTGCGGCCCCCGGTCGGGCAGATCTGCGCGGGCAGCAGCCCGTGGGGCTGGATCACCGCCTGGTTTCCGCACATCGGGATGGCGTCGGGCCAGATCGCGCCGGTGACCACCACGGCCACCACGATCAGGCTCAGCATGAACACCCCGCCGAGCAAAAGGTTGCGGAAGTTGCGGACCCGGCCGGTCTCCATCGCCTGGGCGGTGTAGGCGGCCCGCAGCACCGACTGCATCAGCGGCCTGTCGTCCTCGCCCATGTTCCCGGCCGACAGCCTCGCCTGGAGCTGCGTCAGCCGGGGGTCGTCACCGGGCAGGTAGGCCCGGCCGATCGCCACCACCTCGGGGCCCCGGCCGCGCAGCTCGGCCGTCGGCAGCACGCCGTACAGCATCACGGTCGCGCTGTTGACGTTCGACCAGGCACCCTCGACGGCTTGGCCGGTCAGCCAGCGCCGCAGGCCGTTCCTGGCCCGCGTGTAGGACTCCGCGCGGGCCAGGTGCGTGCCGATGCCCTCGCCCACGGACACGAGCTGGCCCGCCTCGTCGCGCATGGTCAGGGCGCGCTCGGCGTCGGCCCGGATCTCCTCGCAGCGCGTGGCCACGTACACCCGCCAGGTGCCCGGCCAGCGCAGTACCCCGGTGTCGCCGATCCGTTCCAGGGACACCGGGTGGTTGAGCGACATCGTTCCTCCGTGGGGGAGCGGCCGGGACGGGGAGGATCTCCCCGGGCCTATCGCACCACGCCGATCAGGTGCCATGTCCCTCGTCGGCCGGATTGTCGGTCAGGCGCCGCGTCCGGCGATGTCGGTGCGGTGGTGCGAGCCGCGCAGGCGGACGCGGCCGACCGCCCGGTAGGCCGCCGCGCGCGCGGCGGCGACGTCGGGGCCGGTGCCGACCACGCTGAGCACCCGCCCGCCGCCGGAGACGACGTGGTCGCCGTCGAACACGGTGCCGGAGTGCAGCACGTAGGCGTCGTCTCCGGCGATGTCGCAGAGCCCCTCGACGACGTCGCCCCTGACCGGCTCCCCGGGGTAGTTCTCGGCCGCGACCACCACGGTCACCGCGGCGCCCTCGCGGTAGGAGAGCGGCCCGAACCCGCCGAGCGTCCCGGTCGCGCAGGCGAGCAGCAGGCCGGCGAGCGGCGTCTGGAGCCGGTCGAGCACGACCTGGGTCTCCGGGTCGCCGAACCGCGCGTTGAACTCGATCACCTTCGGGCCCGACGAGGTGAGGGCCAGCCCCACGAAGAGCACCCCGGTGTACGGCGTGCCGCGCCCGGCCAGCTCGTTCACGGTCGGGATGACGGTCTCGGCCATCACCCGGCCGGTGAGGTCCGCCGGCGCCCAGGGCAGCGGCGTGTAGGCGCCCATGCCGCCGGTGTTGGGGCCCAGGTCGCCGTCGTAGGCGCGCTTGTGGTCCTGGGCCGGCTGGAGCGGCACGGCGGTGGATCCGTCGCAGAGCGCGAACAGCGACACCTCGGGGCCGTCGAGGAACTCCTCGACGACGACGCGCCCGCAGGTCGCCGCGTGCCTGAGCGCCTCCTGCCGGTCATCGGTGACCACCACGCCCTTGCCCGCGGCCAGCCCGTCGTCCTTGACCACGTACGGCGTGCCGAACTCCTCCAGCGCCGCCGCGGTCTCCTCGGGCGTGACGCAGGTGCGGGACCGCGCGGTGGGCACGCCGGCCGAGGTCATGACCTCCTTGGCGAAGGACTTGGAGCCCTCGATCCTGGCGGCCTCGGCGGACGGTCCGAAGCAGGGGACGCCCGCCCGCCTGACCGCGTCCGCGACCCCGGCGACCAGCGGGGCCTCGGGGCCGATCACGACCAGGTCGGCTCCGAGCTCCCCGGCGAGCCGGGTGACCGCGGCCGGGTCGGTCGCGACCACCGGATGCAGGGTCGCGACCTGGGCGACGCCCGCGTTGCCCGGAGCACAGTGAACCTCGGTGACCTGGGGGTCCGCCGCCAGCGACCGGCACAGGGCGTGTTCACGCCCGCCGGATCCAATCACAAGAACGCGCACTCGCCAGAGCCTATCGGCCGCCGGTCGGCCGCCCGTCCGCAGGTTGTGGACGGAGAAAGGGCGGTGTTCGCGCGCCGGGTATCCGTTCGGGTATCCGTTCGAATCTCCGGAACTCCGGCCGCGTTTGTTCCGGCCGTCTTTAGCTCCGGCGGCTCCGGCTCTATGGACGCACTATGTCGAAACGGTGAATGCAGCCGTAAAAAGGGCGCTAATTTCGCCGAGTATGCATGATCGCCTCTCGGGGCGGGAGTATCCTGGGGGGACGTTCCCCAGCCCTGTGCTACCTTTGGGCTGCTTTGCCTGTCCCCGTGCCGATTGGAGGTGGTTGGAGATGTCCTCTGGTGATCCCAGCAGTACGTGCTCGCGCACATGTTCCGTGCGCGCCCTCGACCACTTCACACCGGTGTCCGACCGGCCCCACGCGCATTCCCGTTCGAACTGAGGTGACATCGCGTCGCGCGTGGGCAGCGCCAGGTCGGGCGGGAAAGGCTCGCCATGCGCTCTTCGCTCCTTTTTCCCCGTATCAAGCACGTCCGTGCGGTCCGCGCGCCGCGCGCCGCCGTTCCGGTCCGTGACCGGATGAACACCCCGTGCGTCCCGCCGAGCGACTCGCTCGTCGAGTACGCCGCCTACATCGACGGTAAGAAGATCGAGGCTCTGGGCATCACCGACGCCCTGGAGCTGGTCCGCGAGCACAACGCCGCCGAGAAGCGCGAGCACAACGCCGCGGAGGAGAAGGACAACGCCTTCGTCTGGGTCGGCCTGCACGAGCCCGACGCCCCCGAGGTCGAGTGGCTGGCCGAGGTCTTCGCCCTGCACCCGCTCGCCGTCGAGGACGCCGTCAAGGCTCATCAGCGCCCCAAGGTCGAGCGGTACGGCGACTCGCTGTTCATGGTCCTGAAGACCGTCGCCTACCTCGACCACGACGTGCTCACCGCCACCAGCGAGATCATCGGCACCGGCGAGATCATGGTCTTCGTCGGGCCCGACTTCGTGGTGACCGTACGGCACGGCGGGCACTGCCCGCTGTCGGAGGTGCGCGAACGCCTGGAGGACAAGCCCAAGCTCCTCAACCGCGGCCCGACCGGGGTGCTGCACGCGATCGCCGACCACGTCGTGGACAAGTACCTCACCGTGGCCGACCTGATGCAGACCGAGCTTGAGGACGTCGAGGCCATGGTCTTCGCCGACGTCAGCGCCCGGGACATCGGCCGGATCTACAACCTCAAGCGCGAGATGATCGAGATGAAGCGGTCGGTCACCCCGCTCCAGTCGCCGCTGGCCACGCTGGCCCAGCGCCGCATGATCCCCTCGGAGATGCGCGAGTACTTCCGCGACGTCGCCGACCACCTGGCCCGCGTCTGCGAGCAGGTCGACTCCTCCAACGAGCTCTGCAACTCCATCCTGCAGGCGGCACTCGCCCGCTCCAACGCGCTCGCCAACGAGGACATGCGGAAGATCTCCTCGTGGGTCGCCATCATGGCCGTCCCCACGATGATCGCCGGGGTCTACGGCATGAACTTCACCCACATGCCCGAACTCGACTCCGTTTTCGGCTATCCGATCGTGGTCGCCGTCATGGCGGTCGTCTGCTCGCTGCTCTACCGGGGCTTCCGCCGCAACGGCTGGTTGTGACCCCCGCGGGCCCCGCGGGGAGAGCGGAGCCTTCCCTCTCCCCGGCGCTCCAGGGGCCCGTACGGCGCGCCGGGCCCCCGCGCGCAGCCCGCCCCGGCCCCCGTGCTCATACGCGCCCCTGCGTTCAGCCCACGCCCGAGCCCCCACGCCCGAGCCCCCACGCCTGAGCTCCCGCGCTCGAACCCGCCCCCGCGCTCAGCTCGTCCCGGGCCCGCAGGTCACCGGGGCGGGCAGGCGCATGTCCCGGTCGGCCCAGAGGGCGCGCATCCGGTCGGGGTAGTCGGTGACGATCCCGGCCACCCCGAGATCGAGCATCTCGGCGGCCCTGCCGGGTTCGTTGACCGTCCAGACGACCACCGGCAGCTCCGCCTTCTCCGCCCGGCACGCCAGCTCCTCGTCCATCAGGACGTGGTCGGGCGAGAGGGCGGTGCCCCCGGCCGTCGCCGCGACCGCCGGCAGGTCACCGTCGAAGTCCTCCAGCCGCAGGCCGTTGAACCAGGCGCCGTCCATGGTGGCGCGTTCCACCAGGGCGTAGCGCGGGGTCGCCGGGGCCAGTGAGCGGGCCGCGTCCAGGATCCGCCAGTCGAAGCTGAGGATCGCCGCCCCGCCGAGTCTGCGGTGCCGGTCGAGCTCGGCGACCACCAGCTCGGTGAACTCGTGGGGGTCGGCGCTGAGCTCGGGCCTCGTCGGATCCGACTTCAGCTCGACGTGCATCCGCACGCCGTCGGCGCCGTAGGCGTCCACCAGTCCCAGCACGGCCCCGAGCGTCGGCATGCGGGCGCCGGGCACCGGCACCTGCGTCGCGGCGAAACGGTCGCCGGGGTGGCGCGGCAGCCGTACCCCGCAGTCGAGGGTGCGCAGCTGCGCCAGGGTGAGCTCGCCGACGGCCCTGCCCACGTAGGGGAAGAGCGGGTCGTACGGAACGGCCGGCCGGGTGTCGGCACTGGTCACCGCCGACACCGTCAGGTCGTGGGTGAGCACCAGCCGCCGGTCGGCCGTCAGCGCGACGTCGAACTCCAGCGCGTCGACACCCAGCTCCAGCGTGTGGGCGAGACCGGGCAGGGTGTTCTCCGGCCGGAGCCCGCGGGCTCCCCTGTGACCATGAATCTCGGCATGCACACAGGGACCTTACCGACCTCGCGTCCCGATTTTCCCGCGCGGCTCGCGTCCGGGGGGTGGCCGGACGCGAACCTCGCGGGTGACAAGGTCAGATCAACGGGTGAATCTGGAGCGTTTCAGTACGGCCGGGGCCGACGCCGATGGCCGAGACGCGGGCGCCGCTCATCCGCTCCAGGGCCTTCACGTAGGACTGCGCGTTGACGGGCAGGTCATCGAAGGACTTGGCGCCGGAGATGTCCTCCTGCCAGCCGGGCAGCTCCTCGTACACCGGCTTGGCGTGGTGGAAGTCGGTCTGCGTCATCGGGATCTCGTCGTGGCGGACGCCGTCCACCTCGTAGGCGACGCACACCGGGATCCGCTCCAGGCCCGACAGCACGTCCAGCTTGGTGAGGAAGAAGTCGGTGACGCCGTTGATCCTGGCGGCGTAACGGGCGATCACCGCGTCGAACCAGCCGCAGCGGCGGTTGCGGCCGGTGGTCACCCCGTACTCGCCGCCGGTGGTGCGCAGCCAGTCGCCCATCTCGTCCTCAAGCTCGGTCGGGAACGGGCCGGAGCCGACACGGGTGGTGTACGCCTTGAGGATGCCGATCACGCCGGTGAGCCGGGTCGGCGGGATGCCCGAACCCGAGCAGGCGCCGCCGCTCGTCGGCGAGGAGGAGGTGACGAACGGGTAGGTGCCGTGGTCGATGTCGAGCAGGTTGCCCTGGCCGCCCTCCAGCAGCACCACCCTGCCCTCGTCCAGCGCCGCGTTCAGGATCAGCGAGGTGTCGGCGATGTGCGGCTTGAGGCGCTCGGCGTAGCCGAGATACTCCTCCAGGACCTTGCCGGCGTCGATCGCCCGGCGGTTGTAGATCTTGGTGAGGATCTGGTTCTTCTCACCCAGGGCGACCTCGATCTTCTGCCGCAGGATGCCCGGGTCGAGCAGGTCCTGGACCCGCACGCCCATCCGGTAGATCTTGTCGCCGTAGGCGGGGCCGATGCCCCGGCCGGTGGTGCCGATCTTGGCCTTGCCGAGGTAGCGCTCGCTGACCTTGTCGATGGCCTTGTGGTGAGGCATGATCAGGTGCGCGTTGGCCGAGATCAGCAGCCGCTCCGAGGAGACACCCCGGGCCTCCAGCCCCTCTATCTCGCTCAGCAGCACACCCGGGTCGATGACGACGCCGTTGCCGATCACGGGGATGACGTTCGGGGAGAGCACTCCCGTCGGCAGCAGGTGCAGCGCGTACTTCTGGTCGCCGATGACGACCGTGTGCCCCGCGTTGTTGCCACCCTGGTATCTGACGACGTAGTCGACCTGGTCACCGAGTAGGTCCGTCGCCTTACCCTTGCCCTCATCGCCCCACTGGGCACCAACGAGAACGACAGCCGGCATCGCTAATCTCCCACCGCAAAAACCAAAGCCCCTGACGCAATCGCGGCAGGGGCTCTTGCGTGGTGAGAATACCCGACCTGCTCGGAAATGGGGATCGCCCACCGGGGAGGAGGGAGGAACCCCGGTCTCAGCGGCCGTTCAGCTCAGCGGCGGCCTCGGGGCTGGAGTCCTTCAGGAACCGCTGGCAGCGCTCGGCCTCCTCCTTCTCGCCGATGGCCTGAGCCGCGCGGCCCAGCGCGTGCAGGCAGCGCAGGAACCCCCGGTTGGACGCGTGGTCCCAGGGGATCGGGCCGTGCCCCTTCCAACCGGCCCCGCGGAGCTGGTCCAGGCCGCGGTGGTAGCCGGTGCGGGCGAACGCGTAGGAGGTCACGGCGTGTCCCGCCGCGAAGGACTCGTCCGCGAGCGCGGCCCAGGCGGCCGGATAGGCCGGGAAACGCGCGGCGACGTCGGATGGGTGGGCGCCGGACTCCAGCGCCTCTCGGGCCTCGGGCAGGTCCGGCAGCCGGGTGGGCGGCGGACCGGCCAGGAGGTTCTCGTGCGATTCCATAGGGATAGTCCTACCCGGTACACCGGGGGCAGGCCAAGATCGGCCCCTCCCCTCCGGGGGCGCGCCCCCGGAGGGGAGGGGTTCGCCGACCGGCCCTCAGGTGAGCCGGGTGCCCGCGGACTTCAGGTGCCGGCACGCCTCGGCGACCCGGGCGGCCATGGACGTCTCGGCGGCCTTGCCGTACGAACGGGGGTCGTAGGTCTTCTTGTTGCCGACGTCACCGTCCACCTTGAGCACGCCGTCGTAGTTCCTGAACATGTGGTCGGCGATCGGGCGGGTGAAGGCGTACTGCGTGTCGGTGTCGATGTTCATCTTGATCACACCGTAGGAGATCGCCTCGTGGATCTCCTCAAGCAGCGAGCCGGAACCGCCGTGGAAGACCAGGTCGAAGGGCTTCTCCCTGCCGTACTTGGCGCCGACGGCCTCCTGGATCTCCTTCAGCACGCCCGGGCGGAGCTTGACGTGGCCCGGTTTGTAGACGCCGTGCACGTTGCCGAAGGTCGCCGCGAGCATGTAGCGGCCCCGCTCGCCGAGCCCCAGGGCGTCGGCGGTCGCGAGGGCGTCCTCGGCGGTGGTGTAGAGCTTCTCGTTGATCTCGCCGACGACGCCGTCCTCCTCGCCGCCGACGACACCGATCTCCACCTCAAGGACGATCCTCGCGCGGGCGCACTTGTCCAGAAGCTCCTGGGCGATCTCCAGGTTCTCCTCCAGCGGCACGGCGGAGCCGTCCCACATGTGCGACTGGAACAGCGGGTCCTGCCCGCGCGCCACCCGTTCAAGTGAGATGTCGATCAGTGGTCGCGCGAAACCGTCAAGCTTGTCCTTGGGACAGTGGTCGGTATGGAGCGCGACCGTCACGGGGTACTTGGCCGCGACGACCCGGGCGTACTCCGCCAGCGCCGTCGCACCGGTCACCATGTCCTTGACGGTGGTGCCGGACAGGAACTCGGCCCCGCCCGTCGACACCTGGACGATGCCGTCGCTCTCCGCTTCGGCGAAACCCCGGAGCGCGGCGTTGAGGGTCTGGGACGAGGTCACATTGATCGCCGGATAGGCGAACTCACCGGCCTTGGCCCGGTCGAGCATCTCGGCGTAGACCTCTGGAGTCGCGATAGGCATGTGTCATCTCCCTAGAGACGGCTGTGAACAGCTGGCACGGGGCTCCTACGGGCGCAGCCCGTTGTCCAGTATCTCGGGTTCCTTCCCGGGCTGACATGCCGGGCAACCCTCCGAGCCGTGCGAGATATCGATGTGAGGTCTCGGGCACGGGTAGGCTTCACGCCGATGGACCTCCTGCACAATCTCCTCGACCCCAAGTGGTGGCTCGGCCTGCTCGGCCCGTTCGCCACCGTCGGCGTACTCGGCATCATCTTCGCCGAGACCGGGCTGCTGCTCGGCTTCTTCCTTCCCGGCGACTCGCTGCTCGTGGCCGCCGGGGTCTTCAGCACCCCCGAGGCGGCCCAGGCCATCCCCGGCCTCAAGCCGCTGTCGTTCCCGCTGCTGCTGGTCCTGGCCCCCGTCTGCGCCATCGTCGGCGCCCAGCTCGGTCACCACCTCGGCGCCACGTACGGCCGCAGGATGTTCGACCGGCCCGACTCCAAGCTCTTCAAGCGGGAGTACGTCGAGAAGGCCGAGCACTACTTCCAGAGGTTCGGCCCGGCCAGAGCCGTGGTGCTCGCCCGGTTCATCCCGATTGTTCGGACGTTTCTCAACCCGGTCGCGGGCATGCTCGGCATGGACCGCAAGCGGTTCTTCCTGTGGAACTGCGTCGGCGGCGTCATCTGGACCGACGGTCTGCTGATCTTCGGCCGCCTGGTCGGCTCGGCCGTGCCGAACATCGACAAGTACATTCTGCCCGGCGCCATGGTGATCATCCTGCTCTCCGTCATCCCGATCATCCGGGAGGTCGTGAAGAGCCGCAGGAACGGCGGTTCCGGCGTTCCCGAGCCGCAGGGCAAGCACCACCGGAGCGCGCCCCCCGCCCCCTCGGGCGGCGACGTCCAGCGCTGACCGGTCTCACCGGGGGGTCGTAGAACTTCATGATCAGCCGCTACCCTCCACAATGTGGGACGCCACAGGTCTGATCCGATGGGTATCGCCCGCCTTGTCCTCGCGGGTCTGGCGGTGCTGACGACGGTCGCCATGGCCGTGATCGGCGGGCTCTCCCTGACCGGGTCGCTCGGTCCCGATCCGCGGCGGCCCGCCCCCTTCGCGGCCGTCACCACGCCGTTCGCCGCATCCCCCTTCGCCGAGCGGGTCCCCACCATCCTCGTCCGGTGCCCGCGGCAGCGCTGCCCCACGGTCTTCCTCAGGGTCACCGGGGGCGACGTGCTGCTCAACCGGGAAATGGCCAAGGACGAGCAGGTCCGGTTCTTCGATCCCAAGATCGATGTGGTGCTGGCCGACTCCGCCGCCGTCCGCGTCGAGGTGAACGGCGCGCCCCGCGCCCCGGGCGAGCCCGGCGAACGCCAGGAGTTCACCGCCGTCCGCGGGTGACCGGCCGCGCGGGCTCTCCCCGGTCTCCTCAGGCGAGACCCAGGTCCTGAAGACCGTAGGCCGTCAGGTACGGCAGGCCCGCCCCGGCGATCGCGGACGCGGCCCCCCGGTCCACGATCGTGGCCACCGCGACGACCTCGGCCCCCGCCTCGCGCAGCGCCTCCACCGCCGTCAGGGGGGATCCGCCGGTGGTGGAGGTGTCCTCCACCACCAGCACCCGCCGTCCCGCCACGTCCGGCCCCTCGATCCGTCGCTGCATGCCGTGCGCCTTCTGCGCCTTGCGGACCACGAAGGCGTCGAGGGTCCGGCCCCGGGCCGCCGCCGTGTGCAGCATGGCGGCCGCCACCGGGTCGGCCCCCAGGGTCAGCCCGCCGACGGCGGCGTAGTCGAGATCCTCCGTGAGGTCCAGCATGACCCGGCCCACCAGCGGCGCCGCCTGCCCGTCAAGGGTCACCCGGCGCATGTCCACGTAGAAGTCCGCCTCCATGCCGGAGGAGAGGACGACACGGCCGTGCACGACGCCCTTGCGCTTGATCTCGGTCAGCAGGTTCTCACGATCGCTCATGGCAACAAGGTTAGGGCGATCCTGGAGGAGCCGACGGCGGGTGGAGGCGCGGACCGGGTCCACCGGCACGGCCTTACGAACGGGACAAACTGGTACGGTCTGGGTGAAGACTTCGGCCCATGGTCACGCGCCGGTCGAATCGTCGGGATTCACCCTCAGGCGATCAGTTGCTTGATTACCCTGAGACAGGGCCGTCGGCTGGTCTCTCAGAAGTTCTTCCGGGCTTTTACGAGCCGGGAAGGGCAGGGCCACGGAGGAAGGGCGGTGTCGCGTGGATCGCTGCGCGCTTTTCGTGGACGCTGGCTACCTGCTTGCCGACGGCGCGATGGCTGTGCACGGCACCCGCCATCGCGAAGTGGTCTCGTGGGATTACCCAGGTCTACTCAAATTGCTCAACAGTCTGTCCAAGGAGCGCACCGGGCTGCCGCTGCTCCGCTGCTACTGGTACGAGGCGACCATCGAGGGCCGCCGCACCCCCGAGCACGAAGCGCTGGCCGACATCCCCGGCCTCAAACTCCGGCTGTCGCGCATCCGCCCGGGACGCCGCGAAGGGGTGGACGCCCAGGTCCACCGCGACCTGATGACCCTGGCCCGCAGCGGCGCGGTCTGCGACGCGGTGGTGGTCAGCGGTGACGAGGACCTGGCGCAGGTCGTCTGCGACGCCCAGGACCTCGGCGTCCGCGTCACCGTCGTGCACATCGCCGCCGACGGCGGCTGGGCCGTGTCCCGCTCGCTCCGCCAGGAGTGCGACGACCTGATCGAGATCACCGTCGGCCACCTGCGGCCGTACGTCAACCTGATCAACGGTGTGGGGGAGTCGCCGGCCCTGGCCAACGGTCACCAGCCCACCGCGAACGGTCAGGTCACGGCCTCCCCCGGCCACAACGCCCCACCCCTGGCCCCCGGCCAGGAGACCCGGCAGTCCCGGCCCGCCCCCTCCCAGCCCGCCCTCTCGGCCTATTCGAGCTATACCCGGGACGTCCCCGCCCCGCCGGCCTCCCAGCCGCCGCAGCCCCCGGCCCCTCAAGCCCCGCCGCCCACCGCCCCGAACCCTCCCGGTTCCCCGGCCCCCACCGGTTCCCCGGGTCCCTCCGGCCCCCGGGGCTCGTCGATCCCGCCGACCGGCCCGTTGCCGCCCGCCCCGCCGTACGGCCAGGGGAACACCGGCGGCACCCACGGCTATCAGACGGGCCAGCTCGGCGTCTACACCGGCCCCCAGCCGGCCCCCGTGCCGGTCCAGAACGCCCCCGGTGGCGCGCCCACCCTCTCCGACGCGGTGAAGGCCGCGCACAAGGAGGGCCACGACTTCGGCGAGTCCGTCGCCAAGGACGCCCCCGCCCTGTGGCTGGAAGCCGTCCTCGCCCGTAAACCCCGCATGCCGTCCGACCTGGAGGCCCGTCTCCTGCAGGGCTCCTCCCTGCCGATCGACTTCCTGCTGCACGACGAGGTCCGTCACGCGCTGCGCCGAGGCTTCTGGGACGCCCTGGAGCGGGCCCGTCGTTAGACCTCTTCGGTGACGTGCCGGCCCCGAGGCCCCTCCGGCGCCGCCGGGCTCGGTGACCGAGCCCGGCGCGGTGGGACGCCGCGCGGCGCGGCAGGGGGCACCGGGCGTGACGGAGGCCCGGTCCGCGACCGCGTTCCCCCGAAAGGCACGGCAGGGGCGCGCGGAACGCGGGACGAGCCGTCAGGAGAGGGCGTCGAAGCCCGCGCGGAGGTGACCGAGCCGGTGGGACAGGTCCGAGAGCGGCCCGGTGAGGCTCGGGTCGTTGGTCTTGCGGGCCAGCTCGACGACCCGGGAGAGCTCGTCCTCGACCGCGGTGAGCCGCCTCGACAGCTCGGGGAGGATCGCCGCCTGGTCGCCGGCGTCGCCGGGGGGCAACTCGGCGGTCAGACGTTCGCGGAGCATCCCGGCCTGCTCCGCCAGGCGGCGGTTCATGTTGTAGAGCTCGACGAACACCGCGACCTTGGCCCGGAGCACCCAGGGGTCGAACGGCTTGGTGAGATAGTCGACCGCACCGGCCGCGTAGCTGCGGAAGGCGTAGTCGGGGGCGCTGTCGACCACCGTCAGGAAGATGATCGGAATGTTGCGGGTGCGCTCGCGCCGCTTGATGTGCGAGGCGGTCTCGAACCCATCCATGCCGGGCATCCGCACGTCCAGCAGGATCAGCGCGAACTCCGTGTTGAGCAGGGCTTTCAACGCCTCCTCGCCCGACCTGGCCCGGACGGGCACCAGATCGAGTGAGCTGAGGATGGCCTCAAGCGCGATGAGGTTCTCCTCCCGGTCGTCGACCAGGAGGATCTTGGCTCGCTCCGCCATCTATCGCGCCCCTTCGTTGGAGTCGCCCGTCGGCTTGCCCCGGGTGAGCCAGCCGCGCAGACGTTCCAGCAGGCGGTCGACGTCCACGGGCTTGGGTACGTAGTCGGAGGCGCCTGAGGCGATGCTCTTCTCCCTGTCGCCTCGCATGACCTTAGCGGTAAGCGCGATGATCGGCAGATCGGCGAACTGCGGCATCCGGCGGATCGCGGACGTGGTGGCCCAGCCGTCCATCTCCGGCATCATGATGTCCATCAGCACCAGGGCGACGTCCTCGTTCCGTTCCAGCTGCTCGATGCCCTCCCGGCCGTTCTCGGCGTAGACCACCGTGGAGCCGTACCGTTCCAGCACGCTGGTCAGCGCGAACACGTTGCGGATGTCGTCGTCCACGATCAGGATCTTGGCCCCGGTGAGCGGGTCCTCGCCCTTCCACGGCTGGACGTCGTGCTCGGGGAAGTGCGAGATCGGCACCTCCTCCGGCATCGTCACCTCCGGCAGGTCGTCGTCCTCCTCCAGCACCCCGACGATCGTCCGGTTGCGGGGCAGGGAGTTCGGCGACGCCGCGCCGCCGTCGCGTGCGGCCAGCGGGCCGACGTAGGACGGCGGCAGATACAGGGTGAAGGTGCTGCCCCGTCCGACCTCGCTGATCACATGGATCTCACCGCCGAGCAGGCGGGCGATCTCCCGGCAGATCGACAGGCCCAGGCCGGTCCCGCCGTACTTGCGGCTGGTGGTCCCGTCGGCCTGGCGGAACGCCTCGAAGATGACCTCCAGCTTGTCGGAGGCTATGCCGATGCCGGTGTCGACCACCTCGAAGGCCAGGATGCCGTCGGCGCCGCGCAGGGTGTCGTCCACGAAGGCGACGGTCCGCGGGGCGGGGACGACGCGTAGCCGTACCTCGCCCTTGGGGGTGAACTTGATCGCGTTGGAGAGCAGGTTGCGCAGCACCTGCTGCAGGCGCTGCTCGTCGGTGCGGAGCTCCTGCGGGACCGACGGGTCCACCTCCACCGCGAACGACAGCCCCTTGTCCTGGGCCAGCGGGGCGAAGGTGGACTCGAAGTAGTCGACGAACTTCGACAGGGAGATCTGCTGGGGGTGGATGTCCATCCGCCCGGCCTCGACCTTGGACAGGTCGAGGATGTCGTTGATCAGCTGGAGCAGGGCCGAACCGGCGCCGTGGATGGTCCTGGCGAACTCCACCTGCTGCGGGGTGAGGTTGCCGTCGGCGTTCTCGGTGAGCAGCTTGGCCAGCACCAGCAGGCTGTTCAGCGGGGTGCGCAGCTCGTGGGACATGTTGGCCAGGAACTCGGACTTGTAGCGCGAGGAGACCGCCAGCTGCTCGGCGCGCTCCTCCAGCGTACGGCGGGCCTGCTCGATCTGGAAGTTCTGGATCTCGATGGCCCGGTTCTGCTTGGCCAGCAGCGCCGCCTTGTCCTCCAGCTCGGCGTTGGAGCGGCGCAGTTCCTCCTGCTGGCGCTGGAGCTCGTCGGAACGCTCCTGAAGCTCGGTGGTGAGGCGCTGCGACTCGGTCAGCAGGTCCTCGGTGCGGGAGTTGGCGATGATCGTGTTCATCGTGACGCCGATGGTCTCGACGAGCTGGTTCATGAAGTCGTGGTGTATCTCGCTGAACTCCCGGAAGGAGGCCAGCTCCAGCACGCCGAGAACCTGGGTCTCGAACAGGATCGGCAGCACCACGATCTGCGCCGGGACGGAGCTGCTGAGACCGGTGTCCACGGTCAGGTAGCGGGCCGGGACGTCCTGCAGGAGGATTCCCCTGCCCTCCAGCGCGGCCTGCCCCACGATGCCCTCGCCCGTGGCAAAGCGTCCCCGGATCCGGGAGCCGGCGCGCGTGCCGTACCCGGCGATCAGGTAGAGGTCGTGGTCGCCTGTGGGCTCGGCGAGGTAGAAGGCGCCGTAGTGCGCCGAGACCAGCGGGGTCAGCTCGCTCATGATCAGCTTGGCGACCTCCATCAGGTCGCGGTGACCCTGCATCAACCGGGAGATCCGGGCCAGGTTGGACTTCAGCCAGTCCTGTTCCTGGTTGGCCGTGGTGGTGTCGCGCAGGTTGGACACCATCGTGTTGATGTTGTCCTTCAGCTCGCCGATCTCGCCCTCGGCGTCGACGGTGATCGAGCGGGTCAGGTCGCCCCTGGCGACGGCGGTGGTGACCTCGGCGATCGCGCGGACCTGGGTGGTGAGGCGGCCCGCCAGCTCGTTGACGTTCTCGGTGAGCCGCTTCCAGATGCCCTCGGCGCCCTCGACGCGCGCCTGGCCGCCCAGCTTGCCCTCCGAGCCGACCTCGCGGGCGACCCGGGTGACCTCGGAGGCGAAGGAGGAGAGCTGGTCGACCATGGTGTTGATGGTGGTCTTGAGGGCGAGGATCTCGCCCTGGGCGTTCACGTCGATCTTGCGGGTGAGGTTGCCGTTGGCGACCGCGGTGGTGACCTCGGCGATGTTGCGGACCTGGTAGGTGAGGTTGTTGGCCATGGAGTTGACGTTGTCGGTGAGGTCCTTCCAGACGCCGGAGACGCCTCGGACGCGGGCCTGGCCGCCGAGCTGGCCCTCGGTGCCGACCTCGCGGGCGACCCGGGTGACCTCGTCGGCGAACATGGACAGCTGGTCCACCATGGTGTTGAGGGTGTCCTTGAGCTGGAGGATCTCCCCCTGGGCGTCGGCGGTGATCTTCTTGGAGAGGTTGCCCTGGGCCACCGCGGTGGACACGGCCGCGATCTGACGGACCTGGGTGGTGAGGTTGTTGGCCATCACGTTGACGTTGTCGGTGAGGTCCTTCCAGGTGCCCGACACGCCGGGCACCTGCGCCTGACCACCGAGCTGCCCCTCGGTGCCGACCTCGCGGGCCACCCGGCTCACCTCGGAGGCGAAGGAGGAGAGCTGGTCGACCATGGTGTTGATGGTGGTCTTGAGGGCGAGGATCTCGCCCTGGGCGTCCACGTCGATCTTGCGGGTGAGGTCGCCGTTCGCGACCGCGGTGGTGACCTCGGCGATGTTGCGGACCTGGTAGGTGAGGTTGTTGCCCATGGAGTTGACGTTGTCGGTGAGGTCCTTCCACACACCGGAGACGCCTCGGACGCGGGCCTGGCCGCCGAGCTGGCCCTCGGTGCCGACCTCGCGGGCGACCCGGGTGACCTCGTCGGCGAACATGGACAGCTGGTCCACCATGGTGTTGAGGGTGTCCTTGAGCTGGAGGATCTCCCCCTGGGCGTCGGCGGTGATCTTCTTGGACAGGTCGCCCTGGGCCACCGCCGTCGCCACCGAGGCGATCGCGCGGACCTGGGTGGTCAGGTTGCCCGCCATGAAGTTGACGTTGTCGGTGAGGTCCTTCCACACACCGGAGACGCCGCGCACCTGCGCCTGACCGCCCAGCTCACCCTCGGTGCCGACCTCGCGGGCCACCCGGGTGACCTCCTCGGCGAACGCCGACAGCTGGTCCACCATGGTGTTGACGGTGTTCTTCAGCTCGAACATCTCGCCGACCGCGTCGACGGTGACCTTACGGCTCAGATCGCCCTTCGCGACCGCGGTGGTGACCAGCGCGATGTCGCGGACCTGCGCGGACACACGGCTGGACATGGTGTTCACCGCCTCGGTGAGGTCACGCCAGCTCCCCGACATGCCCCGCACGTTCGCCCGGCCGCCCAGACGCCCCTCGGTGCCGACCTCGCGGGCCACGCGCGTCACCTCGGAGGTGAACAGCGAGAGCTGGTCGACCATGCCGTTGATCGCCTTGCCGAGACGGCGCACCTCGCCCCGGGCGCTGCGATCCAGGTCGATCCTGCGGGACAGATCCCCCTTGGCCACCGCGTCTATCACGTCCGCAGCCCCGCTGACCGGCCCCACCAGGGCGTCGATCAGCGCGTTCACCGAGTCGACGCTCTCGGCCCAGGAACCCACCCCGGGGCCGGGGGTGAGGCGCTCGCCGAACCGCCCCTCCCGCACCACCTCGCGGCGGACCCGGTGAAGCTCGTTGGCGAGGTGCTCGCGGCGGTCGGCGAGCTCGTTGAGGAGCAGGCGAATCTCGCTCAGGATCCCCGGCGGGGCATGCGGCACCCGGCGACGGAAGTCACCGTCGCGCCAGGTGATCAGTGTCTGGAGAATCGGCTGCAGGTCCGATTCGGTGTAACGCCGCTCCTCGACGCCGGACACGGTGTTGGCCGTGGTCATGAGACCTCCTTGACTCCCGGGGGGCGCAGCCGCGAGTCATCCCAGTCTGTCACGGTGCGCAACTCCGAGTCCCGCCTTCGATTTACCCCATGTCAGCGTGAAGTGTGGTAGGCACGGAACAATGACCAATGCTCCCCGCGCCGTGCTGGCCGCGACATTCGCCCCAGGAGACACGGCCGTCCCTGCCGCCAGGCGGTTCACCAGGGAGGTGATGACCGCCTGGGCCGCCGTGTCCGTGATGTCCGCCGCGGAGTCGCTCGCCGGGGAGCTCGCCGCACAGGCGGCGACCGGTGTGCCGTTCGAGGTGATCTGGAACCATCTGGGCGACGGCCTCCAGGTCGAGGTCCGGCAGCGGAACACCTCCGACAGGGCCCCCAGCCGTCCCACCGTGCCGGTGGACGAGTGGGGCGTCACCTTCACCGGGCAGCGGCGGACCCACTGGGCCAGGCTCTGGCTGCCCGGATCCGCCGAGCGCCAGGCCGCGGAGTGGTCCACCGAGGAGCCGAGCCGCGGGCCGATCTGGATGGGCTTCCTCGCCGACGCCAGCGACCTGCTCGCGGGGACCCTCAACCCGGACATGGTGCCCGCCATCATCTCCCAGATCGTGGTGCCCCGGCTGGCCACCTGGTGCGCGGTCTACACCTGGAGCGACGGCGGCGGCCCGCAGCGCCCAGCCTACCTGTGGCACACCGATGAGCGGCGCATCGACGGACTACGGGAGGAGCTCGCCACGGTCCGGATACCCCAGACCGGTGGCTCCATGCAGCTCGGCGACTCGCAGATGCTGGTGATCCCGCTCCTCGCCCGGGGACGGGCACTCGGGGTGATGTGCCTGGGGCGCCCCGACCGCTTCGCCGAGGACGTCTTGCAGTACGCCGAGGACATCGGCCGCCGTGCCGCCCTGGCCATGGACAACGCCCGGCTCTACGCCACCCAGGCGGCGGCCAACCAGGCGCTCCAGCGCAGTCTGCTGCCCCCCGACGAGCCCGGCGAGATCCCGGGGCTCGACTCCGCCGTGGTCTACGAGCCGGCGGGTGAGACCAACGAGGTCGGCGGCGACTTCTACGACCTGTTCGCGGCAGGGGACGGCTTCTGGCGGTTCGCGGTGGGCGACGTCTGCGGCACCGGCCCCGAGGCCGCCGCGGTCACCGGTCTCGCCCGGCACACCCTGCGCCTGCTCGCCAGGGAGGGGTACGGCGTGGCGGCCGTCCTCGACCGCCTCAACCAGGCGATCCTGGAGGAGGGAGACCGGGCCCGGTTCCTGACCCTGCTGCACGGGGAGATCAAGCCCGTGGCGAGGGGGCTGGACCTCTGGACGGTCTCCGCCGGCCACCCGGAGGCGCTGCGGCTGCGGCCCAGCGGTGTCGTGGAGACCGTGGTGACCTCCCAGTCGCTGCTGGGGGTCTTCCCCGAGGCGACCTTCAAGGCCGAGCTCGTCCACCTCGACCCCGGCGACGTCCTGCTCGCGGTGACGGACGGGGTGACCGAGCGGCGCCAGGACGGCCGGCTGCTCGACGACAACGGGGGACTGGCCAAGCTGCTCGCCGAGTGCGTGGGGCTGTCGGCCCGGGCGGTCGCCGAGCGGATCCGCCGGGCCGTGCAGGACTTCGCCCCCGAGCCGAGCGCGGACGACCTGGCGATCGTGGTCCTGCGCGCCCGATAGATCGTGCTTCCGCGGCCCGGAGGCCCGGCGGTCCGGCGGTCACGGGCGTTCGCCGGGTCGCGCGCCGCCCACCGGCGCCGATCGGGTCTCCGGGGCGGCGGGGGTGTTTCCTGAGCTGGAGCGCACGGGGCGCCGGGTCGCGCGGGGCGCCGGAGGCGGTCAGCCCTCCGTCTTGATGTGCTTGCGGGCGAAGTCGAGCTGGGCCGACATCTGGGCGATCCGCTCGGAGACGACCAGCGAGCCGTGCCCCGCGTCGTAGCGGTAGACCTCGTGCTCGTGACCGCGCTCGGCGAGCCGGGACACGTAGGTCTCGACCTGCCCGATGGGGCAGCGCGGGTCGTTCTTCCCGGCCAGGATCAGCACCGGCGCCTCGACCTGGTCGACGTAGGCGATCGGCGAGCAGTTCGCGTAGCGTTCCGGCTGCTCGTCCGGCGAGCCGCCGAGCAGTGCGCGGTGGTAGGCCCGCAGCGACTCGGTCTCCTCCCGGTAGGTGGACAGGTGGTCGGCGATGGGCGCGGTGGCGATGCCGGCCGCCCACGACTTGGGCTGGGTGCCCAGGCCGAGCAGTGTGAGGTAGCCGCCCCAGGACGCGCCGGACAGCACCAGCCGGTCCGGGTCGGCGACGCCGCGGTCGATCATGGTCTCCCGGACGGCGGCCACGTCGGCCAGCTCGATGTGCCCGACCTCGCCGCTCAGGGCGTCTCGCCAGGCGGAGCCGTAGCCGGTGGAGCCCCGGTAGTTGACCCGCACGACCGCGAAGCCGAGGTCCACCCATGTGGCCACCTGCGGCAGGAAGGAGTCGTCGTCCTGCGAGGTCGGCCCGCCGTGCAGCAGGAAGACCGTCGGGAACGGCCCCGAGCCGCGCGCGGGACGCGACACCAGGGCGTGGATGCGCCCGCCCGGCCCCTCCACGTCCACGTCCTCGACCGGGACCGACGGCGGAGAGGTCGGCCCGCCGTGGTTGATGACCACGTGGCCGTTGGTCGACCGGATCACCGGCGGGTGGGCGCCGCTTGACCAGGAGTACTCCACCGAGCCGTCGGGCCGGGGCGCGGCGGAGTCGATCATGCCGTGCTGGGTGTCGATCGGAAAGAGCCTGCCGCCCGCGAGGTCGTAGCGGTGCAGGTGGGTGCGGCCGCGTTTGGCGCGGACCAGGAGCAGCGCGCGGCCGTCGTCGTACCAGTCCGCGGTGATCTCACCGGAGTCCGGCAGCCAGATCTCCCGCTGGTCGCCGCTCTCCGGATCCCACACCAGCGGCTCCCTGCGTCCCCGGCGCTCGTGCAGGGTGAGCATCCTGCGGTCGCCGGGCAGAGGCGCGAAGCGCAGGCCGAGGACGCCTTTTCCCGGGCCGTCGTGCAGGTCGCCGACGGTGGCGCCGTTCGGCCGGAGCACCCGCAGCGCGGGGTGACGGGAGTCGCCGTGCTCGCTGTGACTGATCGCGATCAGCGAGCCGTTCAGGGACATGGCCGCCACGGAGGCGGCCTCGGTGTGCTCGTAGATCACGCGCGCGGGTTCGCCCGGCCGGATGACATAGATCTTGAAGCCCTCGCCGGGCCTGGCCATGCCGATCGCCGCCTCGCCGGCCGTGGACAGCGCGATCCCCGTGGGGAAGCCGGGTTCCAGGTCGATCGGCTCGCTGGGGCCACCGGTGAAGGGCTGGCGCGTCCAGCCGCCCCACTCGTCGCCCGCGGTGTCGGAGAACCACCAGATCCACTGGCCGGTGGGGTCAATGGTGCCGTGCGAGGTGCCCTTGGGCCGGGCGGTCGCCTGGCGTGTGATGCCTGTCGAGCGATCCCAGGTGTAGATCTCCCACGCGCCGGAGGCGTTGCTGCGGTAAACGGCCCGGGCCGGGGCGTGGCGCGCCCATACGGGCAGCGTCACGCGTGGCGCTCGGAACCTGGCCTGCCAGCGTTCCTCCGCCTTCATATGGCGCTTCCCCTCGTCAAGGCATGACTTCAAGCGTCCAGGCGCGGGCTCGCCGGATTGCCGTCCAGTATGTCGCTTCCACCACCGATTTGCTGCGCTAATGTGTGGGATTTTCGGGCTAAAAGTCACTCCAGTAACACGCGCCTCTAGGGTATCTGTCAAGTGGGTCGCTTGATCAGAGCCGAGGCCGAAATGTAGACAGGCGGAAGGAAGCGGCCACTTCACTGGTTTCAGGTAGTTCCATGATCTTTGTACGCATGGCTCCCGGGTCGGTGTGCCAGGCGCTCGGTCCCATCCCCACGACGGCCGCCACCGCCCCGCGTTCCAGCGTCATGCCGAACTCGTGAAGACCGCGCCCGGTTTCGAGAAAGTGGCCGCCCAGGCTCTCCGCCACCCGCCGTTCCTTCGACTCGTCCACCGAGAGCAGGCCCAGCCGCTCCACCAGCGGGGCGAGGTGCCGTGACGTCGGCGTGACCACGATCAGCGTGCCGTCGCCCCTGAGCACCCGGGCGAACTCCGCCCCGTTCCTGGGGGCGAACACGTTGAGGAGCACGTCCACCGAGTCGCTCCCGACGGGAAGCGGGCGCCACACGTCGGCCACCACGGCTCCCAGCCGGGGATGCGCCCGCGCGGCCCGCCTGATCGCGTGTTTGGACACATCCAGCGCGATCCCCACGGCACCGGGCAGCCGGTCGAGCGCCCCGGCGAGGTAGTACCCCGTCCCCGCGCCCGCGTCCGCGACCACCGCCGCCCCGGCAGGGCACGCCACCTCCGCCCCGGTACGGCACGCCCCGGCGACCGCCTCCGCGAGCGGACCGAAATGTCCCGCTCCGAGAAACGCCTCCCTGGCCGCGACCATGGCCGCGCCGTCGGCCGTTCCGGGCACCCGCGAACCGACCAGGAGGCTGACATACCCCTGCCTGGCGATGTCGAAGGTGTGCCCCCCACGGCAGCGCAGGGCCCGATCGCCACGGTCCAGGCCGTCCGCGCAGACCGGGCAGATGAGGTGTTCGACGACGTCGGCCAGCATCCCCTCATCATCTCGCGCCCCGGACCCGGCCGGTCCGGCGGCGGGACGGGGCCGGCGCCGGAGCGGTCAGGCGGCCGACTGGATCTGCCGGAGGAAGGCGGCGTTGGAGGGGGACTTTCTGAGCCTGCCGGTGAGGAGTTCGAGGGCCTGCTGCCTCTCCAGGCCGCCCAGGGTGCGGCGCAGGCGCCAGGTCAGCTCCCGCTCGTGCGGGTCGAGAAGGATCTCCTCCCGGCGGGTGCCCGACGCGTCGAGGTCCACCGCCGGGTAGAGACGCTTGTCGGCGAGGGCTCGGCTGAGACGCAGCTCCATGTTGCCGGTCCCCTTGAACTCCTCGAAGAGGGTGTCGTCCATCCGGGAGCCGGTCTCCACCAGGGCGGTGGCGAGAATGGTCAGCGAGCCGCCGTCACGCAGGTTGCGGGCCGCGCCGAAGAAACGGCGCGGGGGGAGCAGGGCAGCGGCGTCGAGGCCACCGGCCAGGGTACGGCCCCCACCGGGGGCGAGGTTGTTGTAGGCGCGGCCCAGGCGGGTCAGCGAGTCCAGCAGCACGACGACGTCGCGGCCGGCCTCGGCGAGCCGCTTGGCGCGTTCGGCCGCGAGCTCGGCCACGGCGGTGTGATCCCGGTCGGGACGGTCGAACGTCGACGCGGCGACCTCGCCCCGGATGGACTCGCGCATCTCGGTGACCTCCTCGGGCCGCTCGCCGACGAGGACCACCATCAGGTGGCAGTCCGGGTGGTTGCGGGTGATCGCGGCGGCCATGTCCTGCAGGACCATCGTCTTGCCGGCCTTGGGCGGCGCGACGATCAGGCCGCGCTGGCCCTTGCCTATCGGCGCGAACAGGTCGACGACCCGGGTGGTCATCGACTCGGTCTCCAGGCGGAGCCGGTCGCGGGGGTGGATCGGTGTCATGTCCGCGAAGTCGGGCCTGTCGCGCCAGGCCGTCGTGCCGTTGACGCTCCGCACCTCCGTCAGCCGCTCGTACGGCCTGCGCGCACCCGCGACGACGTGGTCGCCGGGGCGCAGGCCGTACTGTCTGATCTGGGCGTGGGGCACGCGCACGTCGCCCGGACCGGCCAGGTAGCCGTGCGTCCTGATGTGCCCGTTCCTGTCGCCGACGTCGAGCAGGCCGGACACGATCTCGACGGGGGCGTCGCTCTCGCGGGGACGGGGAGGTTTCATCGTTGCCTGAGACTGGGGGGTCATGGTGACCTTTCACAAGGGGAAAAGGCGCACCGCAGGTCGAAAAGAGGCGGTGGCCGGGGAAAAGGGGGGCGGATCATCGCACGCGGCCTAGCCGGCGGTGCGTCACGCCCGATATCAAGGTAGCACCGTCAATCCGTTTCGAACAGGAGACCGGATGTCTCATCAGCCGATGACCGTGGCGGGGGTCGAGGTTCTCCCGCTCTGCGACGCCGTGGGGCCGATGGGGGAGTCGATCCGACGTCCGCTGCCCGAGATGTTCCCCGGTGGCTGCCGCGGGGAGTCCGACGACTGGGTGCCGCACTTCCACTGCTACCTGCTGCGGGACACGTCGGGCCGGACCGTGCTGGTCGACACGGGCGTCGGCCCGGAGGGCTCGCCCGCGTCGAGCTGGGCACCGGTCCCCGGGGCGCTCGGCGCCGGGCTCGCCAGGGTGGGGACGGCCCCGGAGGCCGAGCCGTTCACCCGGATCGGGTGGTGAGAGCCCCGGTTCACCGGTGCTGTCTTACAGGCACCAGGCGCCGTGTCCTGCCCCGGTAGCGGAGCACCTGCGCCGCGCCCAGTGCCCAGAGCGGGTACTGGGCGGCGAACGCCCAGCGGAAGTCGTCCAGGGTGGCCTGTCCCCTGAGGTCCAGGATGACGCCGATCAGGGCTATCAGCGTCATCGACGCGATGAACCCGCCGCCGTTCACGATGCCGATGGCCGCGCCGATCCGGGCCGCCGGGTTGAAGGTCCTGGCGTAGTCGAAGCCGATCAGTGATCCCGGGCCGTTGGCCGCGAGCACCACCACGAGCAGGACGAGCAGCCAGAGCGGCGCCCGGCCCGGCCAGAGCAGCACCGCGGTCCAGGTTCCGGCGCTGGTGCCGATCACGGTGAACACCAGCCGGGAGCGGTGGAGGGGAAACCTCCCGGCGAGATAGCCGAGCAGCGGCCCGCAGGCCATGCCGCACAGGGTCAGTGTGGACAGCAGCACGCCCGCCGTCGCGGGGGTCAGGCCCTGTCCCTGGACCAGGAACGGATAGCCCCACAGCATCAGGAACGCCGCGGCCGATGACTGGGTGGCCGCGTGGGTCCACATGCCCAGCCGGGTGCCGGGTTCGGCCCAGGCGGCACTCAGGCCGGGTTGTCGCTCCGCCCGTTCGGGGCGGGAGTCGCGTACCACCGTGAGCAGCAGGAGAACCGACACCACTCCCACCACGGCGGCGCCCATGAAGGTGGGGGTCCAGCCGTAGGTGTGCAGGGAGTGGATCAGCGGCACCGCGGAGGCGATCGCGCCGAGCTGTCCGATCAGGCCGGTGAGCTGGACCATCAGCGGGTTGCGGTGGGCCGGGAAGTGGATGTTCACCAGCCGGATCACGCTGATGAACGTCATCGCGTCACCGCAGCCGATCAGCGCCCTCCCCGCGATCCCGGGCACGAGGCCGTCGGCCAGCGCGAAGACGAGCTCGCCACCGGCCATCACGGCCGCCCCGATGACCAGCATCCACTTGGATCCGAGCCGGTCGACCAGCACTCCGACCGGTACCTGCATGATCGCGTAGACCAGTAGTTGCAGCATCGCCAGGGTGGAGAGCCCGGCCGCGCCGACGTCCAATCTCGCCGCGGCCTCGATGCCGGCGACGCCGAGGGACTGCCGGTGGAAGACGGCGACGACATAGGCGAGTACGCCCGTGGCCCAGAAGATTACGGCTTTCGCCTGTGGCGACATGAGGGGAATATTACTTTTACATGTTTTTATGGTTTTTTGGGGGCATCGTGAACAGTGGAGAGCGGTGCCTCAGACGCCGCCCCCGAGATGCCGCCCGAGCCGGAGGGCCGGCTCGGGCGGCGATGATCGGCGGAGGAGCGGGAAGACCGGCCGGGCCCCGTTACCGTCCGGTCGCCGGGCGCCCGCGACGACCGGCGACGAGCTGGTCGGCGGCGGACTGGTGGGGGACGTCGGCCCGCGGGTGGGGAGCGGTGCTCTCGTCCCGGTCGTCGACGCCGTCCCGATCCCGGTCGGCCACGGGCGCGGGAGCAGGGGTCTCCGGAGTCTCCTCCAGCCGGCGCTCCAGCTCCTGCTTCTCCCTCTCCAGGCGGCTGACGCGATCACGCGCCTCCAACCGGGAGTCGCGAAGCCTGCGCCGCTGTACGGCGGAGCGGCGCATCCCGCTGAACATGAGCGCGACACCGAACAGGAACACCGCTCCCGTGATGGCACCGGCGAAGAAGAACTCCAGCTGGGAGAGCTGGAATGTGCGGTCGAAGACCGTGAACGACGCGGTGGTGGTCGCCGTCGCGGCCTCGTCCCAGGAGACCGCGACCACCGCCGCACCCGCGAGCACGATCATGAGAAGTCCCAGCACTATCATCTGACATCACCTCAGGCTGCGTCTGCTGTGATGTTCGCTGCTGCCCCGTGGCGGCGGAATTATGCGCCGGACACCGACGGCGCCGGGAAAATCCGTCGACGGCGCCGGGGAGAAGTCGCCGCCGACGCGGAGAGAGGCCACCGACGGCGCAGGGAAAGCCATTGACGGCGCAGGGAAAGCCGCGGTTCATCGCATTTCACCCGGAGCATGTACGAGCCCCCGCGAGCAGAGGGTTCACGGACCGAACTCGCGGCTAACCTTGACCGATATGGACCGCACCCGTCTTTATCGCAACGGTGTCCTGAAGGCCGAGGGTTTCCCCATCGACGAGGTCTCCGATCACGTCGGCGACCCGTCCGCCGTGGTGTGGTTCGACCTGTGCTCACCCACCCCCTCGGACCTGGCGAAGATCAGTGAGGAGCTCGGCCTGCACGAGCTGGCCGTCGAGGACGCGCTCCACAGCCGCCAGCGCCCCAAACTGGACACCTACGACAGCCACCTGTTTCTCACCGTCTACGGCGCGAAGCTGGCGGACAGGAATCTCGACCTCATCGAGATATCGATCTTCGTCACCAAGAACGCCCTGGTCACCGTCAGGGAGAGTTCCGAGTTCGACATCGGCGAGGTGATCAGGCGCTGGGACGCCAACACCGAGATGGCCAGGTACGGCGTGCCGTACCTGCTGCACGGCCTGCTCGACTACGTGGTGGACGGATACTTCGACGTGCTGCAGGCGATGGACGACCGGGTCGAGGCGTTGGAGGACGACCTCTTCGACGACAGGCCGGGCGACCGGGCGTACATCCAGCGCCAGACCTTCGAGATGCGCAAGAAGCTGGTGCGGTTCCGGCGGCTGGCGGTGCCGATGCGCGAGATCGTGGGCAGCCTGCTCCGCAGGAGCGTGGAGATGCTGGACCCCGCGCTGGCCCCCTACTACCAGGACGTCTACGACCACACGCTGCGCACCGCCGAGTGGACCGACTCGCTGCGGGAACTGGTGGGCAACGTCCGGGAGGCCCACATCAACCAGCAGGGCTTCAAGCTCAACGACATCATGAAGAAGATCACGAGCTGGGCGGCCATCATCGCGGTACCCACGATGATCACCGGCTTCTACGGTCAGAACGTGCCCTATCCCGGCTTCAGCCATCCGATCGGCTTCTGGACCTCCAGCGCGGCCATCTTCGTGGTCTCCTCCGCCCTTTATGTGATCTTCAAGAAGCGGGGCTGGCTCTGACCGCCTCCGGCCGGACCCGTCGGGCGGGGAGGACCCCGGCCTCCACCGGCGCCTTCCATCGGCGGACGGCCTGGTCGTGGCCTGCCCGAGTCAGAACGGCCGGGGGCCGCCCGCGCCGAAGCCGGTCTCGTGGTTCCAGAGATGGGTGCACCCGGGGCACTGCAGGTGGAGCAGGCTCCCGGTGTTGCCGATGAGATAGCGCCAGTGCGCTCCGCAGTTCCGGCCGTCGCCGCAGTCGCCGCACTCCCTGTCGTCCCGGCATCCGGGGCAGGGCACCCAGGCCCTGCGCCCCATGTCGGCCTGCGGATCAAGCGGCAGCACGGCCGGGCCCCCTTCGCGGGAGCACCTCGGCCGCGACGAGCATGTCGTAGACCGCCTGCTGCCGCTCGTCGAGGCCGGAGTACAGAAGGTCGTACGCCTCCTCCTCGGCGCGCATCATCGCGGGCGGATCCCAGCCCGGCTCCAGCGCCGCCATCATCGCGGCGCGCCGCCGCGTCTCCTCCAGGGTGAGGTCGAGCTCGAAGGCGACGTGTGCGCTGCTGCTGTCCTGACTCATGTGGCGACTTTCCGGTGGGATGGCGAACGTGTGACGGACGTGATCGGCGGGCGGGGAGGCACGTGTGGTCCCGGGGTGAGGGCCGGCCGGTGTGAGGGCCGGTACAGGTCGGTATGGGTCGGTACGGGGCCCGCTCTTTGCGGTGACCCGACTGTGCGTCGGAACGGGAGCCCCACCCACTAAGGGTCTTTATCCTTTTTTATACCTTATGTCGCTTTTCTTGCCCAATGCGTGACGCATTTCACGTCCGCCCCGCGCCCGTTCTCGTGCCGTGCCGTGCCCTTCCGTGCGGCGCCCGGGGTGTGAGGTTGACCTCAACATAGATTGAGGTCCTAAGGTCCCGATGTATCGCCATCCGAGGGTGGCGGCGATGTCATCGGCGTCCGGGGGAACCCTGTACGGCCCCGTGCGGCCTCCATGTGGTCCCCGTACGGCCCCGGCGGGGGACGCCCTCCGATTCTGTCGGTGGCTGATGAGATTGTTCATGGCACCCGTAAACCAGTTCGAAGGACTCGGCCAGAGACCCCGAGGCCGCCCGACCCCCCGGAGACAACCGATGGACATGGAAGTGACCGCGTGGATGTCGCTCCACCACGCGATGAACGCCAAGGACGACCGGCGGCCGTTCTCCAAGGCGACGTTTCGGCGCATCGCGGGGTTCGCCCGGCCACACCGGCGGTGGCTGGTGTGGTTCCTGCTGCTCAGCGTCGTGATGGCGGTGCTGGCGGTCGCGACCCCCGTGCTCGCGGGGCGGGTCGTCAACGCGATCGTCCAGGGGGCGCCGGTGGACCTGGTCATCAGGCTCGCGGCGCTCATCGCCGGCATCGCGGTGGTGGAGGCCGCGCTCGGGCTGATGACGCGCTGGCTGTCGGCGAGCATCGGTGAGGGGCTCATCCTCGACCTGCGCGCCACGGTCTTCGACCACGTGCAGCGCATGCCGATCGCCTTCTTCACCCGCACCCGCACCGGCGCGCTGGTCAGCAGGCTGAACAACGACGTCATCGGCGCGCAGCGCGCGTTCAGCGACACCCTCTCCGGCGTGGTCGGCAACCTCGTCACGCTCGTGCTCACGCTCGTCGTGATGCTCGGGACCTCCTGGCAGATCACCCTGCTCGCGCTGCTGCTGCTACCGGTGTTCGTGCTGCCCGCGCGGCGGATGGGCACCCGGCTGGCACGGCTCGAACGCGAGTCGGCGAGCCACAACGCGGCCATGACCACGCAGATGACCGAGCGGTTCTCCGCGCCCGGGGCGACACTCGTGAAGCTCTTCGGCCGTCCCGCCGACGAGTCCGCCGAGTTCGTCGGCCGGGCCCGGCGGGTGCGCGACATCGGGGTGCGCACCGCGATGTCGCAGTCGGTGTTCATCACCGCGCTCGTCCTGGTCTCCGCGCTCGCGCTGGCCGTCGTCTACGGTCTCGGCGGGTTCTACGCGCTGAGCGGGCAGCTGGAGCCGGGCGCCGTCGTCGCGCTGGCCCTGCTGCTCACCCGCCTCTACGCGCCGCTGACCGCCCTGGCCAGCGCGCGGGTGGAGGTGATGAGCGCACTGGTGAGCTTCGAGCGGGTCTTCGAGGTGCTGGACCTGAAACCGCTGATCGCCGAGAAGCCGGATGCCCGGCGGGTGCCCGAGGGGCCGGTGGCGGTGGAGTTCGACGGGGTGCGCTTCGGCTACCCGTCCGCCGACAAGGTCTCGCTCGCCTCACTGGAGGAGGTCACGACCCTCGACAACCGAGGCGGCGTCGAGGTGCTGCACAACGTGTCCTTCCGTGCCGAGCCGGGGCAGATGGTGGCGCTGGTGGGGTCGTCGGGCGCGGGAAAGTCCACGATCGCCCAGCTGGCGGCGCGGCTCTACGACGTCGACGGCGGTGCCGTGCGGCTGTCCGGTACGGATGTCCGGGACCTGACCGCCGAGTCGATCCGCCAGACGCTCGGCATGGTGACGCAGGACGGCCACCTGTTCCACGAGTCGGTCCGCGCCAACCTGCTGCTGGCGCGGCCTGAGGCGTCGGAGGACGAGCTGTGGGAGGTGCTGCGCCGCGCCCGGCTCGCCGACCTGGTCGCCGCGCTGCCCGACGGGCTGGACACCGTCGTCGGTGAGCGTGGATACCGGCTCTCCGGCGGCGAGCGCCAGCGGCTGACGATCGCCCGGCTCCTGCTGGCCCGCCCCCGGGTGGTCATCCTCGACGAGGCCACCGCGCACCTGGACTCCACCTCGGAGGCGGCGGTCCAGGAGGCCCTGGGCGAGGCGCTCGCCGGGCGGACCTCGGTGGTGATCGCGCACCGGCTCTCCACCGTCCGCGCCGCCGACCTCATCTTGGTGATCGAGGACGGGCGGATCGTGGAGCGCGGCACGCACAACGACCTGATGGCCGTCGGCGGCCGTTACGAGGAGCTGTACCGGACCCAGTTCGATCAGTCCCCCGCCGGCGAACCCGTCCACTGACGCCCCGCCCCGTCAGCCCCGTCAGCCTTGTCCATCGGGTTCGTCGGGTCCGTCGGGTCCGTCGGCATGGCCGTGTTCGCTGGAATGGTCTACGCGATGACCCCGCACCGTCCTCCGCCGGCGATCGCCGGCGGGCCGTGCACCGCGCTGACCGTGATGGGCGCGACCGCGGGAGTCGCGACGGCGGTGCCCTGACGGACATCACCATCGATGGACGCGAGGGTGCCCGAGGACGATGACGGGGGCGGACGAGTGGTGCAGCACGGCATGCGCGGTGGCTCCCAGGCCGAGCGGGGATCGCGTTCGGCTGTGCGCGCCGATGACGACGAGGTCGGCGTCCGCCGACGCCTCGATCAGGGCCTTCGCCGGATGCTCGTGAACGACCGACTGGATGAGCATGACGTCGGGAAACTTCTCGCGCCATCCCGCGAGGGCTTCGGAGAGCAGGCGGGCCTCCTCCTCGCCGACGTCCTTGACGTCGTAGACGAGGGGCTGCATGTCCCCGGGCGCTCGGGTGGTGGGATGCCGCCAGGCGTGTACGGCACGCAGGGCGGCGTGTCGCAGCGCGGCCTCGCGGAAGGCGAGGTCCAGGACGGCGTCCTGGTCGGGCTCCCCGGTGACCCCCACGACGACCTCCCCGTAGTCGTCGTGTGAGCGCCGGACCACGGCCACCGGGCAGGACGCGCGGGCGGTGACGTAGCGGCTCACCGAGCCCAGCAGCAGCTCGGCGAATCCGCCGCGGCCCCGGTCTCCAACGACGAGCAGCTGCGCCTCCTCGGCGGCGGTGACGAGCGCCTCGGACGCTCCACCGTCGACGATCTCGGTGGTGACCTCCAGCCGCGGCCTGCCGGCCCGGGCGTGGATGACCGCCTGGCGCAGCATGTCCTGCGCCGCGGCCTCCGCCTCCGCCCCCCAATGGGCGGGTTGCGGGACGAGGGGGACGTGGTAGGCCCACCGGAGCGCGGCGTGCACGATTCGGAGTGGGACGTCGCGGAGCGCGGCTTCCTGACCGGCCCAGCTCACGGCCCGGAGTGAGGGCGTCGACCCGTCGACGCCGACGACGATCGGCCTTGTCATCGAAACTCCTTGAGGCTGGAGACCCCGGGCTTTAGCCCTGGGGAGGAGAGCCGGTATGGCGCCGCACGGGCTGGTAGCGTGCCCGGCGGTGGCGATAACCAGGCCACCGGATGCGTGGTTGTCTCCTCGCCGCCGGGCCGGCGGCGAGGTAAAACGCCTGTAGAGCCAGGGTAGGACCTCAAGGGCGACAGTCCGGCGGGCACCTGGTGGTGAAGCGGGAACCCCATCCCGTGAGGGTGGAGTCCCCGGCCTCAGCCGTGGGGAGGAAGTCAAACACACGTATCGGAGCGGGCGGGAACCCGGGGCGTTCAGCGAACGCCCCGGGTTCCCCGGGGGGGCTCCCGGAGGCCCTGAACGCGCTCCGGGTTCGGTGCCCTTGATCCTCCGGTCCGGCTCATCCCGCGGAAAAGGGGCCAAGGACCCCTGTCTTCGGGGCGTTGGTCCGTACAGGGCCACATCTTTGGGGATCGGGTACGGCATTCGTGCTGACCGGGGCTCGGGCCGATCGGTGCCCGGATGGGGAGTCCTGAATCGGGACTTTCAGCCCTTCCGCCGACCTGCTTTTTGGCTGATATTGGTGGGTGAGACCTGCCGTCGCCGGTTACCACGTGTGGTGTCGCGGTGATCCTCCGATGCCGGGCCGTACGACTCGTGTGAGCCGTACGAGCACGAGCGGCCTTGGCCGTCCCGCCGGTGAGCGGTGACGCCATGAGCGTCCGGGAGGGGTGAGCGGAGTGTTCATAGATCGTCAGGACGCGGGTGCGCAGCTGGGCGAACGGCTGCATGGGCTGGCCGGCGTGGAGAGCACGGTCGTCCTGGGGCTGCCCAGGGGCGGTGTGCCGGTGGCGTTCGAGGTGTCCAGGGCCCTCGGTGTTCCGCTGGATGTGATCGTGGTCCGCAAGCTCGGAGTGCCGTTCCAGCCGGAGGTGGGGTTCGGCGCCATCGGTGAGGACGGAGTGCGCGTCCTCAATCGCGATGTCGTGCGGCTCGCGAGCCTCACCGAGGACGAGATGGCCGCCGTGGAGACGCGAGAGCGGGCTGAACTTCTGCGCCGCGCGCGCCGTTTCCGCGGCGACCGGGACGCGGTGAGCCTGGTGGGCCGTACGGTGATCGTGGTGGACGACGGGGTCGCCACCGGAGGCACGGCCCGCGCGGCCTGTGAGGTCGTCCGGGAACGCGGTGCCTCGTGCGTGGTGCTCGCGGTGCCGGTGGGGACGCCGGGCACGATCGCGGATCTGCGCCAGGTCGCCGACGAGGTGGTCTGTCTGCGGATGCCCGATCATCTTTACGCGATCGGCTCCTGGTACGCCGATTTCACGCAGATCACCGATGAGCAGGTGGTCGAGTTGCTCAGGCGGGCCGCGTCTCCTCCGGGTGGGTGTCCTGAGGACTCACCGGATCCCGCGGGTGATCCCGCCGGGGGTACGGCGGATTCCGATCCGTGGTGGGGGCGTCTTCCGTGGTGCGGATCTTAAAAATGATCTCCGGCGGCAGTCGCAGGGAGTTGTGCACGGCGCTGTGCTCGATGACCGTGGTGAAGGAGTCTCGCAGCCCTTCGGGCACCCCAGGGGCCTCGACGACCAACTCGATCCGGCCGACCCGCGCCGGCCGTACGTCCAGGTCGTAGTGGGCGGTCACGGTGACACCGGCGGGTAGCTCACACCGGTGGAGATAGCGTTCGGCGCGATGGGCGACGCAGGCCGCGAGGCTCCCGACGAGCAGCTCGACCGGGTCGGGGCCGGTGTCGCCTCCGCCGAAGTCCCTGGACTGGTCGATTCGGAGGGTGTGCCGGCGGATCTGGACGTCGAAGCGGTCGCCGCCACGCCAGCTGATCTTCACGGTGCCGTTCCGGTTCTGCTCCATGGGTGGCTCCCCGGGTGTGTTCAAGTCTCCGGCGTCCGGGGTGAGGAGGCCCCGGCGGCCGTCCGTCGCTCGTACTGCCGCACGGTCGCGACACCGAGATCGAGCACGCCCCCTTTTTTTTCCCGTTGTCTCTCTCAACCTGTGCCCGTACGATCCCATCTGACCAGGGACTTAAGCCCTCGGTGTGACGGCCTCAGGTCCAATTCGGGCGGCCGATCGTCTCCACCGGTCGTCCGTCTCAGTACTAGGTCCGCTTGGCCGTTATTTTCGGGACTTTTGGCCCTACGGGCGGGGATAAGCGCTCGCGAGCATTTTCATAACCGCTGTTTCCTGTTTTCGGCACCGGAGGTTCCGACGGAGATGGATGAACTCAGGTGGAGTGGTCGCCCGGCAGGCAGGGGCGAGATACTGTCCCGCCCCTGGAATCCGCTCCGTGCGATCACGCGGATCCGTCCCCACGGCGTCATCGTGCTGTCGATCCGGGGCGAACTGGACATTGCCACGGAGAAGCCGCTCCGCGACCTGGTGAACACCGCCGTCCTCTGTGGCGGGCCGGGGGTGACGCTCGACCTCTCCGCGATCACTTTCTGCGACACGTCGGGCCTGTGGACGCTGCGACGCTGCGGCGAGGACGTACACGCCCTGGACGGCACGCTGATGCTGGCCGGCCTGTCCGACCGGATGCTCTGGCTCATGGAGGTCAGCGGCTTCTGGCGTGCCTTCGCGCCCGTCGTCTCCACGCTCAACGGCTTCGACTCCACGCCCACCCGCCCCCATCTGCTGTACCGCCCTCTCCCCGGAACCGTGCGGCCGACATTCCCGCCGCGCACGTCCCCCTCGTCCTGGGAGACGCTGCGCCTGCCTCCCGAGGCCGATCAGAGCTCGAACTGACCGGACGCGCACGGTGACGGCGAGTGAGGAGGTGCCCCAGTGGACCTGTCCACCCATCGGCCGGGGAGTCCGCGGGAACAACGCCTCGTCCGGACGGAAGGCGGTGCGCCGGCCATGAGCTGAGCACCACGGGGAGGGCCAATGGACGATCCGCACCACCGGCCGTACGACCGCACCTTCGAGGCGGTGATGTTCGACTGGTACGCCACGGGGGTGCCGGGAGGGGCCTGCGCCGTACCGATCCGCCGCCGGGTGGCTATGCTCCGCGCCGCCGGTGTGGACGTCGTGGTGATGGGTGACGGGGACCGCGACACGGTCGGCGGGGAGCCGCGCGCCCGGCCGGACGGCCCGGGACGCCTCTGGCTGTGCGTGCGCGGCGGTGACGGCGGACCCACCGAGGGCGGACCGGACGACGGAGCCGAGGCCGTACGGGCGGTTCTCGTCTCCCTGGCGGAACGCGGCGTCGGCGCCGGGCTGATTCTGATCATCGGTGATCGTTTCGGTCCGCCCGGCCGGGGGACACTCGGCGGTTCGATCCCTCTCATCCCGGAGATGGCGCGGGCGACCGCGGTGTCGGTCGGGCCGGAACCCGGCGGCTCACCGCCCGAGGTGCTCCACCTGGGAGGAGGGCCGGCCACGCTGCTGAGCCTGCTCGACCGGCAGGTACGGCGCAGGCGGCACCGGCGGACCCCCGGCGTGGACGACGATCCGGCGTGGACCATCCGCGAGACGGGCGGCGACCCGGCGCGGCACCGGGTGACCGAGGCGCTGTTCACCCTGGGCGCCGGAGGGTTCGCCACCCGAGGATCGGTGGAGGAGCCCACCCCGGGATCGGTTCCGCTGGTGCTCGCCGCGGGGATCTACACCGGCGGCGGGGCCGGACAGCACCTGCTGCCGGGGCCCCTGTGGACCGGCCTCCTCCTTGACCCGCCACCCGAGGAGGATCTGCGAACACTCGACCTGCGCAGCGGCGTGCTGACCCGGGAGGAGACAGGCCACACACCGCCCGTGCGGATGCTGCGACTGGCGTGCGTGAGCCGTCCGGGGGTGGTGGCGATGCGCGCCGAGGCGGGTGCCGGACGGCTGCGCGCGGGATCGCCACTGCGGCCTCCCCCGGAGGGGCAGGTCACCGAGGGCCGGCTCGACGGTCACAGCTGGGCACGTGTCGCCGCCGGTCGCGCCGGGATGGCCGCGGTGGCGGCGCAGCGGGTGGGCCGTGACGACGGGGTGCGCACCCTGGAGCGGATCGCCGCCTACGTGGCCGACCCCGCCCGCCGGCCGGTGCTCCGCGACGCCGCCGCGGCGCTGGAGGCGGCCGAGCGGGCCGGATTCGACCGGTTGCTCGCCGAGCAGCGAGCGGCGTGGGCCGCACGCTGGGAGGACGTGGACGTCTCCATTCCCGACGACCCCGCCGCGCAACTCGCCGTCCGGTTCGCGCTGTTCCAGCTCTGGAACAACGTCGACCGCCGCGACGAGGTGGCCGTCGGCGCGCGAGGACTGTCGGGCGGCGGTTACGCGGGTCACGTCTTCTGGGACGCCGACGTGTTCGTGCTGCCCGCCGTGGCGAGCATGCGCCCCGCCGAGGCCGGGGCCATGGTCGCCTACCGTCTCCGTCGGCTGGCCGCCGCGCGGGCCCGCGCGGCGGCCGTGGACTGCGCGGGCGCGCGATTCCCCTGGGAGTCCGCGGCCACGGGCGACGACGTGACCCCCGAGTCGGGGCATCTGGGCGGTGAGGCCGTCCCCATCCTCACCGGGCAACTGGAGGAGCACATCACCGCCGACATCGCCTGGGCGGCCGTCCACCACGCGCGGTGGAGCGGCGACCGGGGGTTCCTGGACGGCCCGGCGCGTCCCCTCCTGATCGAGACCGCCCGCTACTGGGCGTCGCGCTGCCAGGTGGACGACGAGGGAGGGGCGCACCTCGGCGACGTGATCGGGCCGGACGAGTATCACGAGGCGGTGACGGACAACGCGTTCACCAATGTGATGGCCCGGTGGAACCTGAGACGGGCAGCCGACCTGGTCGGCCCCGACCACGCCGAGGGGCGTCGGTGGCGCGCGCTCGCGGACCGCCTGGTGGACGGCTACCACCCCGCGTCGGGCCTGTATGAGCAGTTCGCCGGTTACTTCCGGCTGGAACCGCTGACGATGGAGCAGGTCGCCGTCCCGCCGGTCGCCGCGGACCTGCTGCTCGGCCGGAAGCGGCTGGCCGCCACGCAGATCATCAAACAGCCCGACGTCCTCATGCTCCACCACCTGGTGCCCGAAGAGGCCGAGGCCGGCTCGCTGGAGAGAAACCTCGACTTCTACGGCCCCCGTACCGCGCACGGCTCCTCGCTCTCACCGGCGATCACGGCCTGCCTGCTGAGCCGGGCGGGACGTCCGGACGAGGCGCTCGACCTGCTCCGCGTCGCGCTGGCCCTCGATCTCGACGATCTGACCGGGACCACCGCCACCGGCCTGCACATGGCCACGCTCGGCGGCGTCTGGCAGGCGCTGCTCACCGGCTTCGCCGGCGCGCGGGTGGGCGACGACGGGATCCTCCGCCTCGACCCGAGACTGCCCACGGCATGGGGGAGCCTCGGCCTGCGGTTCCGCTGCCTGGGCCGTCGCGTCCGGCTGGACATCACCCGCGAGTCGGTGGACGTCTGGACCGACGGAGAACTGTGGCTGAGGCTGGACGCCGCAGAGGCGCGGCGCCTGGACGGCCCCGCCCGCCTGCCGCGGCGGCGCGAATGACGCGGGGGAAGCGAGGAAAGAGGCGCCACGGGGAGGAGGGATAACACCACGGGGGAGAGACGACACACGCGAGGGGAGGGAACATGCGACATGTGCTGGCCGTCGTCGACGACACGGGTGGAGCCTCGGGCGTGATCGCCGTCGCCGGGGCGATGGCGGAGGTCCTGCGCGCGGACGTCCGGGAGGTGCGTATCGCCGTGGGCTCCGGAGGGCGGGACGTCGAGACGGCGGTGCTCCACGAGCTCGAACAGAAGGGCACGATCCTCGGCGTCCTCGCCGACGGCACCCTGCCCGGGGACGTCTCCTGGCGTGTCGTGCGCCGATCCACCAAACCGGTCATCCTGCTGCCCTCGCGGATGAGAACACCCGAGGCGTCTCGCAAGGTCATCTCACGGGTGCTCCTGCCGCTGGACGGCTCCCCCGAGGCCGCCGCCGCCGTCACCGAGACGGCCGGGCTGTTCACCCGCACCGGCGTCGACCTGGTGGTCCTGCACGTCTTCGACCAGGTGACCACTCCCCGCTGCTGGGACCAGGCCGCACACGCCAGGCAGGCGTGGGAGGAGGAGTTCCTGGCCCGCCACTGCGCGCATCCCGGCGTGCGGATGGAACTGCGCAGCGGGGTCGTGGAGGAGCAGGTGGTGAACGTGGCGGTCGAGGAGTACGTGGATCTCATCACGCTGGGCTGGTCACGGCGGATCGGCCGGGGGAGGGCGCGGACCGTCCGCAGGATCGTGGCCGACGCCGACGTCCCGGTCATGCTGATCCCGATGACACGGCGTGCGGCGCCCCCGCCCCCTCCCTGAGGCGTTCCGCCCCCGAGGCGCCGCCCCGCCCGAACCTCCGCGCGGATCCCCGCCTGAGTCCCCGCGCGGATCTACGGGCGGGACCGGTGTCACCGGTCCCCGGTGCCCATGGAGACGCAGAAACAGGTGCCACCGGGCACCGCGCAGTTCACCGCGACGAGGAACAGCGCCTCACGCCGCCTGCGGTAGGCCGGATCGGGGTGCCTGCCGCCGAGGAACACCCGCTCCTGTACGGCTATCGCGGCCAAGTCGCAGGAACGCACCCCCAGCAGGACGACGCGGGGAGCCTCCTGGCCGGCCCCCTCCACCGCTCCGTCGCGCATCCGGGACAGCGCCTGCCGGGGCGGCTGGGTGTAGCGCTCGGCCGAGTCGGGGCTCGCGGCGAAACCGAACACCAGATCGTCATCCCGCTCGGTCAGCCGGTAACAGCCGGGCCGCTGCTCGTCCCCTCGCCCGGCGGGCAGCGGCCCGGCGGAGGAGATCTCGGCGAACCGGACGGCCCCGTCCCGCACCGTCGGCCCGACAACGGTGAAACCACGGGACCACAGCTCGGCGATGAGCGGTTCCAGCGTCTCCACCACAACGCCGTCCATGAACGGCCCCCCGTTACCCCCGCTTTTCGGCACGCCTCCCCGCGCACCGCCCCGGTGGGACCACGCGCCATGCCGTCTTTCATCCACAGGGACCCATCGGCCACGCTGACGGAACGTCCGAGATTCCCCCGATGACCACCGCGCCTCACAGGTACGGCGATTCGGCGCCGAGCCCTCGCGTCCGTCTCCGAGGCCCATCCTGCGGAGACCGTACGGCGAGGGCAGCGGCGCCGTTCAGCACAGAACTCTTCGCCCCCCAGGCGAGAGAGGCCGGACAAGCGGCCCTGTTCCATCATCAAGATTCGCTAGAGGCAGCACCTCCTCACGCCAAAACTCTTGATCACAAACGGTACGGCCCGACCGGGCGCCGCAAGCAGTGCCGAAGGTCCCTTTCCCCATGGCCAAGAGACCCTGCCCGCCCCCGCCCCCGCCCCCGCGCCCGTCAGGCCGTTCCGGCTTGGTCGCTTTCAGTCCACCCGTGGAACGAAGGTCATCGGGTTCTGCCACGCCCACCACCGGTCGCTCACACCCGCTCAGCACGCGGCCGGAGTCCGCACCTCCATCGGTCGGTCCCCGAACACCTGGCCGCCGTCCTCGCCCGGCACAGCGAAATCCTCGATCGAATACGCGGTAGGTGACCTACTCGGACCATCCCCGCATGCGCGGGGAGCACGACAGCATTCAGCAGAAGATGGGCGACTCCACGGGACCATCCCCGCGTGCGCGGGGAGCACGACGGAGTCGGTTCCGAACGCGGCAGGAGGCCGGGACCATCCCCGCGTGCGCGGGGAGCACAAGCAGTACGCAGAGGGAATCTTGGCCGCTCTGGGACCATCCCCGCGTGCGCGGGGAGCACGACGGCAGAAGACCACCCGGTGGAAGGTCTCCGGGACCATCCCCGCGTGCGCGGGGAGCACGTCCCGGAGGGCGCGCACGTCAAGACGTGCCTGGGACCATCCCCGCGTGCGCGGGGAGCACGACAGGCCGTCAAGGCCCCTGCCGCTCGGTGCGGGACCATCCCCGCGTGCGCGGGGAGCACATCGCCGACCAGACCAGGGCGAGCGCCTCGACGGGACCATCCCCGCGTGCGCGGGGAGCACGCCTCCCATGCCCTGCCACGCGGCGAGACCCGGGGACCATCCCCGCGTGCGCGGGGAGCACTCCAACTCCGCGTTCCGGGCGGCCAACAGGCTGGGACCATCCCCGCGTGCGCGGGGAGCACTTCTGGCAGGAACACGAGATCGCGCGGCCGCTGGGACCATCCCCGCGTGCGCGGGGAGCACGGGGGGAGCCGAGACCGGCGCGAGCCGGCCCCGGGACCATCCCCGCGTGCGCGGGGAGCACGCCCACCGGTTCGACCTGGACGCGGCACTGGCGGGACCATCCCCGCGTGCGCGGGGAGCACCGGTTGCATCTGCTCCCGCGCGAGGGTTGCGAGGGACCATCCCCGCGTGCGCGGGGAGCACGGCTGCTCTCCATATTTTCCTCTCAGGGTGCGAGGACCATCCCCGCGTGCGCGGGGAGCACATGAAGGCCGCCCGGCCGCTCTTGCCGCTCTGAGGACCATCCCCGCGTGCGCGGGGAGCACTCCTCCAGTTTCGTGAGCACAGATGCCGGAACGGGACCATCCCCGCGTGCGCGGGGAGCACGCCATCGGTGACATGTGATCACCTTCCGATCAGGGACCATCCCCGCGTGCGCGGGGAGCACTGTCGGGTCGCCCTCCCACGCTGTCGGGATCTGGGACCATCCCCGCGTGCGCGGGGAGCACGCTGTGACCGTGACCTGGGCCGGGCCCGACACGGGACCATCCCCGCGTGCGCGGGGAGCACTGGGTGATGCCCAGCAGGTTCTCGCCCTGGCCGGGACCATCCCCGCGTGCGCGGGGAGCACTGGTCATCAGGTACCAACGGGAGTCGGCTCGGGGGACCATCCCCGCGTGCGCGGGGAGCACGCCGCACTGGGGGAGCTGGCCATCCTCCCGGCGGGACCATCCCCGCGTGCGCGGGGAGCACCCGCTCATGCCGGGGATTCCGGACGCCAAAATGGGACCATCCCCGCGTGCGCGGGGAGCACACCTCGTGTGACGTCGACAGGTAGGCCGGGCGGGGACCATCCCCGCGTGCGCGGGGAGCACGCCCCACTTGTAATGTCTTTTATTCGGTCAAGGGGACCATCCCCGCGTGCGCGGGGAGCACCCCCACGGGGGCCTGTTCGTGCCTGAGCGTGCGGGACCATCCCCGCGTGCGCGGGGAGCACAGGGTGTGCGTGACCGGCTGCCCGTCGCCGCTGGGACCATCCCCGCGTGCGCGGGGAGCACTCTGCCTGACCTGCGGGGTTGTCGGCGGTGAGCGTGAAATTCGAGCACTTTCAAAGGGTCGGACATTTCGGGCGCCACCTGGATTTGTTGTCTCCACGTCCTGCAGCAGGGTAGTCCACGCCTGCCGTGGGACGTGCTCGACGCAGCCCGCACCCACCGGCTCCAGTACGGCGGCCCGCCCGTCTACGGCGCCACGGTACGGACCACCCCGGACGGGACGATCCATCTGCGGCGCGGCCGGTGGACGGCCACCACCGGGTAACCGACGGCACCCCGGGGCGTCCCTGTGGACCACCCTCCGCGTGCGCGGGGAGCGCGACCGCGACCTGGACGGCGTGAGCGGGAACCGCTCAGACAGGGGGCGCCCGGACAGGGTGGTGCCCGGACGGCCGGTGGCGCCCCAGGCGGCTCGCGGGGCGCGTCATCACGAGCCGTCCGGGGTCAGCGGGGACGTCCCGGCAGGCGGCGTGTCACTTGTCGCGTTTCTGTGTGCTGTCTGCCAGGAGTGCGAGGACTTCTGCTTGGCGGTAGCGGCGGTGTCCGCCGAGGGTGCGGATGCTGGTGAGTTTTCCTGCCTGGGCCCAGCGGGTGACGGTTTTGGGGTCGACGCGGAACATGATTGCGACCTCGGTGGGGGTGAGCAGCGCCTCGAACCGGGGCGGGAGGGCTGGGAAGGGGGTGACGAGGGCGGAGCCGTCGCCACCGATGACCTTGATGTCTTGCATGGGGGAATCTCTCTTGGTGGGTGTCGGGGGGACTATCGGCGGGCCTGGTCGTGGATGACGCCGGGCGGGGTGATGATGTCGAGGTCGCGGTCGGTCACGGTCGTCGCCGGAGCAGGTTGGCGCATATCAGCAGGGCGGTTAGGGGCCACAGCAGGCTGCTGCCAAGCGTGGCCAGGATGATCAGGGAGCGGGGGCGCATGCCCAGGTGCCGGGCTCCGGGGGTGAAGAGGCGGTGGGTGAGGCGTGGGGTGGTGGCGATGTGCAGGGCGCATCCGGTGAGCCAGGCCAGTGCGCCGGCGCCGTACAGCCACAGCGTGAGGATCAGGGTGTCGAGCACGGCTCTCCTGACGGTGCGTGGGGGCGGGCGGGTGATGCCCGGCCGCCGGGCCGACTTCCTGGTCGCCGAGGGGGTGGTCGACGACATCAGCCATGAGGGCTTGCGCATCCTGCTCCGCGAGGAAGGCGTCTCCTTTCAACGGG
>NZ_JBEXUG010000043.1:0-43956 GCF_040614315.1 Streptosporangium sp. NPDC006007 | reverse complement strand
AAGGGCAAACAAACAGCACTGCACGGGGAAAACAGCGCTTATCATCGTTTCCGCCTCACGCTCCTTCCGACCGTACGAGCGGACCGGAAAACGGCTATAAGCCGCCGGTCGTCGCCCGTCTCGGCTGGGTCTGATGCCCCAGGCCCAGCCGAGATATCTGGCTGAAATTTGCGGCTTTTCCGGCTGCCCCCCACTGCGAACAGCAACTCGCCCAGGTTCAACCTACTTGGACGCCCTGAGGTAGTCGCGGTTCATCTGGGCGATGGTGTTCAGCGGGATGCCCTTGGGGCAGACCGCGGTGCACTCGCCGGTGTTGGTGCAGCCGCCGAAGCCCTCGGTGTCCATCTGCTCGACCATGGCCCTGGCACGGGAGTCGCGCTCGGGCTGCCCCTGGGGGAGCAGGCCGAGATGGGTGATCTTGGCCGCGGTGAAGAGGGAGGCCGACCCGTTGGGGCAGGCCGCGACACAGGCGCCGCAGCCGATGCAGGTCGCCGCGTCGAACGCGTCGTCCGCGTCCTCCTTCTTCACCGGGACGCTGTGCGCGTCGGGGGCCGATCCGGCCGGGACGGAGACGAAGCCGCCCGCCTGGATGATCCGGTCGAACGCCGAACGGTCCACGACCAGGTCCTTGACCACCGGGAAGGGCGCGGCGCGCCACGGCTCGATGGTGATGACCGCTCCGTCCTCGAAGTGCCGCATGTGGAGCTGGCAGGTGGTGGTGGCCACCTGCTCACCGTGCGCCACCCCGTTGATGACCATGCCGCACATGCCGCAGATGCCCTCGCGGCAGTCGTGATCGAAGGCGACCGGCTCGTCACCCTCCAGGATGAGACGCTCGTTGAGCACGTCGAGCATCTCCAGGAAGGACATGTCGGGCGACACGTCCTCCACCCGGTAGGTGACCATGCGGCCGTTGTCCTCGGGGCTCTTCTGCCGCCAGACCTTGAGTGTGAGGTTCATCCCCATGGTTCGCCTACCGCTCCTCGTTCGCCGCGCGGACCGCTCGTCCCTCGTGGGCCGCCCCGCCCACCACCTCGCCCACCGTCTCGGGCACTGCCTCGGGCACTACTTCGGGCGCGCTCACTTGTAGCTCCGCTGGCTCATCTTGACGTACTCGTAGTCGAGGTCCTCCCGGTGCAGGACCGGGCCCTGCTCGCCGTACTCCCAGGCGGCGACGTAGGCGAAGTGCTCGTCGTCGCGGAGGGCCTCACCGTCGGCGTCCTGCGACTCGGCGCGGAAGTGGCCGCCGCACGACTCGGTGCGGTGCAGCGCGTCGACGCACATGAGCTCGGCCAGGTCGAAGAAGTCGCCCACCCGGCCGGCACGCTCCAGCGCCTGGTTGAGCTCGTCGGCCTCACCGGAGACCTTCACGTTCTTCCAGAACTCCTCGCGCAGTTCGGGAATCCGCTCCAGGGCCTTGCGCAGCGACTGTTCGGTGCGCTCCATGCCGCAGTAGTCCCACATGAGCCTGCCCAGCTCACGGTGGTAGGAGTCGGCGGTGCGGGTGCCGTTGTTCGACAGCAGCCTGTCGATCTTCCTGCGCACCTTGATCTCGGCCTCGGCCACGGCCTTCTCGTCGACCTCGCCGTAGGGGCCGTCCGCGAGGTAGTCGCCGATCGTGGTCGGCAGCACGAAGTAGCCGTCGGCAAGACCCTGCATCAGCGCGGACGCGCCGAGGCGGTTGGCGCCGTGGTCGGAGAAGTTGGCCTCACCGATCACGAACAGGCCGGGGATGGTGGACTGCAGGTCGTAGTCCACCCACAGGCCGCCCATCGTGTAGTGCACGGCGGGGTAGATGCGCATCGGCCGGCTGTAGGGGTCCTCGCCGGTGATGCGCTCGTACATCTCGAAGAGGTTGCCGTACTTCTTCTCCACCGCCTCGCGGCCCAGGCGGCGGATCGCGTCGGCGAAGTCGAGGTAGACGCCCAGACCGCCGGGGCCGACGCCCCGGCCCTCGTCGCAGACGTTCTTGGCCGCACGGGAGGCGATGTCCCGCGGGACCAGGTTGCCGAAGGCCGGGTAGAGGCGCTCCAGGTAGTAGTCGCGCTCCTCCTCGGGGATCCGCTCCACCGGCCGGTCGTCGCCCGCCTTGACCGGCACCCACACGCGGCCGTCGTTGCGGAGCGACTCCGACATCAGGGTCAGCTTGGACTGGTAGTCGCCGCTGACCGGGATGCAGGTCGGGTGGATCTGCGTGTAGCAGGGGTTGGCGAACATCGCGCCGCGCCGGTGCGCCCGCCAGATCGCCGTGGTGTTGCAGCCCTTGGCGTTGGTGGACAGGAAGAACACGTTGCCGTAGCCACCGGTGGCCAGTACGACCGCGTCGGCCAGGTGCCGCTCGATCTTGCCGGTGACCATGTCGCGGACGATGACGCCCCGCGCCCGGCCGTCGGAGACGATCAGGTCGAGCATCTCGTGGCGGGTGTGCATCTTCACGGTCCCTGCCGCGATCTGCCGCTCCAGCGCCTGGTAGGCGCCGAGCAGCAGCTGCTGCCCCGTCTGGCCCCTGGCGTAGAAGGTCCGGGAGACCTGCGCGCCGCCGAAGGAGCGCGTGTCGAGGAGGCCGCCGTACTCGCGGGCGAACGGCACGCCCTGGGCGACCGCCTGGTCGATGATGTTCACGCTGACCTGGGCCAGCCGGTAGACGTTCGACTCGCGGGCGCGGAAGTCGCCGCCCTTGACGGTGTCGTAGAACAGCCGGTAGATCGAGTCGCCGTCACCGCGGTAGTTCTTGGCCGCGTTGATGCCGCCCTGGGCCGCGATGGAGTGTGCGCGGCGGGGCGAGTCCTGGTAGCAGAACGACGTGACGTTGTAGCCCAGCTCGCCGAGGGTCGCGGCGGCCGAACCGCCCGCGAGGCCGGTGCCGACCACGATGACGTTGAGCTTGCGCTTGTTGGCCGGGTTGACCAGCTTGGCGGCGAACTTCCGCTTCTCCCAGCGGTCCTCGATCGGCCCTTCCGGGGCCTTGGTGTCGCGGATCGGGGCGCCTTCGGTGTAGTTCGTGGTCATCGTCCGCTCACCGCTCCATTCACCATGTGGAAGATCCGCCCGGCCGCGCGCGCCCCGCTCACTTGATCACTCCGGCTGTGACCGCGAGGGGCACCGCGAGGAAGCCGAGCACCAGCACCGTGGAGACCACCGCGGCGACGGCCTTCAGCGGGCGGTAGCTCCGGGCCCCGGCCAGGCCGAGCGTCTGGAACGCGCTCCACAGGCCGTGCCGCAGGTGCAGGCCGACCATGACGACGGCGACCACGTAGAAGAGCGTGACCCACCAGCGCGACGGCTCGAACCCCTGGACCAGCCGGTCGTACGGCGTGCCGTTCCAGCCGGCCGGGTTGACCACGCCGAACGTGAGGTCCAGCAGGTGCCAGATCACGAAGAGCAGGATGGTGACGCCGCCCCAGCGCATGATGTGCGTGGCGTAGCCGCCGGCCTGGGACTTGCGCCTGGCCGCGTACTTGACCGGGCGGGCCCTGTTCGCCCGCCGGGCCAGTGAGATCGCCGACCACATGTGCAGCCCGGCCGCCGCGGCCAGGACGACCTCGACCAGGCTCAGCAGGACCCGGCGCGGAAGAATCGGCTCGCCCATGGTCCGCAGGAAGTCGGCGTAGGCGTTGAAGGACCCGGCGCCGAAGAAGCTCTTGAGGTTGCCGGCCATGTGGCCGACGAGGAAGAGCACCAGAACGGCGCCCGTGACGGCCATCACCGCCTTTTTCCCGTTGGACGAGCCCAGGAACCCGCCGGACCTCCCGGGCGTCCGAGTCTTGAAGGTCTTCGGGGGGGTGCCCCCGGCATGGTCAACCCGCGTGGTGGCGGAACCGCGCTCAATCGTGGCAGTCACCCTGTGACGCTAGACACCGGGCTTTCCCCCCGTCCAAGTCATCGTGGATGTCGTTTCCATAGCCTCCGGCTATCACCTCTGCGTCCGCGGGTCTTGCGCCCCGGCGCGGTCACCGCGGGTGCGAGCAACCTCACATGATCTCGCAAGACCGGGGGGCGCCCCGGATCCGCCACCGGCACCGCCGTACGCTAGGGAAACGTGCAGCTCCAGCAACTGGCCTATTTCGTGGCGGTGGCCGAGGCCCGTCACTTCACCCAGGCCGCCGAGCGGATGCGCGTCGCGCAGCCGTCGCTGAGCAAACAGATCAAGGCCCTGGAGACGGATCTCGGCGCGCCGCTGTTCAGCCGTGCCCGGGGAAACGTCACCCTCACCGCCGCCGGGGAGGCGCTGCTGCCGCTGGCCCGCCGGATGCTGGCCGACGCCGAGACCGCCCGGCGGGAGGTCGGCGAACTGGCCGGGCTGCGCCGGGGCCGGGTCCGGCTGGGCGCCACGCCCTCGGTCTGCGCCGGGCTGATGGCCGGCGCGCTGGCCAGGTTCCACGGCGACTACCCCGGCATCGAGCTGTTCGTCGAGGAGGGCGGCTCCCGCGACCTGGTCCGCGCCCTCGCCCGGGGCCAGCTCGACCTGGCGTTGATCATCATGCCGCTGCAGAACGACGACCCCGCCCTGGTCACCGAGGAGATCCTGCGGGAGAACCTGGTCGTGGCATCCCCGTCCGCCTCGCGGGTGCGCAGGCCGTATCTGCGGATCGAGGAGCTGCGCGGCCGGCCGATGGTGATGTTCCGGCGCGGCTACGACCTGCGGGAGGCCACGCTCGGCGCCTGCCGCCAGGCCGGATTTGAGCCCAGGCTGGCCGTGGAGGGCGGGGAGATGGACGCGGTGCTGCGCTTCGTGGAGGCCGGGCTGGGCATCGCGCTGGTCCCCTCGATGGTCCTGGACGGCCGCCCGGGACTGACCGGGACGCCGCTGGCTCCGCCCGGACTGCACCGCACCATCGCCATCGCCCACCGCAAGGACGTCGAGCCCACTCGCGCCGCCCACGCCTTCCGCGACACCCTGCTGTTCTTCCTGGCCGAGGCCGCCCACGACGGCAGCCTTCCCGAGGGCCTGGAACTGATCCGTTCGGATTGACCAGGACATCGGCCCGGCCCCGCGTCTAGAGTTGGGCGCACGGCGGGGCGATTCACACAGGCGGGCGGTAGGGGGCATGACGTGTACGTCGCGAATCTGAGGATCTCCGGCGTGCGTGGTTTCTCCGGTCCGCGAGAGGTCAACCTCGACTTCACCCGGCCCGACGGTTCATACGCCGGCTGGACTGTGCTGGCGGGCCGGAACGGCTCTGGCAAGAGCACGCTCCTGCAGGCCGTCGCCCTGACCTCCGCGGGCCCGCGCATCGGGGTGGACATCGATCGCTGGGGAGGATCCCCGGCCGAACCCGCGACGGCGAGCGTCCGCTGTGAGTTCCGCTACGACCTGGAGTTCGATCACGGCGACCCGTTCACCGTCACGCGGCCGGACACTCCCATCCCCGCCGCCCTGCGCTGGACGCCCGACGGTCTCGGCCTCTGGCGGGGAGACGACCCCCGCATCGACGGTCTCTGGCTACGCAAACCTCGGGGTGGATGGTTCCTCTCCGGGTACGGGCCGTTCCGCAGACTGTCGGTCGCCGAGATGGGCCGGGGAGGCTCCAAGCTCAGGTCGGGTCATCAGGCCACCGGAACACTCTTCGACGAGGACGCCACCCTGTTCGAAAGCGTGAGCTGGCTTGTCGAGCGCCGTCTTTTCCAGCTGGAGGGGCGTCCAGGGGCGAAGGAGCTTCTCGACTCTGTGCTCACCCTGCTCGGAGACGGTCTCCTGCCCGACGGATTCAAAATCATGCGGGTGGATTCGGACGGCCTCTGGGTCCACCGTGACAACGTGCGCAGACCGCTGCGTGACATGAGCGACGGGTATCGCGCGGTCACCGCCCTGGTGCTCGACATCGTACGGCAGATGCACGTGGCGTATGGAACGCTCACCGTCGAAAACCGAGGCGGGCGTCCGACTCTTCCCTACCCCGGAGTCGTACTGATCGACGAGGTGGACGCGCATCTTCATGTGAGCTGGCAGCAGAAGATCGGCGAGTGGCTGAAGACCCACTTCCCGATGGTCCAGTTCATCGTCACCACCCACAGCCCCTACATCTGCCAGAGCGCGAGCCCCGGTGGCCTCATCCGGCTGCCCGGACCGGACGAGCACGCCTCCCCGGGTGTCGTGGACGAGGAGCTCTACCGCCGCATCGTGTACGGCAGCGGCGACGACGCCATCGTGACCGAGCTGTTCGGCGTGGACTCCCCGTACTCCTCGCGCGCGGACGAGCTCCGCGAGGATCTCGGTGACCTGGAGGTCAAGGTGCTCGACGGGACGGCGACACCGGCGGACGTCGACGACTACCGGCGACTCAGCGAGGAACTCGTCAGTTCGCCGTCCACCCGGGTACGGGAGGTATCCCAGTCTCTCGGGTCCGATTCGTGATCCCGCTGGTACGCCCGTGTCTTCCCACGGAGCTGACCGACAGGCTCCGCGACCACACCGATCACCTCCGTTCCCGCTCGGTGACCGTGACCGCGGCCCGCCGTCGCTGGAAGAACGCCACCGCCGAACGGTCGGCCCTGCGTGCGCGACTGCAACCCATGGCAGCCGGGATAGAGCGGTGCATGTACTGCGGAGACAGTCTCGGCACCGCGATCGACCACTTCGAACCGATCAAGCTGGCCCCACTGCGCGCCTTCGACTGGCTCAACCACTTTCTGGCCTGTGACTACTGCAACAGCAATGCCAAGCGCGCCGAGTATCCATGCGACCCGCTGACCGGTGCGTGTCTGCTCGTCGACCCCTCCATCGAAGATCCCGGCGATCACCTCCAGCTCATCCTCAGTACCGGGCGCTACCGAGCGAGGACCGCCAAGGGGGAGGCGACCATCAGGACCTTCCGGCTGGATCGCTGGCAGTTGGAGCGAGCGCGCCAGGACGGCTTCCAGCGCTGCCAGGACATGCTCCGGGGTTACGCGAGGCTCCTCACGCGAGGCGAGCACCAGCGGGCGCACGGCCAGGCACAGGCACTGCTGCGGCAGCCGCACGCCGACGTGCTGTACGCGATGGTGCGCGTGCTGGACTCACCCGGGGCAGCCGTGATCCTGGACGGAGACATCCTTGAGATCCTTCGCACCGGTTTCGCCGTCCCCATCCCGTGGAGTGGCGCCTCCGGAAGGACATCGGTCACATCGGACGACTGAGGGACGTAGCTGGACGGTGCCCGGCAAGCCGACCATTGTCTTATAAGTCCTGGTGTCACACTATTCTGCATAGCGTTAATAGGATCCCCCCGACCCCACAAAGAGGCGTCATTGACCGCCCCTCCCCATGAAACGCTCACGGTCCTGCTGATCGAGGACGACGCGGGCGACGCCTTCCTTGTGGAGGAGCTGCTCGGCGAGGCGGCCAACCCCCCGAAGATCATCTGGGCGCGCAGCCTGAAGGAGGGCCGGGAACGGCTGACCGAGGACGTGCGGTGTGTGCTCGTCGACCTCTCCCTGCCGGACGCGACCGGCCTCGAAGCGCTGGAGCAGGTGCTGTCGATGGCACCGCACGCCGCGGTGATCGTGCTGACCGGGCTGAACGACACCCACGTGGGCACGGAGGCCGTGGCGGCGGGCGCCCAGGACTTCCTGGTCAAGCAGGACGTGGAGGCCCGGCTGCTGGTGCGGGCGGTCCGCTACTCGATGGAGCGCAAGCGCGCCGACCTGGCCCAGCGCAGGCTGGTCGAGGCCGAGCTGCTCACCAAGGAGAACTCCCGCCTCGAACGCGGGCTGCTGCCGGTCCCGCTGCTTGAGACCGATGAGCTGGAGCATCAGGCCCGCTACCTGCCCGGACGGCGGCGCGCGCTGCTCGCCGGCGACTTCTGGGACACCGTGCAGAGCCCCGACGGCGCCGTGCACGTGGTGGTGGGCGACGTGTGCGGGCACGGCCCCGACGAGGCCGCCCTGGGGGTCGCGCTCCGGATCGCCTGGCGTGCCCTGGTGCTGGCCGGGCACACCGGCAACGAGCTGCTGCGGGTCCTGGACTCGGTGCTCCGCCTGGAACGCAAGTCCGCGGAGATCTTCACGACGCTCTGCATCGCCACGATCGACCCCACGCTCAGCCACGCGCGGATGCACGTGGTCGGCCATCCGCCGCCCCTGCTGATCCGCGACGGTGTGATCGGCGTGGTGCCGGGCACCCCGTCCGGGCCGCCGCTGGGCATCTTCCAGGACGTGAGCTGGTCGCCGATCGAGGTGCCGCTGGGTCACGACTGGTCACTGCTGCTCTACACCGACGGCCCGATCGAGGCCACCGTGGGCGGCGGGCCCGACCTGCTCGGCACCGAGGGGCTGCTCTCCCTGGTCCACGAGCACGGCGGCGTGCACCTCGACCGGCTGATCAAACGGGTGATCGAGCTCAACGGCGACTCGCTCAGCGACGACCTGGCCACCGTGCACGTCTCACGCGGAGGGAAACGTTGAGCGACCGCGGCCGTCTGCGCCCCCTGCCGGCCCCGGCCCCGGCCACCGGTTTCGGAAAACTGCGGGTGGGACAGTGGTTCCTGCTCACCGGGACGATCGTCGTCCTGCTGTTCGCGGTCGCCGCCCTCTTCACGATCACCTCCTTGGAGGAGACGCGAGCGGCCCGGGTCGACGTGGTGAACGTCGTCGATCCCGCCGCGCTGCGCACCCTGGAGATCTCCAACGCGCTGACCGCGCAGGAGGGCTCGGTGCGGGCGTACGGCAGGACCAACGAGGCGGCCTCCCTCCAGGACTACCGGGACGCGGTCGTCGCGGAGGCCGCCGCGCTGACCACGCTCGACGCGCTGCTGCCCCGGATGCCGGAGGCTCAGGTCGTCGGCGCCGAGGTCGCCCGGCTGAGGACCGCGGGAGAGTCCTGGCGGCGCGACTACGCGGAGAAGCTCATCGCCGCCGTGCCGACCGAGGGGACCGAGGCCAGTAACCGGCGGAACGCGCCCGTCAACGCCGCCAGGTTCGCCGAGGTCCGCCAGGCGCTCACCGCGCTGGAGGACCACCTCGACCGGCTGCACGCCAAGGGCGGCGAACGGCTGGAGCGGGGCTGGGAGGCGTTCTACCTCGCGCTCGGCGGGGTGACCGTGGCGCTGCTCCTGGCCCTGATCGGCGCCACGTTCATCGTGCGGTACGCCGTACTGCGCCCGCTGGCCGAGCTGACCGACCAGGTCCGCGCGGTCGCCCAGGGGGACTTCGACCACAGGCTCAAGGTCGAGCACCCCTCAGAGCTGGCCGAGCTCTCCGGCCACGTGGACGCCATGCGCCGCCGCATCCTCACCGAGTGGCGCAGGGCCTCCGAGGCGCAGGGCAGGCTGGAGGAGCAGGCGGCGGAGCTGCGGCGCTCCAACGGCGAGCTGGAGCAGTTCGCCTACGTGGCCAGCCACGACCTGCAGGAGCCGCTGCGCAAGGTGGCCAGTTTCACCCAGATGCTGGAGCAGCGCTACGGTGACCGGCTCGACGAGCGGGCCAAGCAGTACATCGCCTTCTCGGTGGACGGCGCCAAGCGCATGCAGTGTCTGATCAACGACCTGCTCGACTTCTCCCGGGTCGGCAGGCTCGGCGACGAGCGGACCTCGGTCGACACCCACCTTCCCCTGCGGGCGGCGCTGAGCAACCTCGCCGTGCCGATCGAGGAGTCCGGGGCGACGGTGACCTTCGACGAGCTGCCCACGGTGCGCGGCAGCCGGGTCCAGCTCACCCAGCTCTTCCAGAACCTCGTCGGCAACGCGGTCAAGTTCCGCTCCCAGGAGCCGCCGCGGATCCACATAGGGGTACGCCGCGACGGGGACGTGTGGGAGTTCTCCTGCTCCGACAACGGGATAGGCATCGAGAGCAAATACACTGATCGAATCTTCCTGATATTCCAGCGGTTGCACGGGCGGGACGCCTACGCGGGCACCGGCATCGGGCTGGCGCTCTGCAAGAAGATCGTCGAATACCACGGTGGCCGGATCTGGGTGGAGAACGGCGAGCCCGAGCAGCCGGGAACAACCTTCCGCTGGACCCTCCCCCTTGGAGAGACGAATGAATGACCTGCGCTGGATCGACGTGCTCCTGGTCGAGGACGACCCGGGTGACATCCTGCTGACGCGGGAGGCGTTCGAGCTCAACAAGGTCAGGAACAAGCTGCACGTCGTCAACGACGGCGAGCAGGCCATGGCCTTCCTCCGCAGGGAGGGCGAGTACGCCGAGGCCCCCCGCCCCGACCTGATCCTGCTGGACCTCAACCTGCCCCGCAAGGACGGCCGGGAGGTGCTCCAGGACATCAAGGGGGACGAGGAACTGCGCGGCATCCCGGTGGTCGTGCTGACCACCTCGGAGGCCGAGGAGGACATCCTGCGCAGCTACCACCTGCACGCCAACGCCTACGTCTCCAAGCCGGTGGACTTCGACCGGTTCATCGACGTGGTCAGGCGGATCGACGACTTCTTCGTGACGGTGGTCAAACTGCCCAGCTCCGCGCAGCCGTACTGACAGTCCCGATGCCCGGAGCGCATGACCGAAGATCTCCTTACAGACCCCTTCACCTGGTAAAATGTGGTGAATCCGTAATTCCTGCCTGACCAACGTGACAGGAATCACACCTGGTCGGTGAAAATGTGAGTGACCCTTCTCACATGAACGGGTAGCCGCGTCGTAACGTATCCCCACCAATACGCGCGCGCACGGTGAGCCGGCGCGACCATGGCCCGGCGCGCGGCACAACTGAAACTACCCGGACCCCTTTGGCGAGCAGGGTCCGTGGGAGGTGGAGAGGTCTCCGATGACCCAGACAACGGCCGACAGTCCGGCCAGAAGGCAGCGCGCGCAGATCAAGGCGCGTACGCTGCGGACCGACCAGTGGTGGCGTTATCCACTGGTCACCTTCATCATCTTTACAGCGTTCCTCGTCTACGCCACGTGGGCGATCTTCGACGCGAGTTACTTCGTGCCTCCTTACAACGCCCCGTTCTCCTCCCCGTGTCTGGCGACGAGTTGCCCGGAGGGGGCGCGGCTGTTCGGCTTCGCGCCGTTCGGTGACTGGTACACCCTGCCGCCGGGGCTGCTGATCCTGGGGCTTCCGGCCGGTTTCCGGTTCACCTGTTACTACTACCGCAAGGCGTACTACCGCGGCTTCTGGCTGTCGCCGCCGGCGTGCGGTGTCAGCGAGCCGCACAGCAAGTACACCGGTGAGTCCCGCTTCCCGCTGATTCTGCAGAACGTCCACCGCTACTTCTTCTACGCGGCGATCGTGATCGGCCTGATCCTCGCCTACGACGCGGTGCTGGCGTTCGTCGACAAGCCGCTGGGCCTCGGGACGTGGATCCTGGTGGTCAACGCCGTCTTCATCAACCTGTACACGCTGTCGTGCCACTCCTGCCGTCACATCACGGCCGGACGTCTGAACCACTTCTCCAAGCACCCGGTCCGGTACCGGGCGTGGGGCTTCGTCTCCAAGCTCAACGCCAAGCACCAGGAGCTCGCGCTGATCTCGATGTTCACCGTCATGGGGGCCGACCTCTACGTGAGACTCGTCACCAAGGGCATCGTCAACTTCCCGTTCGCATAAGGATCACCCAGTGGAAATCGAGCGTCACGAATACGACGTCGTCGTCATCGGCGCCGGCGGAGCAGGGCTGCGGGCGGCCATCGAAGCCCGCCAGCAGGGCAAGCGGACGGCGATCATCTGCAAGTCGCTGTTCGGCAAGGCGCACACGGTCATGGCCGAGGGCGGCGCGGCGGCGGCCATGGGCAACGTCAACAGCAGCGACAACTGGATGGTGCACTTCCGAGACACCATGCGGGGCGGCAAGTTCCTCAACAACTGGCGGATGGCCGAGCTGCACGCCAAGGAGGCCCCCGACCGGGTCTGGGAGCTGGAGGCGTGGGGCGCGCTGTTCGACCGCACCAAGGACGGCAAGATCAGCCAGCGTAACTTCGGCGGGCACGAGTACCCCCGGCTGGCCCACGTCGGAGACCGTACCGGCCTGGAACTGATCCGCACCCTGCAGCAACGCGTCGTCGCGCTCCAGCAGGAGGACGAGAAGCTGCACGGCGACGCCGAGGCGTACATCAAGGTCTTCCAGGAATGTACGGTGACCCGCCTGCTGAAGGACGGCGACGCCATCTCCGGGGCCTTCGGCTACTGGCGGGAGAACGGCGCGTTCGTCCTCTTCGACGCCCCCGCGGTGGTGCTGGCCACAGGCGGGATCGGCAAGTCCTACGTGGTGACCTCCAACTCCTGGGAGTACACCGGGGACGGCCACGCGCTGGCGCTGCTGGCCGGGGCGAAGCTGATCAACATGGAGTTCATCCAGTTCCACCCGACCGGGATGGTCTGGCCCCCCTCGGTCCGCGGCATCCTCGTCACCGAGTCCGTCCGAGGCGACGGCGGGGTGCTGCGGAACTCCGAGGGCAGGCGCTTCATGTTCGACTACATCCCCGAGGTGTTCAAGGACAAGTACGCCACCACCGAGGAGGAGGGCGACCGGTGGTACACCGACCAGGCCAACAACCGCCGCCCGCCGGAGCTGCTCCCCCGTGACGAGGTCGCCAGGGCCATCAACTCCGAGGTGAAGGCCGGTCGCGGATCCCCCCAGGGCGGCGTCTACCTGGACGTCTCCAGCCGGCTCCCGGCCGCCGAGATCGTCAGGCGGCTGCCGTCGATGTACCACCAGTTCAAGGAGCTGGCCGACGTCGACATCACCAAGGAGCCCATGCAGGTCGGCCCGACCTGTCACTACATCATGGGCGGCGTCGAGGTGGACGCCGACACCGGCGCGGCGGACGTCCCCGGCCTGTTCGCGGCCGGCGAGGTCTCCGGCGGCATGCACGGCTCCAACCGGCTCGGCGGCAACTCGCTCTCCGACCTGCTGGTGTTCGGCCGCCGCGCGGGCGCCGGAGCCGCCGCGTACGTGAACGGGCTCAGCGCCCGGCCGAAGATCTCCACCGAGTCCGTGGCCGCCGCCGAGGCGGAGGCGCTGGCCCCCTTGAGGCGTTCCGGCGAGAACCCCTACCAGGTCCACCACGAGCTGCAGCGGACGATGAACGAGCTCGTGGGCATCATCCGCAAGTCCGAGGAGGTCACCGAGGCGCTGGAGAGCGTGAAGAAGTTCGGGGAGCGGGCGAAGGGGGTCGGCGCGACCGGCAACCGGATCTACAACCCCGGCTGGCACCTCGCCCTCGACCTGCGCAACATGCTCCTGGTCTCCGAGTGCGTGGCCAGGGCGGCCCTGCTCCGTGAGGAGAGCCGCGGTGGTCACACCCGTGACGACTTCCCGGGCATGTCCGCCCAGTGGCGGCGCAAGATCCTGCTCTGCGGCCTCTCCCCGGACGGCTCCGGCGTGACGGTCGAGGAGAAGGCGCAGTCCCCCATGCGCGACGACCTGATCAAGCTGTTCGACCGGGGCGAGCTGGAGAAGTACATCACCGATGAAGAACTGGCCGACTTCGACGTGTTGGTCAAGGAGTGACCATGAGTTACAAGGCGAAGTTCCGTGTGTGGCGGGGCGAGGGCGGCGAGGGAGGTCTTGAGGACTTCACCGTCGAGGTGAACGAGGGCGAGGTCGTCCTCGACATCATTCACCGGCTCCAGGCCACCCAGGCCCCCGACCTCGCGGTCCGCTGGAACTGCAAGGCCGGCAAGTGCGGCTCGTGCTCGATGGAGATCAACGGCAGGCCGAAGCTCGGCTGCATGACCCGGATGTCCACCTTCACGGAAGACGAGACGATCACTGTGACGCCCATGCGGACGTTCCCGGTGATCAAGGACCTGGTCACGGACGTGTCGTTCAACTACCAGAAGGCCCGGGAGATCCCGTCCTTCACCCCCCCGGACAACGTGAAGCCGGGCGAGTACCGCATGGAGCAGATCGACGTCGAGCGGTCCCAGGAGTTCCGCAAGTGCATCGAGTGCTTCATGTGCAACAACGTCTGCCACGTGATCCGCGACCACGAGGAGAACAAGGCCGGCTTCGCCGGTCCGCGCTTCCTGATGCGGATCGCCGAGCTGGACATGCACCCCTACGACGTGGCCGACCGTAAGGACTCCGCGCAGGAGGAGCACGGCCTGGGCTACTGCAACATCACCAAGTGTTGCACCGAGGTCTGCCCCGAGCACATCAAGATCACCGACAACGCGCTGATCCCGATGAAGGAGCGTGTCGTCGACCGCAAGTACGACCCGCTGGTCTGGCTGGGCAACAAGATCTTCAAGCGCTCCGGCACGAAGAGCTGACCCCCCGCCCCACGGCGCCGGTCACGTCTCCACGTGACCGGCGCCTTCGCGTCCGGCGGGACGGCCGGCGCGTCCGGCGCGTCTCGCCCGGAGAACCGGCACGGCCCACCCGGAGCGGAGGCTCACCTGGAACGGCGGAAGAGACCGCGTCTCCTCCTGCCGTCCTTCTGGCCCGGCAGCGGATAGACAGCCGTCTCGTTGAGCTCGGCGCCCCCGGACGGAGAAGGCTCCGGCCCGGAGAACGGCGCCTCACCCCCGGACCGGCCCCCCGCCGCGAAAGGTCCCCGGCCGCCGCGCGGCGGCTCCTGAGGGAACGGCGCCCCCGGGAACTCGCCGAACCCCTGCCGCGCCACGCCGTCGTCCGAGAGCGTCGGCCGCTCCGGCCCGGCCGTCCCGGAGCGGTCGCCGAAGTAGTCGAACGGCTCCGCCCCCTGACCGCCGGAGAGCGTCGACTCCTGCGGGAACGCCGCGCCGGGAAAACCCTCGGGGCTCCGCGGGAAGGGGCCGGTGAAGGAGTGCGGGGCGTCGTCCTGCCCCGGGATGTGAGCCGTCGGCTGCTCGTACGACTGGGGGTACCGCTCGGGTGAGTAGTCCTCCGGGGTCGCCGGATACATCTGCATGGGGACGAAGCTGATGATCGGGGCGTAGGCCGTGCCGTTCTGGTAGACCGTGGGCGGGAAACCCGGCGCCGGTACGTAGCCGGGGCCGGCCGGGTATCCCATCGGGCCCACGAAGTCGCGCTGCCCGGGGGCTCGGGGACCGGCCCGCCGTACGGCGGAGGCGTGGGCCAGGCGGCGGAGCCTGCCTTCGAAGATCAGCACACCGAACAGCACCAGCAGCACCAGGATCAGCGCCGGGATACCGAGCTGACGGCTCAGCTCTGGGGCGTTGAACCCGGAACCCGCGTTGCGGATCTCGTAGGGCACCGAGGCGGCGGTGGGGTCGTCGAACGTGGCGGCCGAGGTCGGCTCGGCCGGGGCGGTGGAGAGCTGCGAGGGAACCTGCTCGGTGCTGGGGAAGACCGGATCCTGCTCCGTGGGCGTCGGCTCCGGGACCACCGCGGAGGGCTGGATGACGGGAGCCGAGGTCGGCAGCGGGACCACCACGGGCGCCGACGTCTCCGGAACCGTCACCTTCGGAGGCTTGACCTTCGGGGGCTTGGGCTTGGCGGGAGAGGTCGCCGGAGGCACGGTGACCGTGGTGGTCACCGTCTTCTGCGGCACCGGAGGCGGCGTGTCGGCGGTGACCGTGACGGTGACGACCGGGTTGGGCTCCTCCGTCACCGTCTCGCACGGGCCCGCGGGGTCGACGTCACACCCCGGGATCTCGGTGGGATTCACCGCGGCCATCTGGGCGGCGTCGGCCGAGTCGGGGGCGGTGAACGGCCCGGAGGCGAACACCACCGCACCGCACAACCCCAAGGACATGAACACGGCGGAGACGGCTGCCGCACGCCGGGATCGTGTCACGGACGCCCTCCGAGAATTTCCTCTGCACGCTGAGTCAGTCAAGGAAATACTAGTTGGGTAAAACTAACAGCAAAGCCCTTTTTATTACACAGGGCGAGGTCCACGCCGACGCTGAATCCTCGCCTGCAACCAGAGCAGGCCGAGAAGACCGCCCACCGCCGCCCCCACCGCCGGAAGCCCCCGTGCCCCCGCCAGGAACGGGCCTGACAGGGCGACCGGCGTGGTCTCCGGCCCCGGCCCGTCCACATCACGGGGAAGCGGCGCGCCCGGAGGCTGAGAGTCCGCCACGGGCGGAGGCGGCGGCGACACGATCGGCGTGGGCGCGGCGAGCGGCATCCGCAGGTTGGGGTCGTTCCAGAGCTGAGGCATCTGCCCGGCCTCGGCCAGCCCCGCCGGGGCGGGAGGCGCCACCGGGACCGCGGGCACCGTCCCGGCGACCGGCCCGGCAGCCGGAGGACGGGACGACTTCCGGCCCTTGAGCGGCTTGAGCGGCCTGAGCGGCGGAGAGGCGGGCCACACGGCCGACTCCGGCTCCCCGATCTGGGGCTCCGGCACCGCGCCGCCCTCCGGCACCGCTCCCCCTTCCGGCACCGCTCCCCTCTCCGACACCGTGAACCCCGAGGTCGCCGGGACCGCCTCCGGCCGCGGAACCGGCGGTACGGCATGCGCCTCGGGCTCCCCCACGACCCCGAGGTCCCGCAGCACCCCGGGGACCTCCAGAACCTCACGCACCGACGGGCTCAGCGACGAGAACGGCTCCGCCGCGCCCGGCGTCGGCGTACCTGTCGCCGGGGCGGCCGAGACCGCGGGCCCCTCCACCGGCCCCGCCTTCCCGGCCCCCTCGACGACCGCCCGGGAGTCCGGAGGAAGCCCGCCGGAGCTCGCGCCGGGCGCGGAGTCGGTGACGGGCGTGGAGCCGGTGGCGGGCGCGGAATTCGCGGCCGGTCCCCCCGAGCCCGTACCGGCCGTCCCCGGACCCTCGGGAGCTCCGGCAGACGTCCGGGAGCCGGCGGGAACCGTCCCCGGGGCCTCGGGGAACACGCCGGGAGCCGGCGTCGGCACCAGGTCCGTCTCCAGCCCCGGCACCTCCGTGCCCCTCTCCGTGAGCGCCCGCCCGGCCCGCCCCACCTCCGCGTCCTCCACCGTTCCCGCCGTTCCCGGCGTTCCCGGCGTTCCCGGCGTTCCCAGCGCCTTCTCCCGCGCGGCGACCCCGGCCGCCTGCACGGCCAGGGCCACCGGGGCCTCGATCCTCGTCCGGGCCGTCTGGGTCGTCCACTCGCCCTCGGGCGTGAACATCCGCGCCACGGCGGTCAACTCGATGTCCTGGTCGTCCTCGGGCACGGCGAGCAGCACGTCCACCGGTCTGCGTGCCCCAACCTCGCCCACGGGGCACATCCGCCGCTCGATCCGGACCGGCTCACGGTCACCCCCCGGCGCGGGACAGTCGATGCCCCTGAACGCCCCGGCGGGCGTCGTCACGACCACCAGCCGCGCGTCCCTCCCCGGCCCGCGCAGCCACACCCGGAACCGGATCACGTCACCGGTGCGGACCCATCGTGACCGGGAGCCGAGATCCTCCGCGCCCGACGCGCCCGACACGCCCGACACGCCCGACACGCCCGACGGCGCGGCGACGGACTCCCCCGTCTCGATCGCGTAGACCGCCGATCCCCCACCCAGAACGAGCGTTCCCGCCCCCACGGCCGACACGACCCGGGCACGCCGCCACCATCCGGTCACCGCATTTCTCCGATCCCCCGATACGGACACGCGACAACAACAACACGTCCAGTGCTTTTATGTCACAGCGCGTAGCCGATCAACCCTCATCGAGCCGGCCTTGTACGGCCCGCACGATCGGCAGGTCGGCGGGGAGCCACTCCACGTCGTACAGCTCGTCCGCGGTCAGCCAGCGCAGGTCGAGGTGCTCCCTGGCCTCCGGCTCCCCTTCCACGATCTCCGCCAGCCAGACCCGGAGCACGTAGCCGCCGGCCAGCGGCCAGTCGCCGCCGACCTGCTCCCCCGCCTCGACCAGGACGCCGAGTTCCTCCTTGCACTCCCGGATCAGCGCCGTGCGATCGTCCTCACCGGGGTCGACCTTCCCCCCGGGAAACTCCCAGCCACCGGCGAGTTCGGGCGGGTCGGCGCGCTGGGCGGCGAGCAGTCTGCCGTCGCCGTCGACGATCGCGGCTCCCACAACGACCTTGTTCATGGGACCCGATTGTGTCAGCCCTGCTCCTTCAATTTGAGCTGCGCCAGGATCTGGGGATTCTGCAACGGCCGGGTGAAACCCACGATACTGGTGCGTTCTCTGTAGGAAGTGACCTTGATCGGTCCGCAGAGGCGGCACCTGGCCTCGACCATGGTGCCCGGCGAGACCACCATGCCCACATGGCCCGGACGGTCCACCCCGGTGCCCGGACCGGCGTTGAAGAAGACCAGGTCGCCCGCCTGCTCCTCACCGTCGGGAACCTTCACCCCGAAGGGCCACTGCCCGAAGGTGGTGCGCGGGATGGTCAGGCCGACGCTCCGGTAGGCCATGTAGATGATCCCCGAGCAGTCGTAGGCGTCCGGCCCCGTACCGCCCCACAGGTACGGCTTGCCCCGCTGGGCGAGGGCGTACTGCAAGATCCCGGCCACCGTACCCGAGGAGGCCGCCTCCAGCAGCGGATCGTCACAGGCCGCGTCCGCCTGCGGCGGCACCCCGACCGCGCCGTCCCTGGCGTACCTTCCGGCGATCTCCATGACCTGGTCGACGTACCACCAGGCCCGGTTGTAGACGAACAGCGACCGCCGCACCTGCTCGGGCGCGCCGTTGCGCTTGAGCATCTTCGCCGCGCCCAGGATGGCGTCCGCGGGGTTGTAGACGTCCGCCCACCCGTCGCCGTCCCCGTCGGAGGCGTAGCCGTTGAACTTCGACGGAATCTTGATCTTCGCCTTGCCGCCCCAGGTACTGATCAGGAACTGCATCGGCCCGGCGGCCCCGGCGTAGTTGGTGCCGCTGCCGACCCCGGGCAGCGTCGAGCGCCCGTGGTCGGTCTCCCTCTTGCCGATCGCGGCCAGCACGTTCCACTGCACGCCGATCTTCTCCGCGTGCCTCCGGTACAGCTTGAGATAGTCCGGCGGGATGTCGGAGCCAGCGGTGTCCGACTCGTCGGCGACAAGCCTGGCCTTGTCCTCACAGTCGGGCAGCCCCTGCCCGGTGAAGGACGGGATGGTGCCGACCATCATCATCGGCGCCATGACCATCGTGAGCAGGCAGAGGCCTGCCAGGGCGACGGCCAGCGCGACGTAGACCTTCCGGTCGCCCGTCATCCGGGCGCGCCGGTCTGCGCGGACTGGTCGTCTCCGTCCTGGCCGGAGTCGGCCGGTTGCAGGTCGTGGACCCGCCAGTCGGCACCGACCTCGATGAGGGTCACGGCGTAGTCCTCGATCCGCTCCTTCACCCCGGTCTTGGCGGTGACGTTCTGGGTCCCGGTGACCACGAACACCACCGAGGCGTCCTCGATCTGCCGGATCTTCTTCACCTTCGCCGTCCCGACGGAGACGACCTGGTCGGCCCGGTTCGCCTCGACCGTGCCCGGCGAGGTGATCGTGCGCAGCAGCACCCCGGCGAACTCGTCCGTGGTGTACCCCTTGAGCCGGTCGCCGTAGGCCGCCGGCTCCTCGTTGTAGCCGAAGGTGCCGTACTCGGCGGTGAACCGCTGCGCGTAGTCGGCGGCGGCGGCCAGCTCCTGCCTGGTCATCGGCAGGTAGGAGTAGACGTCGAAGGGGGCGTTGCTGGCCGTCGCCCGTGGACGCTCAGGTTCGGCGCTCACCCGCGCCCCGGACGCCGTACGGCTCGGCGCCGAACCGCTCCCGGCCCTCTTTTCGCCGTCGGAGTCCGGCCACATGGTCAGGTAGACGCCGACCGCGGCGAGCATCACGACCAGCACCGCGAAGACGAATCCCCTGCGGTTGCCCCCCTCGATCATCGTCAGTCCTTATCGGGATTCGAGGCACGGAGCCAGAACGGCGCGGCCACCTCGTCGGCCTCCCTGCCGCGGTCCGGCCGGCTGGGCAGCCAGAGCGGGGGCGCCTCGGAGGACCGGCCGCCGGGCGCGGAGCCGTTGCCCCTCGACCCGGAGGAGCCGGAGCCCCCGCCGAAGATGCCGCCGCCCGACCTCGAAGCGCCCCGGGAGCCGGAACCGTTCCCCGAACCGGAGCCGTTCCGCGAGCCCGAGCCGCGGGAACTCGGCTCCGAGCGCCGGGAACCGCCACCGCCGCCGAAGATGCCGCCACCGCCACTACCGGCACCGCCGCCTCCGCCGAAGATGCCGCCGCCCGATCGGCCGCCCCCCGCGGGCCCGCCGGAGGGCCTGCCCCCTGACGAGGGCGCGGAGGGCCTGCCGCCGGAGGCCGGGGCCGAACCGGCCGCCGAACCCGAGCCGCCCTGCGGGGCCCAGCCGCCGCCGGGCCGGCCGCCGAACCAGCCGCCACCGGCGCCGCTCCGGGCCTGGCCGGCCGACCTGGCCGGGGACGCGCCGCCCGCCGTACCGCCGCCGGACAGGTTGAGCGGCGGCGCCGAACCGGCACGGGCCGCGGTGACCGGACGCCCCGCGCCCTTGCGCCGCGTGCCCGTCTGGGAGTCGGTGTCCAGCGGTGTGGGCTGTGCCCCGGCCGGGACCCGGGTGCCCGAGGGGGTGCCGCCCTGGCCGCCGTCCTCGCCGCGGACCTTGCCCTGGGCCACCGTCGCGGCGGCCGTCGCGACGGAGGCGCCACCGGCGATGGCCGCCGCCTGGAGGACGGGCTCGGCCTTGCGCATGCCCCAGCGGCCCACCCTGGCCGCCGTGACCGGGGGCAGCGCGCCCGCCGCACGTTGCAGGGTCGGCGCGGAGGCCGCGTCACCCAGCATGCGGGTGGTGAGCGTGTGCCCGTCCATGGAGGCGAACAGGTGCTGGAACGGCCGCCGGTAGAAGAACACCGCGATCGTCAGCAGGGCCATGAACATGACCTGCATACCCCACGGCATCGGGGTGGAGATGATCAGCGCGTAGCCGTACACCAGAACGCTCAGGACCAGGGCCAGCACCGCCTGCCTGAGCAACGTGCCGACCAGCATCTCCAGCCAGCGCATCGCGATGATCCGGCCGGAGCCCGGATGGACGCCGAGCAGCAGGAAGACCGGCGCGAGGATCAGCAGGAGCAGGAACCCGACCTTCAGCACCAGCAGCGAGACGGCCACCAGGAAGATCAGCAGCCCCGCGACCATGGCCGCCATCAGCGCGCCGATCGCGATGCCAAGGCGGTTCGTCCAATCCTTTCCCTGGAAGAGGAAGAAAATGGGCGTGTTCTGCAGCTTGTTGGCGACCTCTTCCTCATACCGTGCCTGGTGGGCATTGGTGTTGGCGGTCTGGTCCGCACGCATCTCGGTCGCGTCCAGCGCCTGGATGTCCAGCAGTTTCGCACCGAACACCTGCACCACCGGCGCCTTGGCGTCGGCGGTGCCGAACTCACCCATCAACCAGGGCTTGCAGACCAGGGTGGACCAGAGGGCTTCGGCGTTCTGGTCGACTCCCGGCACACCGCTCTGACCGTAACCACCGGGCTTGACCTGGGGATTGGCGTCACCCTTGGCCGGAAGGCAGGACACCCCGCCCGCGCGGGGCAGACCGGAGAAGGCCGAGTTGACGACCTCGCCGGTCTTGTCGGTGACGACCTTGCCCAGCCCGGTGAAGTCACCGGGACGGCTGAAGAACCAGACCGCGACGGTCACCGCGAGGACCATCCAGATGACGCCCTCGGCGGTGGTGGTCGCGCGCTTGCGGATCAGCCCGTACCAGGCGAGCCAGATGGCGCCGAGGATGACGATCGGCCGCAGGAACGGCCAGTACATCGCCTCGGACAGGTTGATCACGATGTCGTCGACGACGTTCTTGATCGAGTCCAGCGGGCCCTCGGTCGCCGCCGCCTGGTAGGTGGTGATGGTCAGCCGGTTCAGCGCCTTGGCCCACGCGAAGATCGTGTTGGCCGTCATGTTGCCCATCACCGCGGCGACGTCGTCGCAGCCGAGGTTGTGGGTGTGCCAGAACAGGCCGCTCATGCCGTAGACGGCGTAGTTGCCCTGCGGGGCGACCGGGGCGGGCACCGCCGACACCCCGGGGGCCACCGGATCCGGGGGCGGCGGCTTGAGCAACCCGTCCACGCCCGACCCCGCGACCTCGGGAGACAGATCCGGGGAGAGGTCACAGGGGGCTGCCGCGACGGCGGTGGACGTGCCCGTCGGCAGGAGCATCGGTAAGACGAGGAAGGCGGACAGGGCCACCAGTGCGATGGCGATCCGCTTGGTCAGCCGTCCCCTGCGGGAGTGCCCGCGTCCCTTCCGGGAGCCCTTCATGACCGTACCTCCAGCGCCGCGGCCCCCGGCCTACTGACTCCATCGCCCCCGATGAGATCATGCATGTTCTCGTCGGGTTTGTCGTGGGTCGGATTCGTATCGAGCCAGCGGAGCAGCTCGTCGGAGATCAGGTCCACCCCGATACGGCCCGCACGGCCGTCCAGATCCCGGAACAGGCACTCGCCGTTGCCCAGTGAGCGGAGCACGGCCTTGTGCTCCTCGGAGGGTTCCACCCCGAGCAGCGCCATCACATGGTCGACCTCGACCCGCTCGGTGGAGCGGAACGCGAACACCGACGACAGGCAGTTCGTCACCTGCTCGTTCAGCAGGTCGCCGGCGTTCTGCGAGACCAGCACCAGCGCGGTGTTACGGGACCGGCCCATCCGGCTGACCTCGGGGACCAGTTTGGCCCCCTCGGGCGTGGAGGTGATGGCCCACGCCTCGTCCAGGAAGATCGCCTTGGGCGTCCGCCGGTCCAGGCCGTTCATCAGCCCCCGGGCGAACTGCGCGACCAGGTAGAGCAGCGCCACCGAGAGCCGCTGCTCGTAGGAGTAGTCGTCACGGCCGGTGGAGGCGTCGGGAAGGGTCAGACCGCCCAGGGTGAAGACCGTGGTCCAGCCCTCGGTGTCGATCTGGTCGCCGCCCGAGGGGTCGAAGCAGAGCCGGGCGAGGTGCATCTCCGACATCGAGCGGAGCACGGCGCCCAGGTTCTTGGAGGCGGCGTCCTCGGTCTGCTCCAGATGGTCGACCACCTTGCCCAGCGAGGGACCGTCTCCGTTGGAGACCGCGGCGACCGCCTGGATCATCGCCGACTCGCGCTCCTCCGACATGCGGGGAAGCAGCAGCCGCAGGGTCTCGCTGGCCATCGTCTTCTTGGCCGCGAGGTCGTCGCCGAACGAGAACGGGTCGAGCAGGCCGGGCGCGGCCGAGCCGAGCGGGATGATCCGCGCCTTCCTGCCCCGCCGCTGCAGCAGCTGGACCAGGGAGTCCGCGTCGCCCTTGGGGTCGATGACCGCGACCGTCACCCCGCGCAACGCCATCTGGTAGATCATCAGCAGCGCCAGCGTGGTCTTGCCGCCGCCCGGCTCACCGGTGATCGCGATGGCGGTCGGCCGGTTGCGGGTCGCCGCCACCAGCGGATCGAAGTGCACGATGCTGCGGGCCCGCCCCAGGGTCTCCCCGACATACGGTCCCATCCAGCCGGCGTTGCCCTCGTCCACCCGGTCGCCCAGGTCCACGGTGGCGGTCGCCATGCCGCCCGCGATGGTGCGGAGCGGCTGCCGCTGCGCGTAGGCGTTGACCCGGACCTTCTCACCGGGCAGCGCCTCGCAGAACAGCGAGAACTGGTCACCCGTGGAGTTGACGATGTCGATGCCCATGTCACGGTAGTGCTCCACCACAGCTTCGACCCGTTGCACGCAGATCTCCTCCGTCGGGGCGGACACGATCAGCCGGTGCCAGCCGTACACGAAGGGCAGGCGCTCCTTGGTGATGCCGTGCTCCAGCATCCGGGCCGCGTCGATCTGCTCGGCCAGGGCCAGCGGCGCCTCCGCGCCCGCCTCCCGGATGTGGATGTCCATGTCGCGGGCGTGGGCGAGCTTGCGCGCCACGTCCTTGCTGGCCTTGACCGGCGAGATCAGCCGCATCCTGGAGCTGACCTCCACCGGGAAGGGAAGCTGGTCGGCGAAATGCATCCACGGCTCGCCGTCCGGGAACGGCATCAGGTCGGGGAACCGGGCGAACGACAGGTGCGCGACGTAGGAGTCACCGTGCGGCTGCTCGATCCGCAGCAGCGACCTGCCGTTGTGGACCTGCCCCTCGACGAGGGCCTCGATCTCCCCCCTGCCCCAGCGCCGCTTGGGGCTGGCCGAGGCCGGGGGGTCGCCGAGGGAGCCGGTCGCGGCGTGCTGGAACAGCCAGGCGATCTCGGTGGAGGTGGCGTGCCGGGCGTAGAGGGCGCTCGACGAGAGCGCCCGGCCCAGCCGCTCGGCCTGCTCGCTCCACCTGGCGACCTCGGCCTTGGGCACGTGGTCGTCCTCGATGCCCAGGGCCTTCTCACCCCGCTGGTAGAAGCCGAAGAGCTGGGAGAGCACCCCGGCGCCCAGCTGCCTGCCGCGTGCGCCGAGCCGTACGCCGAGGTAGACCTCCTTGGTCCAGAAGTCCTTGGCCCAGACGTGCCGGTACATCTCCTCCAGGTAGTCACGCCAGCCGGGGCCCTCGTCGGAGGTGGCGTTCAGCGCCATCGCCCACTCGGCCGCCGGATAGGTGCGGTGCGCCACCCGCAGGTGCACCTCGGCGTCCGGCATCCGGATCGCCGCCAGCGCGATCGTGACGTTGGTGGCCAGCGCCTCCCGCTCCTCGGGCGTGATGAACTCGTAACTCACGGTCGGCAGCCGGAAGTAGGCCCAGACCGAGGAGTCGGTCAGCAGGATGCGGTCGTCGAAGTATCGGACGGCAAGACGGTTGCGTGCCCGCGAGGGACGGCTCACATCCCCTCCCTCGCCGCTCGCACGGTCACCTCTCGCACGGCCGGCGGCCGTACAGCCGCGGGCCGTGCGACCGCCCCTCGTGCGGTCACCGGTCGTACCGTCACCCCTCGTACGGCCGGCGCTCGTACGGCCGACGTCGGCACGGCCGGCGCTCGTACGGCCTGGCCGCCGGAACCGCCGGTCCGCTCGCCGCGTGCGCTCACCTGAGAACCTCGTTACGCCCGTTCACCGCTGCTCCTCGCGCCCGGGGGATCACTGGGCCACTTCCTCCTCGCTCGGTCGAACCGCCTGCACCGCTCCGAAGCCCGCCACCACGACCCCGGCCAGCGCGAGATACGCCCGGCGCCCCGGTGCGCGCAGGTGGGACGGTTCCACCCGCTCGGACCTGCCGGGGGCGAGCTCGTCCTCCCAGGGCACCCGCACGATCGCCCGGCACCGGCCACGCGCGACCGCCTCGGCCTGCTCCACGTCGCCCATGCTCCGGCGGCTCACCCCGTTGACGACGAGAACCGCGCGCCGGCGCAGGTCGGCGCAGCCGTGCCCGTCAAGCCACTCGTAGGTCATGGCCACCGCGTCCGGCCCGTCCTCGCTGGCCGGGACGACCAGGACGAGCTGGTCGGCGTAGGGGAGCACCCGGGCGGCCAGCGCCGCGGCCGGATCGACGACGACCAGCCGGTAGTGCCGGTCCAGGATGTCCATGGTCCTGCCGAGCCGCCGGTCGGAGAAGAGCGTGCGGTCGGAGAGCCGCTGCTCGGCGCCGGAGTCGGCGTCCCCGGCGACGACCTCCAGGCCCGAGGCGCAGCGGCTGGTGTAGGCGCGCATGCCCAGATAGCCGTGGACGTTGTCGAGACCGGCCAGCAGGGAGGTCAGGGTCTCCGGCGACTCGGCCTCGATCCGGCGGGACAGGGCGTGGGCGCCGGTGCTGGCGTCCACCGCGAGAACCCTGTCCTCGCGGTAACGCGCGAGGGTGTGACCGAGCATGAGCGCGGTCGTGGTCTGCCCGGCGCCGCCGGTGCAGCCCAGCACCACCACCCGGCGGCTGCCGCTGAACAGCGCCCTGGCCCGCGCCTCGTCGAGCTCCGACCCGTCCGTACGGCTCCCGCCGCCCGGTCCGATGACCACCTGTGCCAGCCGCCGCCAGCCACCGGCCGAATCCCTGCCGACAACCGACTCCACCCGGCGGACCCTGGTCTCGGCCTGGGCCGGCCGGGGCACCGGCACCGCGGGCGCCACCGGATCGGGGGTGGCCGGACCTGAGGGAACCGCCCGGATCGAGACGCCCGCCGGTGTCCCGGTGGGCCGCTCCTGCGGTCGCGCCCGCCGCTGCTCGGCGAACTGCGCCGCCGGTGCGGGCTGTCCCCTGCGATGCTGGGCCCGAGCGTCCTGTTCGACCATGGCGGGAGTCTCCCCGACCGGCGCGTCCCCCGGCGGAACACCTCCCACCGGCACGTCACCCGCCCGGGAGTCACGCGACGGAACATCACTCACCGGCACGTCCCTCGACGACGCGTCTCCCGGCGGGGTGTCCTCCGGCTGAACATCCGCCGGCACCTCCGTCGCCGGGACGTCCCCCGGTGAACTGTCCGCTCCCCTCCCCACGGGCTCGGCGGCACGCCGTCCAGCCGGGGCGGGGCCGACGAACCTCGGCGCGGAGGACCGTCCGGCGGGGTCGGGGCCGTCGGAACGACGCGCGGCCGTCGGTGGCACTGCCGTCCCCGGCGCCCCGGCGCCTCCGGGAGCCTTGGAGGTCCCGGGGATCCTGGGAGCCCTCGAAGGCGCGGGGGGCGCGATGGGCTCGGCCCGGAACGAGGCGGCGCGCTCAACCTCGGCGGAGGCGGCGAGCCTGCGCAGCCGCCGCAGCGCCTCGGTGCCGATCGGAGCGTCCGGAGCCTTCGAGGCCGCGGACGCCTCGGTCTCAGCGGGGACAGCCGCTGTCCTCGGCACAGAAGTTCTCGGCGCGGCGACACTCGGCGCGGCGACGTTCGGCGCGGCGACGTTCGGCACGGCGACACTCGGCGCGGCGGCGCTCGGGCCGGGAGCACCGGGAGCGGTACCGGCCGAGTCCGGATCCGGCCGGGTGGCCGCTACGGCGGGCGTCGAGGCCGCAGGCGCGGGATTCCGATCGGCCGGTACGGCGGAGGCCGAGGTAACAGGTGTGGCGGAGGACGCCGATCCGGCGGAGGCCGGGGCCGCTGATCCAGCGGAGGAAGGCGGCACAGACCCGACGGAAGGCGGCGGCACAAACTCGGCGGAAGACGACGGCACGGACCCGGCCGAGGGCGGCAGGGACCCTGCCGAGGGCACCGGAGTCTTAGCCGGCTCGGTGGAGGCCACGCCCCTGGACATCTCGGCGGCAACGGACCGGCCGAGGGCCGGAGCGGTGCCCCGGCGGGAAGCGGGGGCCGTACCCCGGGCGCGTTCACGGACGGTGGGAACGGTGGCCGCCGCGACGGCGGCGGCCACGGCGGGACGGACCTCGCCAGAGGGTGCCGCCGCCCGCCCGCCCTGGCCGTACCGGGCCCTGCGCCCAACCTTGCCCGCGAGCTTGTCTCGGGTCTCGGCGACCGGCTCGGGGGCGGCTCGCCACACCCTGCCGGCCAGGGTGATCTCCGAGGGCTCGGCCGCGGGGGCCATCCGGCACCAGGTGCGCGGCTCGCCCACGTAACGGACCTGCGACTGCAGCAGTTCGGTGAGCCGCTTGCTCTCGATCACCGGGCGGGTGGACAGCCAGGTGACGATCCCGGGCGGTACGAGGTAGAGCACGTGCCACGGCGCGTCGAAGGGCAGGCCGAGAAACGCGAGCAGAAGCGACCACGGGGCCACCACACCCACGAACACACCGATCCAGACGATCGGAAGCGGCGTTGGCAGCCGTAGGTCGTACAGCTTGTAGAGCCGCTTCTCAATCCTCCAGATATTGGTATATGTGGGCAGGTCCACGCGCTCCTCCTCTCCGCCACTCGTTGTTTGACCGCTCGGAGGCGGTCTCAACCCCCCGTGATGCCCAGCGCGCTCGCGATCGCCTTGGCTGTCACCTCGATGATGTTGGGCACGTAGAAGATCACTCCGATGGCGATCGCCAGGATGATGAACTGCATGAACCTGGTGATCTCACGGGTGAAGAGGAAGAAGAGTGCGACAACGGAGACGATCACAAGAAAGAGCGGGCCGAAGAACTTACGGAGAAAGTCGGCTAGGCCCTGCGTGTTCACGGTCGCCGGAGGGGTGCTTGGCTGGGCGAGGTCGATCACGTTCAACAGGATGGTCTTCAAGATCACTTCTCGTCCTCCGTGCTTGTGATCGCGCCCCGGGGGGTCACGGGCTCGCGACGCGCATATTCGAACCCGCCCAACGCCGGATCGCCGACCAGGGGGGGTCTGCTCACTGTGAACCGGCACCATTCGATCATGTGTTACCCCACAGACCGTTTCGCGCCTCGGATGTCCTTGACGAACCACTTGTCGCCCTGTTTGACCACGGTGAGCCGGTAGGACTGCTCCAGCTTCCCACCCATGTTCCCCGGGTCGGAGGGGCTGGGGCTGGCGGACGGGGTCGCCCCCGAGGGCACCCCCCACACGACCGTCGCGGTCACGTCCCGGGTGGCGCCACCACCGGCGGGAACGGCGAGGTCCTTGAGGTTCACGAAGGTGAACGCGCCGCCGAAGCCCTCCAGCGTGACCCCGGCCGCGGCGTAACGCTGCAGGGACACGGTGTCGCTCGCGGCGTACGCCTTGAAGAAGTCGGCCAGGGGCGTGCGGAGCTCGGCCTCGGCGGCGTCGTCCCTCTCGCCCGCGCCCACCGGAGGCAGATCGGCCGGCCTCGGCGCCGGCAGGATCGCAGGACGCCCGGAGACAACGAACCTGTCCGCTCCGGCGTCGTAGAAGACCGGCACGGACAGCAGCTGGCGGCGGCTTCCCGACTGGAAGGCCACCGTCACGACGATGTTCTCCTCGTCGACGACCTCCGAGCCGTACGGCTGCACCGCGCCGGCGGCCATCCGCCCGAGCCCGTCCCAGCCGAACTGCGGCTCGGCGCCGTCGGGCAGGTAGGGAGCCAGCCTGGCCGCCCTTTCCTGTGAGCGGACGGCCTCGAAATTCAGATAGACCGCGGCGAACTGGCCGGCGAAAGAGGTGGCCCGGGTGACGGGAAATCCGGTGTCGGGGGAAACGGGAGACGCCCCACCCGAACCGCTCCGCTGAGTGAAGCGCTCAAAAGGTGCACGGACCCCGTTCACCACGATGACCACTATTAGCGCCCAAAGCACGGCACGGCCGGTCCACACCAGCCAGCGCCCGCCACCACCGGACCAGCGAGCCCGGGACGGCGTCCCCCGGCCCTGGGCCGGAGCGCGGTCGAACTCGGGGTCGTGCGGTGACCCCGGGTATGCCGACAGCTCAGGGTCGCCGGTGATCCGAGGATCACGGACGGTTGACCTTCGAGCCATCTTGCCTCCGCTCGCGCCAATCCCCCGGCTGACGCGGTGTCGTATTACTCCCGACCCCGTTAACCATGGTCAAGCACTTACTCTAACCGCCCTGTCGATTGTTCCAGGAAAGCCACGCCTATGCTGCAGGCATCGTGGTTACTGAGCAAACCGTGTCTGGAGCCTGGCAGGGGGCCCATCCCGGCAGGCAGTGCGAAAAAGCACATTACGCCTGGCCAGCAGGTGAACTGATTACCCAAACGCCACGCATTGCTGTCTAAACGGCACGGTGACTGTCGCGACCTGCACATTCACCCCGAAGCACCCATCACCCAGCGTCACCAAACCCCGGAACGCCCCTGGCCAAGACCGCCCCCTCCCCGGCCGGCCGACGACACCCCCACCGAGAAGGACGGCCGCGCCGGCTCGATCATCCTCGCCCCGGCCCCCCGGAGCGAACGCCTCCGTGGCGGCACCGCCGAGAGGACAGGCTCGGTCCGCCCGCGAAGCGAGTGCGTCGGTGACGCGCCTGACACCCATAGCCCCGGCTAGCCCCGGCCGCCCGCACGTCGCGCAGGCCGGGCATTCAGAGGTCGTCATCGCCCGGGACACCTCGTCCACGGCCCCACCGGTGGCCCAACCCAAAAACCTCATGAAAAAGAGTAAAGAGCTACAGGCCGCCCGATATAACAGCAAAGTCCGCAATCCACATTGAACCGCAGATCCCTTCCACCTGTCTCTATCCGACAAAACCTGACACCGCGATTCCGCTATTGCTCTAAGGTGCTCCAAGGCGGGGCCCCTCCACTCCACTACGAGAAGTGGTCGCATTGGTTGAGCTGGAAGACTGGAACGGTCTCATCAAGGATCGGAACGACGACTTCAACGACTTGAGGATGACCGCTCTCCTGTCGACAGGTGGAAACAGCTTCGCGCGCCCGTTCCTGGCTGCCGCCGATGACGGCCGAAGATACTGGGTCAAGTGCATCGACACATGCCCACAACACTCCAAAATGTCCGTGGCCATCGAGCACATCGTGTCCAACGTCGGACGGCTGATCAACGCACCCGTATGCGAAAGCAACCTCATCCGCATCCCCGAGGAACTGGCCGGCTGGCCGTTGGGTAAAGGACACCTCCAGGCAGGGCTGGCCCACGCGAGCCTCGCACTGTCCAAAGTCATTGAACGTCGGTATGCCCTGGAGTCACGCACACGCGACGACAACCGGCGGCGGCAGGCGGGCGTCTACGCGTTGTGGGACTGGTGCTTTGGGGGTGATCCTCAATGGCTGTACGACCTCGACAACGACGAGAGCGTCTACAGCCACGACCACGGCCTCTACCTGCCCTCTAACGACGGATGCTGGGAGAGGCGGTACCTGGTCCAGTGTGCCGACGAGCCCAACGAGCTCCCCGACGTTCCGCGCGACCTCAACGAGGAGGCGGTTGAGGAAGTGTCGGTGGCCCTTGAGAAAATCAATCGCGATGCTCTCGTCAACATCCTGTGTGGCGTGCCAGCATCGTGGCCAGTCAGTAACGGCGATCTGGAGGCGCTCGGCTGGTTCCTTGAATACCGGGCGCCATCTGTCGCCAGTCGTATCCGAGCATTGGTTGGAAGGGAGGTTAAGTCCAGATGAGTCGCTATATTTACTCGATCATCAGATGTCTCCCCGATCCACAAACAGGCGAGTTTGTCAACTACGGGGCGATAGCGGGAGATCCGGTCACTGGAGACTGGGGAATCCGCCAGCTCAGCAGGACCGACCGGATCCGCAGGTTCGCCCCCGTCGCCGTGCTGGACGTCGCAAGCGGTTTCATGCTGCGACTGGAGACGATGATCGATGCCCAGCGCACGCCTTTGGAGAGTGAGATCCTCGACGAGGAGTGGCTGCGGGGATTGCACCACGATCACCGCAATATCGTCCAGCTCAGCCCGCCGGCACCGATCCTGGCGAATAGCGCCCAGGAAGCGTTGGAACTCATATTCGGGCACATGATCATTGATCCGGTGCCCCAGCCCCGTCAGGTCTCAATGAACAAAGACGCCATCACCCGCGAGCTCCGAGACGTATACCGCCGCGTGGACATCGACCCATCACTGGTCCGCAAGCGCCCCCAGGTGTTCGTGGGCGCTCATGTGAACTACACGGTGGACTTCGCGATCGCCAATGGGCACGCGGTGCAGTTGACGCAGGCATGGTCGTTCAGGCGATCCAGCCTCGATGAGGTGTCGATGCAGGTGAAGGCATGGGGGTACGCACTGGATCGGCTCCGAGGCGGCGAAGAGGCCCGGGTGATCGACACAGCCACCCGGCAGATCAGCACGATCGACGCGGCGGTGGATCTACAGGTGGTCGTCATGCCACCGGAGACCGCGTCGCAGGAGCGTTGTTTCGACGAGGCGAAAGAGATCTTCGCCGGTCTGGGGGCGCAGGTTCACTCGCTGGATGATGCCAACGCTGTGGGAGCCCGCGCCGAGATGCTGGTAAAGGGTCTGGAGTCGGCTGGGTGAAGCGCCCCACCTGTGGGAGTGGGGCGCTTCGCCATGGGTTCAGCCGGTGCGCTCCAGGTCGGCTGCCAGCACCACGACGTCGTTAAGGGCCGCGCCGTACCCGAGCAGACCAACCCCGCAGACGCGGGGCTGGCTGGACCGCCCCCAACCGTGGCGGCGCGGCGCGGAAACCAACCCCGCGGATGTGGGGCCGACGATGTCATCCTCGACGAGAAGTACACAGGTCACCAACCAGCCCCCGCGTGTACGAGACCGGGCCGTTAAGGACGGCATTCCCCATCATCTGAAGGCGAGGTCCCCCGCCGAGATTTTCGATGGGAGAGAGCGTCCTCACCGCGTCCCGCCGGGCCCGGCCGTCATGCGGGAGACCAGGTTGGAGGGATCACCCAGCCACACGCGTTGTTGCCCGTCCGCCATGACGGTGAGCCCGAACTCCTCATGTCCCGGCCGCCCCCGATCAACCCACCACCCGTGGGCAGCCTCCACCTCGTCCCACAGGTTGCGCGGACCGCCCTGATACACCTGGGAGACCGAGCGGCCGTCTACGCCGTAGAAGTACACCGCCGCCCATGACCGATCCGCCAGCCCGTACAGCCACATGACAGGCGTGCCGTCGTCAGCACGGCCGTGGTTGTGGACGCAGTCGGGGACCAGCAGCCCGAGTACGAACACGGCGGCGGCGTAGGAGTTCTCCGGAACAACCGACGACGCGGCCAGCCTGGTCACCGACTCACGAGTGCCTGCGGGCCAGTTGTCGCCGGGAATGTAATCGGTGTGCCGCGGCCAGTCCAGGCGCTGGGAGCGCAACGGCATGAACCCCGCAGGCCCGGTGAAACGTCCGCCCGCGGTCCCGTCGTCGGCGACGACCAGGCGGGCGACGGCGTCCCGATAGCTGTAGCGCGTGCCCCAGGGCATCACGATGACGGCGCCGGGCCGGGCCTGGTCGATCCAGGCCCGGGGCACGTCACGGACAGCGGCGGTCACCAGAATCCGATCGTACGGTGCCCGGTTCGGCCAGCCGAGCAGGCCGTCGCCGGTGACGACCTCCGGATGCCATCCGGCCGCGTGCAGCGCCTCGCGCGCACGGTCGGCCACCGCCTCGTCGAGCTCGACCGAGACGACGTTGCGCTCACCCAGCCGGGCCGACAGCAGACCGGCGCACCAGCCCGTCCCCGTCCCGATCTCCAGCACTCTCGCGCCGTCGAACACCGACAGGTCCCGGAACATGGAGAACACCAGGCTGGGTGTGGAGCTGGAACTGGTCCGCCACTCGCCGGGCGCGGTCCCGGTGTGGTGACCATCGTCCCATTGGGTGGTGATGGGGACGTTGGAATCGGCCCAGCGGCTCCACGCCTCAGGGTCGGCCGTCTTGGAGACGGGGATGTCGAGGTCGTTGTCGAAGGGCCACATCAGGTCGGGGAGAAAGACCCGTCGGGGAACCGCGTCGCCCGCCCGCGCCCAGTCCGGCGCCATCGTCCCGGTCTTCAGCAGGAGTTCTCGTAATTCCTGCCAGGGTGTTTTTACGACGGAGGTCACTTCGGCGTCGGCTTCTCGTGCTGCCCCGGTGGCGGGCTGCCGTCAGGGTGCGGTTTCGGCAGCGTTACGGGTTTCGGGGGTGGCTTGCGGGGACCTTCATGTGTTCCCATGCGCTTCTCCCCACTTGACTCCTGACGTAGAGCGTTCACTCGTAAGCGTAGAGTCATACAGAGGGGCTTGGTAGACGTTTCCGCGATAGGTTCATACATCGCCGATCCCCCTCCGTTCTCACTGAGGAGCCGCTGAGCGGGCGTTTCCCCTTGGATGTGGACACCGAGACCGACTCTCGACGTTTTGCCTTTTCAGCGGAGAGCACGGGATTCGAACCCACGAGGACCGTCACCGGCCCTAGCGGTTTTCAAGAGGACTGCGTTCCTGGCCTCGACAACGGCCCTGAGCTGCTGCGATACATGTGCTCCAGCATAGGGACTGGAAGATCATCCCGCGCATATCCCACAGGATCAGATCTGCTGGACAAGCTGAACGATCACCATGTAGGCGGCCTCGGTCTGAGCATAAGCGGCACGGACGGTGTAGCGCCCTGGTGGAAGGTCCACCCTAAGATGTTCCTCGACGTCGATGTAGGCATGACCGTGGACGGAGTCGAAGAGAAGAATGGCTCCTCTGATGTCCCACACCAATTCCTCCTCCCACTGCGCAGAACCGACCACCTCGGTAGCAGCCTGAAGGATGTCCGTAGCGACCCATCGGACAAAGAGGTTGTATTCGGACAGGAACGCGGTGTCGACGGGATGGTCACCGAGAACAAGGGCCTTGTCCGGTCCGACATCGATCAAACCGATGTAGCCAGCGACGGTTTTGCATCCCCATCACAAAAACCGCTGGACCTACAGAAATCGGCTGGGCCATCGGACCGCATCTGGCAGGATTAGCTCGTGACTGCCAAAAAAGACGAGGCGGCCGCTCATACCTCACAAGGTGCATCCGCTGGAGGCACGCCGGCAACCGTCGGAATTCAGCATGTGTCCAGGCAGCATGTGGTGTCTCAAGTTCTGTTGAAACAGTTCGCCGTACCGAGACCCAAGAGCAGCGGCCTACAGTTGATCAAATTTGATCTAGATTATCCAGAACGTTCCCAGAAGCCAAAGTCACCTCGCGCATGCGGTTGGGTTGAAGACTTCGTAAGAATCGAATCGGCTTCTGCGGAAAATCTATGGGGAAGGGTAGAGCAGGAGGTTCCGCCTACGCTCATGGCCGTGCATGACGGAACGGTATTCAACGATCCCAAACATGCCGAAACGCTCCGCAATCTGATTGCAGTGCATATGGTCCGTTCTCATCGCTACCACAAGGTCCATCACAACGCTTTCTCTGACGTCTATAAAAGACTACGAACCACCCTCCTACGAAATAATGAAGAATTATTGCGAGTCGAAGCATTGCGCGAGACGGGTTTGCATTTGCCGGGACCACACACCCTGGGGGCATACCTCGATCGCATTATGGAAAACTCCACTCCAACTAAAGACCATAAGAGTGGAAGGTTATTTCGAAACAACATTGAGGAGATGTTCGATAAAATTCGATTCTTTCTAGCCAAATTTAAAATTGAGATCATCGCACCCGAATCGGGTGCTTTTATTATCGGCGACAATCCTGCAATTACGATGCGCCACGACGGAACTTACAACATGGCCATCGGAGACGCGCACACTGTCGTTCTACCTATTGGCCCTAAGCATCTAATCGCCCTTGGCCCCAATAATTTGATTGGCTCTATTCCCAAGTCCAAGGTCGATGATCTGAATAAGCTACAGGCCATCGCCGCTAATCGACATGTCTTCTTCAGGCCAGATAGCGAAACGGAGAAGTTCGTTAGAGAAGTTTGCCGGTACCGACCAAAACATCGCTCAACAGAAGTCTAGACAGCCACCTGTTCATCTTCACCCTAAGGTGAGGTCATTTCGATACATCGACAAAAGGCATGGAGGGGCTCCAAGCTTCGGCTAGCGACGCCGACGGTTTTACAGGCCATGCCCGTCCCCGGCATGGCACGGTTTCCGACCTGCGGTGTTATATCTCTGCACCGCTCTCGCCACCATGATCATTGCACGTATATTGCACGTCACGGCAGGTGAGGTTGAAGGGCCGACCAGGGATCGATCTGAGTTCTTACCGGACCCACCGCCAGTCGATCCGGGATCAACTCCATTGGGCCGGGGATATTCTTACACATGCGTAAGGCTAAGATCTCGTGTCGAGGACGGGTGCACCAATCGATCACCCAAGCCCTTGCCTGCTCTAAGCCCAAGGGCAGAGCTTCCAGGACGTCTGAGGTCAGCCGGTCCGGACTCCACAGCGGATCATCATCGGGGGCGAGATCAGCGACCTGCAACGCCCGAAGGTGGAAGCGGCCTGCGCCCGTGTTCTTCCTGGGATAGCCAGCCCGTTCGGCACCATCGCGGGCAGCGAAAGCAGCCCGTGCCTAGATTCGCCGGGCCTCAAAGAGGGTCCGTCGCCGCATTCAAATTGTCAGTAGCTCATGCGACCCTTCTCGCTGGGGCGTCCGGTTGACAAGCAAGACCGCTCCGAAGCTAGCAACCAGTGCTCACATGCTGCTCAGGGGTCCACTATGGCGAGGATGACCGACGCGAATCGTCTCTCGCTGTGTCACCCGGATGTGGCCGCAGACTGGGACTACGAGAAGAATTTCCCCTTCACACCAGACCAGTTCTCGATTAGTTCAAGCAGACAGAAGCGGTGGTGGAAATGCCCAGAGGGTCACAATTCCTATGAAGCATTGATTAGTACGCGCACTCGTTCGAGATACCCCGCGAAATGCCCAGAATGCCCTCGCAGTCAGAAGCTCGGCACGAACGTCACGAACGCCAACCGCTTATCCCTCTTACGTCCAGACTTGATCCTCTCCTGGAACAAGGAGAGGAACCTTCCGCTCACTCCCGATCTGGTGTCGATAGCCAGCAACAAGCGCATCATCTGGGATTGCCTGAACAATCCTAAGCATCCGTCCTGGCCAGCGTCAGTCTCAGATCGGGCCGGCAGCGCAACCCGGGAAGGTACTGGCTGTCCTAACTGTTACCTCGTTCGCACCTCGCGGCCCGAACTGAGGCTCAAGGCTGAGCTCAGTAGATTCCTGACCATCTCGCCTGAGCTCAACAAGATCAAGGTCGACGGCGAAGGGGCGAAAGAAGTTGACATCGCGGATCACTCGGTGCGTCTCATAGTCGAATTTGACGGCGCCTACAGTCATGGTCTCCCGGGGAGACTGGAGCGCGACACGGTGAAAACCGGCCACCTCAGGGAGGCGGGTTGGGCAGTGGTTAGAGTCCGAGAACACAATCTCACCAAAATTGACCCCGTCTTCGACGTTACCGTTGGCAAGGATGCCCATCCTTACCGCGTCGCGACCACTGTGATCACCCACCTCTCCAACCTCGGTTACATTCCCGCAGATGCTGCCGAGGATTATCGCCGGGCCGGATGCCTCCAAGCCAAGAACCTGTCGGACAGCTGGATCATCGATCGCCTTGGAAACCCCACATCCAAAGCCGAATCCGATACTTTTGAGGACAAGTGGGATCGGATGTATAAGATCTTAGTCAGCTTCCACGAGTACTTCGGTCACTGCAATATCCCTTATGGGATCCTCCTCAAAGACGTTGACTTGCGCACCTGGTGCTACACACAGCGCGCCTCTTTCCGGAAGGGGACGCTCTCCAAGGAGCGCCAGAAACATCTCACAGCTATACCTTCCTGGACTTTCGACGTGCAAAGCGGAAGGTTCTGGGAGGGCCTCGATCAGTACCAGTACGCCTTCAACTGGCAGGGCACCGGTCAGCGTCACCCCGATGCCGATGTCCGGCCCGCTCGAAGGTGGGCCCAAAAGCTGCGCGAGCGCCGCAGAAAGCTCCTAAACGACGGGCGAGACCTTCCGGCCTACCAGATCCAGGCGATGGACAAGATTCCGGGTTGGTGCTGGACACCGCGTGACAGTCGCTTCGACGAGCAGATCGATGTGCTCTCCGATTACTGCCGCCAACTGGACACCACTCTCGCAAGCATCAAGGACAAAGATGTATGGGAGGGACACAAGATCGGTATGTGGATCACTAACTGGCGTTCCAGCCGACCTCAGCTGCCTGTCGAACAGATCAAGAAGCTGGAATCTCTTCCCGGCTGGACTTGGAGCAAGAATGCGGACGCCTGGAACTCCAAAATCGCTGCTCTAGCTGCCTTTGGAGAAGCAAATGGCCACCTCAAGCCTTCCCTGACACTCGGCGATGAGCACGAACATGCTCTTGCAAAGTGGAAGCACAAGTACAGGAGCAAGCTGCGGGGACAGGACAACGAGCGAGCCCAGCGTCTCAGGGCGCTGCTCGCACAGTATGGCGAGGAATGGAACTAGAGAGTGCCTAAAAAGCGTCACGGCACTAGATCCTGCGTTAGAAGTAGTTAGAAGGCTTGCGAGATCCTCGGCGTGCTCCGAGTATGTACAGGAAATCCCCCTACCATGTGGAGCAAAAGGTGCGACCTGTCCTGCGAAAAATCGGACGTGCAGCGAGCGCAACCCGCCGAGAGTACTCAACTCTCTTGGGCGACTACAGCCGCGAATTCTACGCTGCAATCGACAAACGCATTTCAGATTTCGAAGATCTCAGTGAAATTGATTCCGATACAATAGACAGACTGAGGCCAGTAATATTTGACGCAGCGCGGTCCTATCAAGCACAGAACTACTTTCCCCCACTGCGCGCCGCACTTAAGTCTAAACCACGCGTTAAGATAAGCATTGCTGCAGCGATTTTAGCAGCCCTCTTCTTCATGATAAACAGCTTTTTGCCGCCGCCAAATTTAGATGGTAGTGGAGTGTTCGGCGCCCTCTGCGCCCTCATTGCACTAGAGCTACTCGCCACCATCCGCCTTAGACAGCGCCATCGAGGCACCGTTCTAGCCCAATTAGCTGGCACAGCTCTAGCCATATATATGAGTTGGCGTTTTCACATATTCCAAGACTCCACTAAAGCGGCCTGGAACACAGTCACACTCCAGCCTCCGGCGTTCCTGGCAGAACTGTTCCCATCTCTAACACTTAAACCTCAACAGATAGCAATCTACTCATTTTCATATGGAATGATTTGGACGTTGAGCGCTGCAAGTCTCATAGGTTTGATATATCTGTTTCTCCGCCTCAATATACTCATAACCACTCACATCGACCCTAGAATATTGACCTATAGGGCCGAATACTGTTCAGCGCTTATCCTTATGGGACTACTTGACTTAGCCAGCAAGCTAGACAGTAGCCTGGCACACAGGACTAGCGCACACGAATCGGTTCTGATCGGCCGTCGAGAATGGTTCGACAGAAAATGCGTTGAATTATCTAGAATAGCGAGCGGACCATGGCCTCGACTTATGCGACGCCATTACGGCATTGCCGGATATGAGATCGCTTCTCATGCAAATGGAATAGCTTTCGCATTCAGAAGATGGCAACTACAATTTATATTCATCGGCACGCACATTCGCGACGTTAACAAATCGTTGCAACAGGCGCTTGTCGATGCCACAGAAGGCAACTGGAAGTTATTGGTGCCCGAAGAAGCTTCCGACATCAAGCTCACTCAAGGGCGATTTACTAGAGCAGCAAAGCGGTTCTTTGCGATAACAATCCCCGCGGGAACCGCCCTGGCTATATGGACATATTTCGAAAGTCTGCTGGGCCCGCTCTCTCAGCCAATAATAGTCGCGTGTCTTGCGTTCTCCGCGCTTCAACTACTTCTGGCTATAGATCCACAGGCGGCGGAGCGCCTTGATGGTGTTCAAAAAATCTCGGACATGTTCAAGCGCAGCTAGCACAACCTCTTAGGCAAAAGCCATGCCAAAATGGCCCCATCCAGGTCTTGCATCTGCAGGATGATCTAACCAGTTCATGGGTTTCTGGACTCTTCAGAGGCATTCCCCGATGTAGGCCAGATGCGGATCGGCGAAGAAGGACCGCACCAGGGCGGGCAGCTTCTGCAAGCGCCGCAGCGCGCCCAGCGCCAACGTCTTGAGCTCCTCCACGCTGCGCGCCGAGGCACGGGCGATCCGGTCATGCTTGACGTTCTTCCACACCCACTCGTCCGGGTTCAGCTCAGGCGAGTACGGCGGCAGGAAGAACAGCGACAGCCGACCCCGGCTGTCCTCAACGAACCGCTTGACCTTCTTGGCCCGGTGGACGCGGGAGTTGTCGACGATCAGGAACACCGGCCGGTTGGCATCGGCGAGCAGGCGCTTGCAGAACCCGATGAACGCATCAGCGTCCAGGCCCTGGTCGAACAGCTGGAAACGCAGCTCACCGCGAGGGCTGACCGCCGAGATCATCATGACCGAGCGGCGGGCCCCGGTGGCGGCCACCACCGGCGTGCAGCCGATCGGCGCCCAGGTGGTGCCCGCGTGGTGGTCGGTGCGCACCGCGGCCTCATCCGCGAAGAACACCACCGCGCCCAGCCGCTTGGCCTCGGCGGCGATGGCCGGGAAGGTCTGCTGCTTCCATTCGGCCACCGCGGCCGGATTCTGCTGGTAGGCGCGATACAGCGGACGCTGCGGGGACATGCCGAGCCTGGCCAGGACGCGGCCGACGCTCACCGGCGACAGCTTCACCTTGAACTCGCGGCGGATCAGCTCGGCCACCATCGCCCGGGTCCACAGCGCGAATCCGAAGCTCAGCTGCCGGGGGTCGGTACCGACGATCAGCGCATGCAGGCGGGCGAGCTGGACGTCGGTCAGCTTGGCCGCCGGCCCGCGGGTCTTCTTGGTGCGCAGCCCGCCGGGGCCGAGCGTGCGGTACTCGCGCAACCACTCGAAGACGGTGGCGCGACCGAAGCCGAGGATCTCGGCGACCAGATCCGGTGACTTGCCGCTTTCGATCAACTGACACGCGCGTAGGCGCTCTTCAAAGGTGGCCCGCCGCCCCAACTTCGCCATGCGTCAATCGTGGCATACAACACCGGCAAGAGTCCGGAAACCTATGAACGGATTAGATCAAGGCGTTCCTGGTCGTAACGCGGCTGCGCCAAATCTTGCCTCTCGGTGGGCTGGGGCTGAGGAACGAAGTCCCAGACCTTCGATCGCCCCCAACCCCGTGTGATGGCCGGCCATAGCATGGCGATCGTCGTGCTGCATCTTTGCGGCGGCGCATCCCTGGTCGGCGGTGCGGCTTGGTACGGCGGGGGCTCCGTGCGGTGGGCGGCCCGTGGTCCCGCCGCCGGCCGAGACCGGCGCCCACGCCGCACGCTCGGGCGGCGTTCGGGCGGCGGGCCGTGCGGCGGCGCGCCGCGCCGCCGCCTTGATACCCATGAGAACAATTCGGCAGTGATCCCGGATGGGCGGCCTCCGGCAGTTGGGTGGCTGGTAGAACGCTGGGTGTGGAGGATCGTCGGGATCGGCTTCGGGTGTTGGGTGGGTTGCTGCGTCGGCTGCGTAAGGATGCGGGGCTGACGGGTAAGGAGCTGGCGCTGCGGGCTGGGGTGACTCAGCCGACGATCTCTCAGATTGAGACGGGGCAGCTTCTTCCCGTCCCGGATACGGTTGATCGGCTGGCCGAGGCCCTGGGGCTGGATGAGGTGCGCCGCGGGGAGTTGGATGCCTTGCTTGCGCGGCTGCGCGATGAGGTTTCCCGTCTCAAAGGGGGGTTGGCCGGCAAGGAGTCGGCGAACGCGGCCCGGTTGCGGTCGGCTCGTCGGGTGGTGTCGTTTCAGTCGGGGATGATTCCGGCGTTGTTGCAGACGGCGGAGTACGCGCGGCTTGTTCTGGCCTTCGGCCGGGATGTCGATGGTGAGGACGTGGCCAGGGCGGCGGCGGTCCGGGTGGGGGCGCAGGCCGTTCTGTTTGAGTCGGGGCGGGAGTTCTGCTTTGTGCTGGCGGAGGGGGCGGTGCGGACCTGGCCGGGGTCGCCGGCGTTGATGCGGGCTCAGCTGGATCGGCTGGTTCAGATCTCGACGCTTCCTTGCGTGCGGCTGGGGGTGGTGCCGTGGTCGGTGGAGGCTCCGGCTCTTCCGTTGCACGGGTTCACGGTCTTTGACGGTGCGGTGAGTGTGGTGGAGAGCCTGACCGGTGATCTCACACTGAGCGGGCCGGACGAGCTGGCCGCTCATATGGAGATCTTCGAGGCGTTCGCGGCGGTGGCGGTGTACGGCGAGGGGCTGCGGAATCTTCTGGGACAGGTCGGGGCGGATTATCAGGAGTTGGCGACCCGCCTCAACGAAGAGACTTATTTATAAGTCGAATGCCTTGAGATACTTGGAGTGTCACTCTTACCCTGGCAGCCTGGATGTATAGCCCCCTAGACATCGGAGCTCGCCATGCCACCGTGGCGCATGTCCCGCACCTTCCCCGGCTCCCCCGTGGCCATCGCCGAGGCCCGCCGGTTCGTCACCGCCTTCCTTCGCCGATGGCCCGGGGTCGACGACGCCGAACTGATCGTCAGCGAACTGGCCACCAACGCCGTCCGCCACTCCGCAAGCGGCCGGTTCGGCGGCTGCTTCACCGTCTCCATCCAGATCGACCGCGACAAGGTCTGGCTCGGCGTCCTGGACCAAGGCGGCCCCCGCATCCCGCGCCCCCTTCCCCCGCCGCTGGACGGGGAGGGCGGGCGCGGCCTGACACTGGTCGCCGGACTCGCGATGAACTGGGGCGTCACCGGAGATTCCGGCGGGCGCATCGTGTGGGCCTCCATGGACCTGGCCCCCTACAAGGTGTCCCCGCGATGAGCGGCTGCCTGTCTTCCCATCTGCCCGTGCCGCAGTCCAACCCTGCCCGGCTGGCCTGGATTAGGCCGCGCCTCGGTGAGCGGTGCCGGGTGCTCGACTGGACGTGTGGCTGCCGGTCGGTCGTCTACGAGCTGTGCTCGGCGGGCGGGCAGTTCTTCATCCGCCGCACCGTACAGGGCGCGCACCGAACCGTCGCCGAGACCTCCCGAGGCCGTGAGGGCGAGACACGGAAGCTGTGGGCGGCGCTGCTGACAGGACAGGCGCGATGACCCGGGGTGTGCCGAGGAAACGTTCGGCGATCCGGGCGACGAGCCCCAGCACCGGCGAAAGGCTCACATCTGTACTCTTCTGGGCGATCGACCGCATATCGTCTAGGGGTCTAGACTCGGCGGAGTATCACCGAGGGGATGTAGCCGTGCCGAGTGACCTTGAGCGGATCGCCGCCATCGACGACCCGTACCGGTTGATCCGGGCCGCGACCGAACGGCTCAACGCCGCGCAGCAGGAGGTGACCGAGCTCGCCCGGCTGCGCCGCCGCGTTATCCAGGAACTCCACGCCCAAGGCGTCTCTTACGCTCAGATCGCTGAGCAGGCCGGGCTGTCGCGCGGGCGCATCCACCAGATCAAGCACACCGGCCCGGCTCCCGAGGGCGCCTTCCTCGGCACCGGCGCGGTGACCGTGGTGACCCCCTTGCGGCTGGACCCCGAACACAACCGGCCCATGCTCACCCTGGACGACATGCGCTCGGGAAAACGGCTGGAAGACCTTGCCCGCTCCTTCGGCCTCGCGGTGGCCTCCGACAACGTCTCCGTCGACGGGAAGATCGACCTCAACCGGCCCGGCCTGCTCGTCATCTGCGGCCCCCGCATGTCAGAGCAGATGCGCGCCGCCTACGACACCGACCCGGTCATCCGGTGGGAGCGCGATGACCTCGGCTGGCTGCTGCGCGACAGGCGAACCGGCGCCGTCTACCGCTCCGGCAGCCAGACCACCCCACCGGAGCCGGCCGACTCGGCCTATCTGGGCCGGCTGCCTCGCCCGGACGGTAACGGCACGTTCCTGGCCATCGCCGGTATCCACCCCAACGGCTCCCTGGGGGTGATCGACCTGCTCGCCGCCGAGATCGCCACCCTGTGGGGCCAGGTCGGTGATCGGCGTTTCTCCACCGTCGTCAGCGTCGCATACGACCCCGAAACCGGGGAACCGGTCCGCACACAGCTCGTCGCCCCGCTCTACCGGCACGAAGACGACCACGAAGAAGACCACAGGGAAGATCGCGAGGACGATTGACATGCGGCTCCGCCTGGCCACCGAACCCGCCTCCCCTGCTCGGCCCAACGAGGACTTCGCCGGGGTCACCTCCAACGCGGTGGTCGTCGTGGACGGGGCCGGCACTCCGGCGGGCCTGGAGTCGGGCTGCTCTCACGGCGTCGCCTGGTACGCCCATACCCTCGGCTCCACCCTGCTGGCCGCCGTGACCCAGAACACCGGCCCCCTAGCCGAGATCCTCTCCCAGGCGATCAGGACCGTCGCCTCGCTGCATGACTTCACCTGCGATCTGTCCCACGCCGGGTCCCCCTCGGCCACGGTCGCGATGCTGCGCCGCACCGAAGACGCGGTGGAGTGGCTGGTGCTGGCCGACTCCGTTGTGGTTCTCGACACCGGCCCGGCACAGCCGATCGTGATCTGCGACGACCGCGTGGAACGGATCGGAGCGCGTTACCGGGCGCGAATGGACGACCTGAGAAGCGGAAGCCCTGAGCACACCGAGGCGTTTCGCCGGTATGTGGAGACCTTGCGCGAGCACCGTAACCGCGAGGGCGGTTTCTGGGTCGCCGCCGCCGACCCGCTGGCGGCCGAGCACGCCCTGACGGGAAGCGTCCCGGTTGATCGGTTGCGGGCCGCCGCGCTGCTCAGCGACGGGGCCTCCCGGCTGGTCGATCTGTTCGGCTTGGCCACCTGGCGGCAGGTTCTCGATCTGCTGGACGGATCCGGTCCTGAGGAGTTGATCCGCCGGACCCGTGAGGCCGAACGCGGTGACCCGGACGGTTCCCGGTGGCCTCGGGGCAAGGCGTATGACGATGCCACAGCTGTGTTCTGGAGTTTTTCCTAGGACACATCATCCCCTCTAGACGCTCGCCATCACCGACCCACCGTTGCCGCATAGCCCTCTAGTGCGGTGACCGGGAACGTTCACCGGGTCGCTGCTCGCGGTGGCCAGGCCTGAGCGGGTTGGATGTGAGTCGGCAGATCCAGCTCAGCGCGG
>NZ_JBEXUG010000042.1:0-44237 GCF_040614315.1 Streptosporangium sp. NPDC006007 | reverse complement strand
TCCTTGCCGAGACCGACGATCATCGGATGGTGGTCGGCCTGGGCCACCTGCGAGCGCAGGATGTCGCCGAGGGAGACCAGATCCTTGTCGGTGTTGGGGATCTCGACGCCGATCGCCGACTTGCCGGGGATCGGGCTCAGGATCCGGACGTCGGCGGACTTGACCGCGTAGGCGATGTTCCTGGTGAGCGCGGTGACCTTCTCGACCTTGACGGCCGGGCCGAGGGTGATCTCATAGCGGGTGATGGTCGGCCCGCGGGTGAAGCCGGTCACGGCCGCGTTGACGCCGAACTCCTCCAGCACCTGGGTGAGGGCGGTGACGACGGCCTGGTTGGTTTCGGTGGCCGGGCGCGGCACGGAGCCGGGACGCAGCAGCGACAGGCTCGGCGACCCCACCGGCCTGGCGGAGCGGGCGCCGCCGGTGATGGTGGGGGAGGCGGCCTCGACGTCGAGGGCAGGGGCGGCGTTGGCGGCATGGTGCACGTCCGGAGCCGGAGCCGGCGCGCTGTTCAGCAGCGGGCTGTCGTAGGGGGCGCGTTCCTGCACCAGGCCGGGGTCGACCGGCTGCGTGACCGGTCCGGGGGGGGCGGGGGCCGGCTGCGTGACCGGTGTTGCCTGGCCGCGGGTGTCGTCGGCCGGAGCCGTGGAAGAGGCGGGGACGGCCGGCGGCGCGGGAGCGGATGAGGTGCGGCGGGTCAGGCGGGTGCGCAGCAGGCCCAGCCGGTGCGGCATCTGCCGGGGCGAGGTACGGGCCGCGGCCAGCACGCCACCCGCCACCAGTGCGATCAGCGCCAGGGCGATGACCGGGGCAGGCAACGACGCCATCGGGGTGACCACGATGAGCAGGACGGTAAAACGAAGCTGCGCGCACCTTGAAGGACAGTGCTCAAAGATGCTCACACACGTGAACAGTGACGCGAGCCGAGCACCTTGCCGCACCTTCTACAGGCCAGATACCAGGTCATCCACCGCCCGCTCGATCAGTACACGAGCATCCCGCCCATAAACCGCCATGTCAGCAAGCCGGGCGAACGCGCCCAAATAAGTGGCGACCTCGCTGGCCTGGGTGATCGTGAGCTCCGCCGCGAGAGTCTCCACCGCGACACGCTGATCATCGAAGACGTGGAAACCGTGGATCGGCGCGACCGGGTAACTCGCCTCGAAGGGGATGATCCCCAGGCGGATCGTGCGCATCGTCGAGGCGACCGCCAACCTCTCCAGCTGCGCGGCCATACTGTCGGCTGGGCACAGGCGGAACCGGAGCGCCGACTCGGCGAGCACGAAGTGGAGGCGAGGTCGGCGCCGGTCAGGCGTGCGTCACGGCGCAGTTCACGCAGGCGCAGGCCGAGGGCCTCACGGGCCTTCTGATAGCTGGACACGGGTCTTGTACTCGCTCCAGGGGGTGGCGTAGTGGCGGGCCACGTCCCGGTAGTAGCAATGCCGGACGACTACGGCCGGGTCGGTGACGACGTCGGCGCCGAGCAGCACGTCGTCTTCGCCGAACCGCAGCAGGAGCAGCGTAGTGGAGTCGATCAGCCAGAAGTCATGGCCGGGCAGGTCGAGTCCAGCTGCGTGGTTGCGGGGCAGGTAGCGGATGTCCTCGCCCGCCGCGGTGTTGTGCGCCGCGAGGGCGAGCCCGAACCGGGTGTAGTCGCTGTGCGGTTCGGACACCACCCGTACCCGCTCCATCCGCTGGCCGGAGGCGATTCGGGGAGCGAGTTCCTCGATCCAGTCCGTCATGTAGGAGTCGTCGAGTTCCCCGGTGTCGAGGAACCGGCGGACGATTTCCGTTTCGGACGGCTCGTTGTAGCGGTCGCGGACCTCCAGCCGGAACGCGGTGTGCTCGAAGCCGAGGACCAGGGCGACGAGCCCGGAGGGGGCGGCGAAGTGGGCCACTGGTCACTTGTGTTTCTGGGCGAAGCTCAGCAGGTTCGCGGGGATCTCCACGTAGAACTCGTCGTCTTGGAGGTCGACCAGGTCGGCGATCGCGTCGGGGTCGGTGACGAGTTTGCCCTGGACGACGTAGGTGCCGCGGTCGGTGGCGTACAGGGCGGGGCAGCCGGTCTTTCCGCTGGAGGCGCCGAGCAGGGTGAGTCTCATGGCGGGCCTTCCTGTGGGTGTCTTCGGCCTTGATGCTCTGCCGTGCCGGAGAGTGCGTCAAGGTGCTCAGTGGAGGTGTCTGGAAAGCGCGGGAAACGGCGCGCCTTGGATGGGGAGGAGTGGGAGAATTTTGGGAGAGGTGATCTTGATTGAGGTTCACCGACACTCATCGAGATTCACTGAGATTCGCTCTCACACATACCCTGACCAGGGTGATCAGTGATCGCCCTGGTCAGAATCTTGCGCCGACCGCTTTCACACCGAAGAGGTCACTGGTTCGATCCCAGTATCGCCCACACATGGTAGACGCAGGTAAAGGCCCGGTGGACTACACGGTCCGCCGGGTTTTTTCGTGCCCGCGGAGCCCACGCGGCGTCGGCATGGCGCGAAGTGGATGTACTTAGGAGGGTCACGCCGCGGACGCTGGGCCGTTCCCAGACGCCGGGCTGCTGTCCCGGCGCGCGTGAGGGGTGGCGGCGGACCCGCCGCATGTACGGGCCCGGCTGTTCGGGGGGCGGGCGGCGATACCCGGTGGAGGAAGCAGCGGGAGTTCGCCCGGTCTCTGCTGCCCAAGGAGGCTGCCGGCACCCGGCGACGACCTCGGTGACTGCCGGCACGGCTGCAATGGTGACTGCCTGTCGCACGGCGGGCCGCACGAGTGCGGGTACGCCTGCCACCCGGGGCGGCTCGACTCCCCGCCATGCCGTGTGCGGGGCTTCGGCGGTGCGGCCGGCTAGGCGCTCCCGCGGGATGAGATGACGACACGCTTGCTGAAGCGTTAAGTGCTCGATCGGCTACTCATGGTTATGTTCGTGACATGCACCCGACTAATGGACGCCCTCTGCTCACCGCCGCCCTGGCCGCTCTCATCACCGCCACAGCCGTGGTCCTGGTTTCGCCCGGCAACGCCTGGGCGGGGAAGAACGGCGCGTTATGGATCAACGGCCGACGCCACCACAACCCCAGCGGCTGCTACACCGTCATGGGGCCGCTTTCGGCGACCAACCACACCAACACGGCGGCTGTCATCTACAAAGGCGACAGGTGCAACCACCGGATACTCGGTGCTCTTGGACCTGACCAGCGCAACGAGTGGAAGCTCGTCGGCAGCGTTTACATCGACTAGCGAGGCACGGCGGATACGACGACCACTGACCGGCGCCCTCGCCCGTGACGGGCGGGGGCGCCACGTTCGGGTCAGGCCGTACAGTCCGAGCTCCGGCCGCTCGACGGCGTCGCCGTCGGCGAGCGCACCGAGGGCGTTGCGGGCCGAGCCGAGCCGGCAGGGTGATACCGCTGTGCTCACCCGTCCCGGTGATCATGCGCAGCCGGACTGCGGGGCGCCCCCAGTGCGGAGGGCGGGGCGGTCGGCGGGCCGGCGTGCTGGCGCCATCGGCGCGAACAGGGCGTCGCCCCGCCCGGCGAGCTTCTCGGCGCCGGCCGCGTCCAGGATGACGCGGGAGTCGGCGAGGCTGGGGGAGTTACCTTTGCCGGTGTCTACAGAGGGTGAGCGCCGCGGTCTTCTTGGGCCTGGCCGGCCCGGTCAGGTCTGAGGAGGAATGTCTCCTCGGCCAGGCCGCGCCGGACCGCGTGCATGGTCTGGGCGGGGCTCATGCCGGTCGAGTCGAGCGCATGGTGATCGAAGGCTCCAAGTTCGCCGAACTGCTCGAACATGTGGAGCACCGGATCGGGGTCGGTCAGCGCGCCCTCATCGCGTCCGACCGCCCGCGCCAGGGTGGTCTCCCGATCGGGGCGGAGCACGACGTAGTGCAGTGCGATCCTCCTGGTGGCGGCCTCGTCGCCGAACAGGCCGACGAACCAGGGACCCACGACGCCGTCGACGACCACCTGATAGCCGCCCGCGGCGTATCCGAACGCGCAGGCGACCAGGACGCGCATGACGACCTCGTTCTGCCGTTTGGACTCCGGTAGATACGGGGCCACACGGCCCTGCCGGATGAACGCCCAGAAGTCATCGGTGTGCAGGTGGACGCTCGGCGTCAGTTCATCGCCGAGGAGCCTGGCAACGGTCGACTTGCCGGCTCCCGGAGGACCGGTCAGCACGATCACCGAGGCTTCGTGACTTGCCATGCGATCATCATGACATCTCGCGCACGGGGGTCACCTCGCGCGCGGGGCGGCCACCGTGCGCGGTGCCGGCTCCATGCCGGCGTCACAGGCGCGGGAAGCGAGGGAAGTTCACCCCGTATGCGACCGCCACCACGATCACGATGACGACGGTGCGGACGTGCCGCCCTCGGCTCTCCGGGATCGTTATGGAAACCTCGCAAGCCCGAATGCCGGCCGTACGCCCTCCTGAGTTCTCAAAACGGACGGAACAAGGTGTCGCCGAGTCCGGAGGGAAATCGCCTGCAGCGCCACTGCCGGCTACGCCGAACCGTTGCCGAGGGGTTCAGCGGTTGTTTCTGTGGTGAGCGGGGTGGAACACCGAGTGCGGGTAGGTCTGCCATCCGGGGGTGCGCGAGCAGGACAAGGGGAAAGGCCGGTTTATCCGCCGTCGCGGGAACGGTTCACGGGCTGGTCGTGGTCCCTTGTCCACGCGGGTCAACGTGGCTGTGGGGTGGGTCTTCGGTCCCCGCTGCGGTCCCCGGGCCGGTCCCCGGGCGGTGGTCGCCCGCGCCCCAGAGCCGTGCGAGGAACACCCCGAGCACGTCGGTGACGGACCGGTCGAGATCGCTTGGATGGTCGAGCGCCCACGCATCGAGGGCGCCGAAGACCCCGGCGGTCGCCACAGCGACCAGTTCGGCGCTCGGGTCGGGGGCGATCAGGCCGATCTTCACGCCGTTGGCGACGAGCCCCTGGATCCAGGAGTCGCCGCCGAGACGCGGCCGATCGGCGAGGACCGCCCGGTCATCCGGATGTCCGCGCAGGTGCGCGACCAGTCGTGCTGTGCCCGCCGCCAGTTGGTCCCACAGTTCCTCCTCGGTTGCCACGTCGGTCCAGGGGCCGAGCGCGGCGAGTGTACGGGCGGCCGCGTCGTCGACGACGGCGCCGAGGAGGTCGTCCTTGCCGTCGAAATAGTGGTAGGCGGAAGTCTTCGAGATGCGGGCTTCGGCGATGATCCGGTTGAACGACGCGGCGTCCTTGCCGTCACGGGCGAAGTGGGCACGGGCCACCGCGAGGATGGCGGCCCGCGTGCCGGCGGGCAGTCGGTTGAAGCGGGGAAGTGGCATCGGTTTCCCTAGAGGCCGTGGGGGAGCGGGGCGACCTGCCGCCGGCCGCCGAGCATGCGGTTGACGCGGACCGTCATGATCCAGTGTGCCGCCCACGCGGGGAGGGCGACCGCTCCGCCGATGTATCCGGCCGTCCCAGGGAAGAGCGACAGGATCTGGAGTGTGCACCAGCTGTAGCCGAGGGCGGCCCACCAGCGGATGAGCCCGCCTGTCACATGCCCGTCGGCGGTCAGTGAGGCGGTGACGGTCCGCACGATGAAGAAGTCTTCGGTGAAGTTGCAGGGGATGGCGAACATCCACCAGACCGAGGCGGGGGACGCGGTCCTGGCGGCGGGCCGCACCGCCGTCATCGTGCGCTGGAGGGCGCGGCAGTACAGGGCGACGAGCCCGAGGAAGACGGCGACGGCGATGAGTGCGCCGGGCATTCCCTGTGCGCCGATCTCGCCTAGGATTCCGCGGCCCCACTGCGGCGCCCACAGGGGATGGCTGAGGAGGATCGAGACAACGACGGTGCCCGCGGCTTTGATGAGGGTGACGCTCACGCCAGAAGTGTACTAGTGGTACACACCTTAGGTACACATTTTCCTTGGCTCCGTCGCGGCCGGCATATGGGGTCCGGCCGCCGTCGCTCGCATGCCCCGGCGACCGGTGTCGCCTCTCCATGGTGGCCTCCGGCGGGCACGGCGGTGCCTGGGCCGGCGGCGCGCAGGTTGAAGACCGGCCCAAGGCGGAGCGGAAAGGGCATGGCGGCTTTACCGCCAATGACCCTTTCCGCTCTGTTCGCCGACGTCTATTCGTCTTGGGGTTAGTGGCAGTACTTGGCGCGAGCGTGCTTGAATCCTAGATCGAATCCGCGCTGATATTCCCCGAAGCCGGCGCCGCCTCCGCCACCACCGCCGCCTCCACCGCCCCCGCCGTCCGATTTGCAGGATCGTACGCCGGCGGTGTATCCGTCGCTGTACCCCCTCGCGCAGTTCTTGTCCTTCTGGCATGGCTTGGTCTGGGACGTGGCCGGCGTCTTCGCGGAGGCCGAGCCGGTTGAGGCCGCGTCAGCCGTGTTCATCGCGCCGCCGCCGACCATTGCGATGGTGGCGGCGCCGACTACGATCGCCCGGCGAATTCCGATGGACATGGTAACCATCTCCTTTGCTGATCAGGCGGTCTGGTCTGGCGGGACCGCAAACTCCTCAGCGGAGAGGTGATGCCCGATATGAGCCATCGAAAGAGCTTGAGTTAGGTTAATTGTCGTAAATGGGGTTGTTGGGAAACAATTGTTCGGTAGAGATGTGCGGCTCATTGTTGAGCGAGGCCGATGCCGGCGGGCATACTGCGCGCGGGGGCGCTTACTCCGATATTGCCCGTGCCCAGGGTTGGGGCGAGGCGATGCCGGAAACCATCGTCACGCCGGCCGTCCCGGTCCGCCCGCTCCGGGGGCCGAGGGGCGCGCGGCCGTACCGCCCCGCCGCGCCGGGTGCGCGTGAGGAGCGGTCACCGAGCCGTCGTCACACGCCCGGGAGGTCGGCCACGTCAGAGCGTCGCCACCACACGGCCCGGGAACCGGTCAGATCAGAGTGGAGAACCACATGCCCTACGTCATCGTCGGCAGGGAGAACTCCGGGAACGTCGAGCTCTACTACGAGGATCACGGTCAGGGAAGACCGGTTGTGCTGATCCACGGCTTCCCCCTGAGCGGCCACTCCTGGGAGAGGCAACTCCTGGTGCTGCTCGGCGCCGGATACCGTGTCGTCACCTACGACCGCCGTGGATTCGGGGACTCCAGCCGGCCCACGTCCGGCTACGACTACGACACCTTCGCCGCCGACCTCAAGGTTTTGATGGAAGAGCTCGACCTGCGCGACGCCGCGCTGGTCGGCTTCTCGATGGGAACCGGTGAGGTGACCCGCTACCTGGCGGCCTACGGATCCGGCCGGGTGAGCAGGGCGGCCCTGCTCGCCCCGGTACCGCCGTTCCTGCTCAAGACCGGCGACAACCCCGAGGGGGTCGACGGGAGCGTGTTCGAGGGCATCAAGCGCGCGATCGTCGAGGACCGGCCGGCCTATCTGAAGGCGTTCCTCGACGACTTCTACAACGTCGACAAGCTCCGCGGCACCCGCGTCAGCGACGAGGCGTGGCAGCTGAGCTGGAACGTCGCCGCCGGCGCGTCGGCCAAGGGCACGCTGGACTGCGTCACCGCGTGGCTGACCGACTTCCGCGACGACCTGCCCAGGGTCGATGTTCCCATCCTGGTAGTGCAGGGGGAGGAGGACCGCATCCTGCCCATCGGCGCCACCGGCAGGCGCCTGCCGGCGCTGGTCAAGGACATCCGTTACGTGGAGATCCCGGGCGGCCCGCACAACATCGCCTGGACCCATCCCGGTGAGGTCAACCGGGCCCTGCTCGACTTTCTCGGCGAGGACGACCGTTGACCCCGGCGCCGGTACGGCCTCCCGCCGGACAGGGGACCGTGCCCTCGGACCGCCGGGGACGGCGCGGAGCAAACAAAACCGGCACGGCGCGCGTCCAAGGAGATGTGAAACGGAACAACAGGCCGGGCCGGCTTCCGGCCCTCTCCCTCGTGACGGCGGCCATGCTGGTGGCGGTCGCGGCATGCGCCTCACCTGTGCGGCCCGGAGCGGATCTCACCCCGGCGGGCTCCGGCTCCCCGGGATCGGCGGAACGTCCGGCGGGTCCGGGCGTGAAGGCCGCGGCCGAGAGGCCCGCCCAGGCGGCGGCCGGAGGCCGCGCGCGGCGGACGTCCCGGGAACGCGCCCAGATCACGGAGGCGGGACCCGGCCAGGCCGCGCGCGTACCGGCCGGGGCGGCAGGTACGGCGGCCGGGACCGAGGGACTCTCCGCGGGGAAGGCGGCACCCGGACGCTGCCGTACCGGGCAGCTCCGGGCACGTGTCGGCGAGGTGGACGCGGGGGCGGGGCAGCGGTACGCGCCGCTGGTTCTGACCAACGCGTCGGAGAGGACCTGCTGGGTCTACGGCTTCGTCGGCCTGGTCATGTTCGACCGTAACGGTGACGCGCTGCGCACCAGGGTGCGCAGGGAGAGTGTCCCGCCGCGCAGAGTGACCCTGCGGCCGGGGGCGAGCGCTCACGCCAGGATCCACTGGACCGTGGTGCCGGGCAGGCGCGAGTCCACCTGCCCGTCCGCGGCACGGCTGATGATCATCCCGCCGGACGCGATCGCGCATCTGGAGATCCCCTTCACCTCGGAGGTCTGCGGAGACGGTCGTCTCGGCATCACCCCGATGGCGCCGGGCAGTCGCCTGTAGGCCGACGGGCGAGACGGAGATCGCCACCTCCACGCCCCGGGTCACCTCGGTGTCCCGAACCGGCTCGGTACGCCGTGTCAGGCGTCGAAGGCGGCCAGGGTGCCCCAGGCGGTACCGGCGCCCACCAGGACCCCGGCGGTGACCTGGGCGGGGGTGTGGTGGCCGAGCCGCACCCGCGCCCAGCAGACCGCCGCCACGACCAGCGCGCCCACCACCAGGGCGGGCGCGGCGGGCAACACCCTGGTGAGCACCACCACGGTGCCCGCGGACACGGCCGCGTGGAAGGAGATCTTCCAGCCGAGCGTGATCGGGACCGTCACCGCGAGCGCGGCCAGCATCGCGGTCACCGTGGCGACCAGCAGCCGGGGCGCGCCCAGAAAGACCAGCAGCACCAGCGTGACGAGCACCGCCACGACGGCCACCAGCAGCGGTTTCGTCCGGCTCGCGCGGTCGACCAGGTGGTGGGAGTCCAGCCGCCCCGAACGGACCCCGGCCATGATCACCCCGGCTGGAACCCCGCCGCACAGCAGCGAGGCCCCCAGCCCCCACCCCGCGCCGGGCCAGCCGTCCGCCAGCAGCCCGACGGCCGGGGGCAGCCCGATGACCAGCACCTGTGGCGCGAACAGGCCGGTGATCCACCCGGCGGCCACCGTCGTGGCCCTCTCGTCGCGCGCCGCTTCCCGATCGCCCATCCCACTCCCCATCGGTACGAGGTCCGTGGGATCAACCCTGTCAGGTGCGCGGCCGCGAGACGAACCTCCGCGCGCCGGTCAGTCGTTGGCGTGCAGAGCGCTGTTGAGCTCCACCCCGCCACCCCGGCGGGGGACGACCTCGACCGCCCCGGAGGTGGAGTTGCGGCGGAACAACAGGCCCGAGGCGCCGGAGAACTCCATGGCCTTGGCGACCCGGCCGTCGGGCAGGGTGACCTTGGTTCCGGCGGTGACGTAGAGGCCTGCCTCCACCACGCAGTCGTCGCCCAGGGAGATGCCGACGCCGCTGTTGGCACCGAGCAGGCAGCGGCGGCCGATGGAGATGACCTGCGTGCCGCCGCCGGACAGGGTGCCCATGATCGAGGCGCCGCCGCCGACGTCGGAGCCGTCGCCCACGACCACGCCCGCCGAGACGCGGCCCTCGACCATGGACGTGCCCAGGGTCCCGGCGTTGAAGTTGACGAAGCCCTCGTGCATCACCGTCGTGCCGGCGGCCAGGTGCGCGCCGAGGCGGACGCGGTCGGCGTCGGCGATCCGGACGCCGCCGGGCATCACGTAGTCGGTCATCCGGGGGAACTTGTCCACGCTGTGGACGGTCACCGGGCCGCGGGCGCGCAGGCGCAGCCGTACGGCCTCGAAGCCCTCGACCGCGCACGGGCCGTGGTTGGTCCACACCACATTGCTGAGCAGGCCGAACAGGCCGTCCAGGTTCTGGCCGTGGGGCTGGACGAGGCGGGCGGAGAGCAGATGGAGGCGCAGATAGGCGTCGTGCGCGTCGGCGGGGGCCTCGGAGAGCTTGGCGACTCCGGTGTGCACGGCCACCACCTCCACGCCTCGGGCCCCGTCAGGGCCCAGCAGCCCGGCGGCCTCGGGGCCGAGCGCCTGGACGGCCTCCCGCTCGGTCAGCCGTCTGCTGCCGCCCGATGGGGGCTCGCCCAGTTGCGGGGCGGGGAACCAGGTGTCGAGGACGGTCCCGTCGGAGGTGATGGTCGCGATGCCGGCGCCGTGGGCGCCGGAGGTCTGAGCTGCTGCGTTCACGCCGACCAAGCCTAGCCAAAGCCGGTGCAATGGCCGTACGCCACCGGGCGCGGTGGGCGTGTGTCCCCGCGGCCCGGTCAATAACCTGACCGCCATGTTGCACGGCATCGATGTGTCCAACTGGCAAGGCGCGGTGGATTGGGGCAGGCACGCGGACGACGGTGTCTCATTCGCCTTCGCCAAGGCGACGGAGGGGGGCACCTTCGCCGACCGGTGGTTCGACCGCAACTGGACCGGGATGAGGGAGAGCTGGATCGTCAGCGGGGCCTACCACTTCGCCCGTCCCTCGGGCGACCCCGAGGTGCAGGCGCGATACTTCCTGCGGGCGGTGGAACGGGCGGGCGGGCTGCGCCGCGGTGACCTGCTCGCGCTCGACCTGGAGACCAACGACCGGCTGCCCGCCCGCCGGGTGGCGAGCTTCGCCCGCCGCTGGTGCCAGGCGGTCACCGCGCAGGCCGGGGTACGGCCGGTGGTCTACACCTTCCTGTCGTTCGCCTACGCCGGCAACTGCGCGGGGCTGGAGGAGTATCCTCTCTGGATCGCCGCCCCGGACCAGCCCACCGGCCGGCCGGACGTGCCGGTGCCGTGGCGCAGGTGGACCATTCACCAGTACTCCCACCGGCCGCTGGACCGCAACGTCTTCCAGGGGACCCGGGCTCAGCTCGTCTCGCTCGGCTACCGGCGGCGCCGGAACGCCTGAGGCCTGGCCCGGCCCCGGTGGCGGGAGCGCTTGAGATGCCGCTCGGTCCCCGGTGGCGCCGGAGGGTCTGAGATACGGCCGTCGGCGGTGTCGCGGGGTTTAGGCGCGGCCTCCGGCGGCGTCGCGGCTTGAGAAAACGGCCGGCGGACACCGGTAGCATCGACCCAGGGTCGGATTTTCCGACGACCAGTGTCGCCGTCTACCGAGGAGTAACCGTGTCGGCCGTGTCAGAACTTCGTGTCACCCTCGCCGGAGCCGAGCGTGTGGTGGCGGAGGGCACGACCTACGGCGACCTGCTCGAAGCCGACGGCCGCTCCGTGGTCGCCGCCCGGGCGGGCGGCGAGCTGAAGGACCTGGCGGCGCCGGTCTCCGACGGCGATGTGGTCGAGCCGGTCGAGATCGGCAGCGCCGACGGCCGGGCCATCGTCCGCCACTCCACCGCCCACGTGATGGCCCAGGCCGTTCAGGAGATCTTCCCCGGAGCCCGGCTGGGCATCGGCCCGCCGGTCGAGAACGGCTTCTACTACGACTTCGACGTCGACAGCCCGTTCACCCCCGAGGACATCAAGCGCATCGAGAAGCGCATGCGCGAGATCGTCAAGCAGGGGCAGCTCTTCTCCCGGCGCCGCGTGTCGGACGAGGAGGCGCGCGAGGAGCTGGCCGCCGAGCCGTACAAGCTGGAGCTCATCGGCCTCAAGGGCGGCGGGGACGCCGAGGAGAACGTCGAGGTGGGCGGCGCAGAGCTGACCATCTACGACAACCTCGACCCCAAGAGCGGCGATCTGTGCTGGAAGGACCTCTGCCGGGGTCCCCACGTGCCGACCACCCGGTCCATTCCGGCGTTCAAGCTCATGCGCTCCGGCGGCGCCTACTGGCGGGGCAGTGAGAAGAACCCCCAGCTCCAGCGGATCTACGGCACCGCCTGGGAGTCGCGCGACAGGCAGGACGAGTATCTCCGCCTGCTGGAGGAGGCCGAGAAGCGCGACCACCGCAAGCTGGGCGCCGAGCTCGACCTGTTCTCCTTCCCCGACGAGCTCGGCTCGGGCCTGCCGGTCTTCCATCCCAAGGGCGGCGTGATCCGCCGCGTCATGGAGGACTACTCGCGGCGCAGGCACGAGGAGGCGGGTTACTCCTTCGTCAACACCCCGCACATCACCAAGGAGAACCTCTACCGGACCTCCGGCCACCTGGAGTGGTACGCCGACGGAATGTTCCCCCCGATGGAGCTCGAAGGCGCCGACTACTACCTCAAGCCGATGAACTGCCCGATGCACAACCTGATCTTCAAGGCGCGCGGGCGCTCCTACCGTGAGCTGCCGCTGAGGCTGTTCGAGTTCGGCACCGTCTACCGCTACGAGAAGTCCGGCGTCATCCACGGCCTGACCCGCGTCCGCGGCATGACCCAGGACGACGCGCACATCTACTGCACCCGCGAGCAGATGCGCGACGAGCTCAAGTCGCTGCTCAGGTTCGTCCTGGACCTGCTCCGCGACTACGGGCTGGACGACTTCTACCTTGAGCTGTCGACCAAGGACCCGGTCAAGTTCGTCGGCACCGACGAGGACTGGGAGGAGGCGACCGAGACGCTGCGCGAGGTCGCCGAGTCGGAGAACCTGAAGCTCGTGCTCGATCCGGGCGGGGCGGCGTTCTACGGGCCGAAGATCTCCGTGCAGGCCCGCGACGCCATCGGCCGCAACTGGCAGATGTCGACCATCCAGCTCGACTTCAACCTCCCGCAGCGCTTCGATCTGGAGTATCAGGCGGCCGACGGCGCGCGCAGGCAGCCCATCATGATCCACCGGGCGCTGTTCGGCTCGATCGAGCGCTTCTTCGGCGTCCTGGTCGAGCACTACGCGGGCGCCTTCCCCCCCTGGCTCGCCCCGGTGCAGGTCGTCGGCATCCCGATCGCCGACGCTCACGTGCCCTACCTGCAGGACGTGGCCAAGAAGGCCCGCGAGCGGGGCGTCCGGATCGAGGTGGACGCCTCCGACGACCGGATGCAGAAGAAGATCCGCAACGCCCAGAAGTCCAAGGTGCCGTTCATGCTCCTGGCGGGTGACGAGGACATCGCCAACGGCGCGGTCTCCTTCCGCTTCCGCAACGGCGAGCAGAAGAACGGCGTCCCGGTCGAGGAGGCGATCAACGAGATCGTCGGCGCGATCGAACGCCGCGTCCAGGTCTGACCTGTGGCGGTCTCCCCCCGGCCGCCGGCGGGGAGGCCGCCGAAGGGCACGAGGAGGCGGCCGGCGGCGTGATCGGCGGGTCCGTCCGGGGGCCGGGCGGCGGGCACCGGCTGGATACCCCCACCAGGGGTGGGCCTATGCTGCAATGCATGCAGGAGAGCGAGCCGATCGAGCAGTCCGGCGCGGGGGACCCCGACAACTTTCAGCGGTTGTGGACCCCGCATCGGATGGCCTACATCAAGGGAGAGAACAAGCCGACCGGTGTCAGTCCCGACGACGGCTGCCCATTCTGTGAGATTCCCGGTATGAGCGACGAGGACGGCCTGGTCGTCGCCCGGGGCATCGCCGTCTTCGCGGTGCTCAACCTCTACCCGTACAACTCCGGCCACCTGCTGGTCTGTCCCTACCGGCACGTCGCCGACTACGCCGACCTGGACGACACCGAGACCGCCGAGCTCGCCGACTTCACCAAGCGGGCGCTGGCCGCCCTGCGCAAGGCCGGCGGCGCGCAGGGCTTCAACGTGGGCATGAACCTCGGCGGGGCGGCCGGCGCGGGCATCGCCGCCCACCTGCACCAGCACGTGGTGCCTCGCTGGGGTGGCGACACCAACTTCATGCCGGTGGTCGGTCACACCAAGGTGCTGCCTCAGCTGCTCCGCGACACCAGGGAACTGCTCGCCGGCTCCTGGCCCGCCTCCTCGTAGGGCGCCGTGTCGCCGAGCGCCCTGACACCCACCGACAGCGCCAGCGGCACCCCCAGGGCGAGCGCCATGGACAGCACCGCGGCTCCCGAGTCGTTGACCAGCATGCCCACCACCCCGCTGACCAGGGTGCCGATCAGGCCGGCCCGCAGCGCCGGGGAGTGGCCGAACGCGGCGGGCAGCACACCGGCGCTCGCCGTGTCCGGCCGCATCACCGCGTAGACCAGGAACGCGACCGCGGTGATCACGATCGGCATCAGGTTGGGGCTGAGCAGGGTGTTCAGCATCGCGCCGAACTTGCGGCCGATCACCTCCGCGGCCTCGCCGGTGAGCACCTGGCCGACGAACCGGCCCAGATGCGTCTGGGAGCCGGGCGGGCGCAGGTAGTCGAGGGTGGCGATGGCCATCACGACGACGCCGCCCGCCACGCAGAACGCGCCCAGCCTGATGACCGAGACCCGCTTGCCCGCGATCAGCAGCGCGGTCACCGCGATACCCGGTACGAAGGCGATCACCCCGCCGAAGTCGCTGCCCACCCCGGGCCAGCCGCCCAGGATCATCGCCGTACCGCCCAGCACCGCCACCGCGGCGACCGCGGCGCCCCGGTGACCCCGGGCCGCGAAACGGTGCGCGAGGGCGGTCGCCAGCAGCAGCACCGACGTGGCGAACAGCGCGAAGGGGATGTTGCCCAGGCCGTAGTAGCGGGCGCCGACCACGGCGGTGTACCCCATCACGCTGTTGAGCTGCAGGGTCGTCCCGGTCAGCAGGTCACCGGCGAGCACCGCCGCGGTGATCCCGGCCACCACCGCCAGCGGCCCGAGCGGACGGCGCCGCCAGGGGCCCGCCAGCGCCGTCACCGCCAGCAGGAGCGCGATCCCCGCGATCCCGCCGACCAGGACGGGCAGCGGAGCTCCGCTGTGGTGCCAGGGCAGGAGGTTGATCAGATACGTCGACACCGGCAGGGACGCCAGGACCAGCGCGGCCACGCGGATTCCGTTCAGCCCGCGCCTGCGCCGCATCAGCAGGAACGCGGTGCCGTAGAAGCCGACCTGGAGCACGGCGATCGCCGTGAAGAAGAGCCCGCCCATGTCCCTGATCGTCTGCCCGGCCAGGTCGGCGTCGACCAGCTCGTTCCGCGCGCTCTCCACGCCACCGGTACGGCTCGCACCCGCCCCCCAGGGCACCCCGATCACGGTCGGCGGGGTCGCGACGCCCGTCGCGGCGAGCATCGTGGCGGTGATGTCCGGCAGGATCGTGACGTCCTCGCGATGGGTCGAGGCCGCTCCCAGGAACCGGCCGGAGACGTCCGCGCCACCCGTCATCATGGCCACCCGCAGGTGGGGTACGCCCCCGTGGTCGCCCAGGCCGGCCAGCAGGACGGAGGTGTCCTCGGGTAGCGCGTCCAGCGCCGCCCCGGCCCCGGCGTCGGCCAGTCGCAGTGCCGCCTCCCGCCGCTGCGGGGTGAGGCTCTCCGCGGTCTCGGGCAGTCGCCCGCCGGTCACGTAGGGCCGGATCAGGTCGTCCACGTCCACGGCGATCAGCCGGCAGGCGGTGAACGCCCCGGAGGGAACCTGCGCGGGGGAGGGGGCGTAGCGGTCCACCCTGCCCGTCCGGTCGGCCAGGGCCAGTGCCGCGCCGGGACCGACCGCGAAGGTGCACTCCCCGGCGGCGTGTACGGCGTCGCCGAGCACCCCGGCGTTCCGCTGCCGGGCGACCCGGTGCAGATACCCGTAGTCGGGGATGACCGCGCCGGCCCCGGCGGGGACGGGGGCCGGCGGGAGCCCGCACCCGTAGCCGACCGCGGACCTCACCCCGGCCGACACCGTCAGCCACCCGTCGTAGGGGCACGTCACCCGGCCGACCGTGCGGACCGACAGCGAGCCGACCGCGCTCCGGCCGGCCAGCCGCCACAGGTTCGGCGTGATCTCGGGGCTGAGGTCGCTCCACCGCAGGCCCGGAACCCCGATCAGGGCCACCCGCCCGCCCGCCCGCGCGGCGGGCCCCGTGGTGGCCCGCGCCGGGGCCTGTGCCGGGGCCTGTGCCGTGGTTCGCACTGTGGCCTGCGCTGTGGCCGGAGCCGGGGCCCGCACCGGAGGCGGCGTCGCGACCTCGGCCGCAGCCCATCCGGCCTCGGGCCACAGCGCGCTCAAGACCAGTGCAAACGCGACAAGCGTCCGCCTCACCGGAGACCTCCCCAGACCTCGCTCAAATGCTGGCACCGTAGGGGAACATCGGGCTCGCGGTCTACCGGATGTGATGATCGTGACCCGGCGGGGTCAGGGGATGATCGTTTTGGCGGCCGAGCTCTCGTTGTGCAGGCGGTCCAGTGCCGTGACGAGATACGCTCCGCCACCGGCGCCGGCGGTGAAGGTCTGGCGGTCGCCGCCCGTGGCGGGCACGACCGCGACCAGGTTGCGGCCGTCGGCGGTGGCGCACTTGCCCGCCTTGCCGGAGGCGATCCGGTAGACCGCGTAGGAGCGTGCGCCCGGGGAGGTCCTCCAGCTGATCACGGCCCCCTGTGCCCGCACGTCGGCGGGTTCGGCGGGTGCCCGGCCGCCGAGGCTCTCCATCAGGGGCAGCAGCGCGGGACGCGCGTAGGCGGTCTTGGCGATCCGGCTCAGGACGCCCAGCGGGTCGGTGAGAAGCTGCTTGGCGCTGAAGTAGACGTCGCCGCGGACCTCCTCGTACTCGCGGTTGCGCGTCAGGTGCGAGGGCAGCTCGCCGGGTTTGGTCCAGGCAGGGGTGTCGGTGCTCCCCACCCGGTACAGGCCCTGGCCGATGTACAGATGCACGCCGGTTCCCTTGACCTCGTTCGCCCACCACGGCATCAGCACGTCGTAGTCGGCGACCTTGAACCCGCGGGGCCAGTACAGCTGTGGTACGACGTAGTCGACCGTGCCCTCACGGATCCAGTGGCGGGCGTCGGCGTAGATGGAGTCGTAGGCGGACATGCCGCCGCTGGCCGAGCCGGTGGGGTCCTCGGACTTGTTACGCCAGATCCCGAAGGGGCTCACCCCGAACTTCACGTACGGTTTCGTCTCGTGCACGGCCTTGTCGACCTGCGCGATCAGACTGTTGACGTTGGCGCGCCGCCAGTCGGCCCGTTTGGCGCCCTTGCCGTACTTTTTGAACGCGGCGTCGTCGTCGAACGCGGTGCCCGCCCCCGGGTACGGATAGAAGTAGTCGTCGAAGTGGACCCCGTCCACGTCGTAGCGCCCCACCACGTCCTTGACGACCGATGTGACGTGGTCGCGGACCTGCGGCAGGCCGGGGTTGTAGTAGATCTTGCCCTCGTGCCTGACGATCCAGCCGGGGTTCCTGCGGGCGGGGTGGTTGGCCGGCAGGCCCTTCAGGCCGCCGTCGTAGGCGGCGCGGTAGGGGTTGAACCAGGCGTGGAACTCCAGCCCGCGCCGATGGGCCTCGGTCACCAGGAAGGTCAGCGGATCCCAGCCGGGGTCCTTGCCGGCCGTACCGGTCAGATACTGCGACCATGGTTCCAGCGCCGATCGGTAGAGGGCGTCGGAGGCGGGGCGGACCTGGACGAACACCGCGTTGAACCGCCGCTTGACCGCGCTGTCGAGGATCCTGACGTACTCCGCCTGCTGCTGGGCGGCCGAGAGGCCGGTCCGCGAGGGCCAGTCGATGTTCTTCACCGTGGCGATCCAGACCCCGCGCAGCCGGCGCTTGGGGTACTCCGCGCTGACCGGGCACGCCGTCGCCCCCGAGGCCGGGGTGGTCGTGCCGGAGACCTGCTCGGCGGTGGTGTGCGTCGCCGGCTTGGCCGGCTTGGTGGGTTTGATGGGCTTGACCACCTTGGCGGGCTTGGCGGGCGGGGCGTCCGGGCCGAAGGTGTAGGCGGCGCCGGTGGTGATGACGGCCAGGGCGGCGGCGGCAAGCAGAGGGCGTCCGGTTCGCATGGTTAATTAGTCTGGCATCGGGGTCGGGATGCTTTGGCCGGAAAAAAGAAATCGTTCCGTGACATTACTGTTACCGGATTAAATCTTTGGGAGGCGAGAACCGGGAGGTTCGCGCCTCCCCGCGAGATCAACCGGCGACCTTGTCCACCAGATGGGCCGGGAGCGGCTCATAGCGGAGAAAGGCGCGGTGGAACGTCCCTGTCCCGTGCGACATCGACCTGAGGTCGATGGCGTAGCGGGTGATCTCCAGCTCGGGCACCTCGGCCCGGACCAGCGTGCGCCCGACGCCGACCGGCTCGGTGCCGAGAACCCGGCCCCGGCGGCTGGAGAGGTCGGACATCACCGCGCCGACGTGGTCGTCGAGGACCAGCACCGCGACCTCGTCGACCGGTTCCAGCAGCAGCGTGGGGACCTTGGTCGCCGCCTCCTTCAGCGCGAGCGCCCCGGCGATCTGGAAGGCCATGTCGGAGGAGTCGACCGAGTGGGCCTTGCCGTCGTACAGCGTCACCCGCACGTCCACCATGGGATATCCGGCCAGCACACCGCGCTGCATCTGGGCGCGCACGCCCTTCTCCACCGACGGGATGAACTGGCGCGGCACCACGCCGCCGACGACCTTGTCCACGAACTCGAAACCCCCGCCGGACGGCAGGGGCTCCACCTCCAGGTGGCAGACGGCGAACTGGCCGTGGCCGCCGGTCTGCTTGACGTTGCGTCCCAGGGCTCGGCAGCTGCCGCCGAAGGTCTCCCGGAGCGGCACCCGCAGCTCGACCTTCTCCACCTCGACGCCGTGCCGCCTGCTCAGCCGGTCCAGCAGGACGTCGGCGTGGGCCTCGCCCATGCACCAGAGCACGAGCTGCCGGGTCTCGGGGTTGTTCTCCAGCCGGAGCGTCGGGTCCTCGGCGACCAGCCGCTGCAGCGCCTGGCCGAGCTTGTCGTCGTCGGCCTTGGACCTGGCCTGGATCGCCACCGGCAGCAGCGGATCGGGCATCGTCCACGCGGTCATCAGCAGGGGCCGCTCCCTGTCGGAGAGGGTGTCGCCGGTCTCCGCGCGAGACAGCTTGGCCACCGCGACGATGTCGCCGGCGACGCACTTGGCGACGGTCCGCTGGATCTTGCCCAGGGGGGAGGAGAGCGCGCCGATGCGCTCGTCCACGTCGTGGTCCTCGTGGCCGCGCTCGGCCAGCCCGTGTCCCGAGACGTGCACGGTCATGTCGGGGCGCAGCGTCCCGGAGAACACCCGCACCAGGCTGATCCGGCCGACGTAGGGGTCGCTGGTGGTCTTGACGACCTCGGCCACCAGGGGGCCGTCCGGATCGCAGGAGACGCCGGGGACCGGCCTGCCGTCGATCGAGGTGATCTCCGGTAGCGGGTGCTCCAGCGGAGAGGGGAAGCCCTGGGTGATGAGTTCGAGGACCTCCAGCGCGCCCACACCGCCCCCGGTGGCGAGCACCGGGTGGAAACCGCCGCGCGCGACCGCCTTCTCCAGGTCGGCGACGAGGGTCTCGGTGCCGATCTCCTCGCCGGCGAGGTAGCGGTCCATCAGGGACTCGTCCTCGCTCTCCTGGATGATCCCCTCGATCAGCGGGTCCCGGTATCCCTCGATCTGCCCCTGGTAGGAGGGGCCCGGCGCGTTCTCGGTCCGCGCGCCGGTCGCGTAGTTGTAGAACTTCTGGGTCAGCAGCCCGATGAGGCCGTTGAGCCGGCCGTTGGTCACCACCGGGAGGTACAGGGGGGCCACGCCCTCGCCGAAGGCGTCCTGGCAGACGGCGAGGACCTCCTCGAAATCCGCCCGCTGGTGGTCGAGCTTCGTGATCACCACGGCGCGCGGCATTCCGACGGCCGCGCACTCCTCCCAGAGCATCCGGGTCAGGCCGTCCACCCCCTCGGAGGCCGAGACCGCGAAAAGCGCCGCGTCGGCCGCGCGCAGCCCGGCGCGCAGGTCGCCGACGAAGTCGGCGTAGCCGGGGGTGTCCAGCAGGTTGATCTTGATGCCGTTGTGCACCATCGGGGCCACGGTCAGGTTCACCGAGCGCTGCTGGCGCATCTCGACCTCGTCGAAGTCGCTGACCGTGTTGCCGTCCTCGACCCGGCCCGCCCGCTGCACGGTCCGCGTCGCGGCCAGCAACGTCTCCACCAGGGTCGTCTTTCCCGCGCCGGAATGGCCGACCAGCGCCACGTTGCGAATCATGTCCGGCCGGTCGGCCACGGGTGCCCTGCCCGCGGCTCCCGCTGTCACACCGGTTGCCTTCTCTGCCACGTCGCCTCCCGCGTCGTTGCCGAAGGAGCGCGGCCGGCTGCGGCCACACCCCGGGTCCGCCGCCGCGTCCATACACCGCAAGGACGCGGTGTGTTCACCAAATACCCATGTGGCAAATATCACAAGAGGCCTGTGGCAATCCGCTTGCGGAGCGTTGGATGCGCGCTCACATGTCGTGTGGCCTACGATCGGACCGCGATGCTGAAACTTCTGCGCCCCGCCGTAACCCGAATCCTGACCCCCCTGGGCAGGGCGCTTGCCCGCCGGGGGATCAGCCCCAACGTGGTCACCGCGTTCGGCACGTTCGGCACCGTCGCCGCAGCCCTCTTCTTCTATCCCCGGGGGGAGTTGTTCCCCGGCACCGTAGTGATCACTATTTTCGTACTGGCCGATCTGCTCGACGGGGTCATGGCCAGAATGGGGGGCGAGGGGAGTCTGTGGGGGGCCTTCCTCGACTCCACCCTCGACCGGGTGGGCGACGCCGGGATCTTCTCGGGGTTGGTGATCTGGTTCATGGTGAGCGGGCAACGGACGCTGGCCGCGGTGGCGCTGTTCTGCCTGGTGGCCGGGGCGCTCGTGTCCTATGTCAAGGCCAGGGCCGAGGGGCTGGGCCTGAACTGCGACGTCGGTCTCGCCGAACGGCCGGAGCGGCTGGTCGTCGGCCTGGTCTCGGCCGGTCTCGGCGGTCTCGGCGTGCCGTACGTGCTGGCCGCGGGGCTCTGGCTGCTCGCCGTCGCCAGTGTGGTCACCGTCGTTCAGCGCCTGCTCCACGTCCGCCGCCAGGCCGCCTCCGCCGCGGCGGGGACCCTTCGTTCACCGGGAGAGCGATGACCGACAAGCCGTCCCCGCAGGATCGTCTCGTCGCGGCCGGGTTCGGCGCCGGCTGGGCGATCGTTCCCCGCCTCCCCGAACGCCTCACCGCCTGGGGGTTCCGGGTGGCCGCCGACCGGCTGTGGAGGCGCCGCGGCACGTCCGTGCTCCGGCTGGAGGCCAACCTCGCCCGGGTCAAGGGCACCTCGCCGGACGATCCGGCCGTCCGGGCGCTGAGCCGTGACGGCATGCGCTCCTACTTCCGCTACTTCCACGAGGTCTTCCGGCTGCCCTCCATGCCCACCCGCGAGATCGTCTCCCGCATGCACGTCACCGGCGACCAGCAGATCTACGACAACCTCGCCAGGGGACGCGGGGTGGTCCTCGCCCTGCCCCACATGGGCAACTGGGATCTGGCGGGCGCCTGGTTCGCCCGGACGGGACACCCGTTCACCACCGTGGCCGAGCGGCTCAAGCCCGAGTCGCTGTTCCACCGCTACACCGCCTTCCGCGAGGGGCTGGGCATGGAGGTGCTGCCGCTCACCGGAGGGGACGGCCACACCTTCGGCGTCCTGTCGCAGCGGCTGCGGGCCGGTCTGCCGGTCGCGCTGCCCGCCGAGCGGGATCTGACCGCCCGGGGGATCGAGGTCCAGTTCTTCGGCGAGACCACCCGGATGCCCGCCGGTCCCGGCCTGCTGGCCGTGCACACCGGGGCCGCGCTGATCCCGGCGATCCTCTACTTCCAGGGGCGTGACTGGGGTCTGCAGTTCCACGAGGAGATCGCGGTCCCCGCCGAGGGCACCCGCAAGGAGAAGGTGGCGACCGTCACGCAGGGCCTGGCGGGCGTCTTCGAGAAGGGCATCGCCGAGCACCCCGAGGACTGGCACATGCTCCAGAGACTCTGGCTTGAGGACCTGGAACCCCGCGGATGACGGACGGCCGGGATACGCCGAGGCGGGCCGGGGGACACGTGAGAGGCGACGAGGAAGCAGTGAGGCAGTGAGGTGAGGATCGGCATCGTCTGCCCGTACACCTGGGATGTGCCGGGCGGCGTCCAGGCGCACATCCGCGATCTCGCCGAGGCGCTCATCGAGGAGGGCCACCAGGTCTCCGTGATCGCCCCCGCGGCCGACAACGCGCCGCTGCCGCCCTACGTGACCTCGGTGGGCAGGGCGGTTCCCGTCCCCTTCAACGGTTCCGTGGCCAGGCTCTCCTTCGGCTTCCTGTCGGCCAACCGGGTGCGCCGCTGGGTGCGCGAGGGCCGCTTCGACGTGCTGCACGTGCACGAACCGGCCGTCCCCTCGGTCGGACTGCTGGCCTGCTGGGTGGCCAGGGGGCCGATCGTGGCCACCTTCCACGCCTCCTTCGAGCGGTCCCGCACCCTGTCGGTCACCACGCCGGTGCTCATGAGCGCACTGGAGAAGATCACCGGCCGGATCGCCGTGTCGGACGCCGCGAGGAAGACCCTGGTCGAGTTCATCGGCGGCGACGCCGTGCTCATCCCCAACGGGGTGACGGTGGGCCGCTACGCCCGCGCCGAGCCGCTGCCGGGCTGGGACGGGGGCGAGGTGATCGGCTTCCTCGGCCGGATGGACGAGCCCCGCAAGGGCCTGCCGGTGCTGCTGGACGCGTTCGCCGCCCTGGCCGCCGAGCGTCCCGGGCTGCGCCTGCTCATCGCGGGCCCCGGTGACGCCGACGAGGTGCTGCAGCGGGTCCCGGCCCATCTCCACGACCGGATCGGCCTGCTGGGCATGGTCAGCGAGGAGGACAAGGTGCGCGCCTACCACTCGGTGGACGTGTTCTGCGCGCCCAACCTGGGCGGGGAGAGCTTCGGCATCGTGCTCACCGAGGCGATGTCGGCGGGTGCCGCGATCCTGGCCAGCGACATCCCGGCCTTCCGCAAGGTGCTCGGCGACGGCCAGGCCGGGGCGCTGTTCGCGACCGGCGACGCCGGGTCGCTCGCCCGGGAGGCCGCCGCGCTGCTGGACGACCCCCGGCGCCGGGCCAAACTGTCGGACGAGGCCCGCCAGGCCGTGTGGAAGTACGACTGGTCCACGGTCGCCCGCGATGTCCTGCGCGTCTACGAGACCGTGGCCAGTGGCTCCGGGGTTGAGGAGGACGACGTTCCGTGACGACCACGCTGATCCTGGTGGTGGGCGCGTTCGTGCTGCTCACCGCCGTCTACGTCTCCTGGCGGGCAGGGCGGCTGGACCGGCTGCACATCCGGCTGGAGCTGGCCCGCGAGTCCCTGGACGCGGCCCTGGTACGGCGGGCCGCCGTCGCCCTCGAACTGGCCGCCTCCCGGTTGCTGGACCCCGCGACGAGCCTGGTGCTGGCGGCGGCGGCCCACGAGGCCCGCACCGCGGGGCCCGACGAGCGTGAGCACGCCGAGAGCGACCTGTCGCGCGCGCTGCGGGCCGTCGTCGACCAGGAGCGTTTCCGCGACCGCCTCGCCGACACCCCGGCGGGTGCCGCCCTGCTTGAGGAGCTCGGCGCCGCGGTGGCCAAGGTGGTCTACTCGCGCCGCTTCTACAACAACGCGGTCGGCGTGACCCGGACAGCCCAGCGCCGCTGGCTGGCCCGGACTCTGAGGCTGGCCGGGCACACGGCCTATCCCGGCTTCTTCGAGATCGACGACGCCCCACCGCAGGCCCTCGGTATCGAATAGAGGGAATACGAACCGGGATATCCGGCAAGTCGGACACAGGTAAGCTCTTGGGCGTTTCGTGGCCGATTTGAGGAGATGAGCCGTGCGGGTACCCCGGATGATCGCCGTCACCCTGGTGGGAGTGGCCGTTCTCGCGCCGGTGGCCGCCTGTTCCTCCGACGAGCCCGCTCCGGGAAGAAACCCTCAGGCCGCCCCTCCCGTGCCGCCGACCCCCACCCCGGAGCCGGTCCATCCCTTCACCGGGCTCCCCGACGCCGCGCGGAGGCCCGTGCTCGCGGCGAAGATCGAGAACACCTCGGCGGGCAAACCCCAGCTGGGGCTCAAAAGCGCCGACATCGTCTACGTCGAGCAGGTCGAGGCGGGGCTGACCCGCCTCATGGCGATCTTCTCCTCAAGGCTCCCGCCCAAGATCGGCCCGGTCCGCAGCGCCCGGATCTCCGACCTGCACCTCCTGCCGCAGTTCGGCAAGCCCGCGCTGGCCTACTCGGGCGTGCAGACCAAGATGATCCCCAAGGTCCAGGAGGCGTCGCTGGTCGACGTCTCCGACAGCAGGGCGCCCGGCGCGTACTTCCGTCAGCCGGGCCGCTACGCGCCCTACAACCTGTTCGCCGGCACCAGGCGGCTGCTGGCCAAGGCGCCCGCCGCGACCAAGGCCAAGGACATCGGCCTCACCTTCGGCGACGCCCCGCAGGGGGGCGTGCCCAGGAAGACGTTCGGTGTCAGATATCCCGCGGCCCGCTTCACCTTCGGCTGGTCGCAGGCCGCGGGCAAGTGGCTGATCTGGCAGGACGGCAAGAAGAACATGGCGGCCGAGGGCGGCCAGCTCGGCGCGCCCACGATCGTGGTGCAGTACGCCAAGACCGAGCGCTCGGAGTATCACGACCTGAACCAGAGCTACACGCCCCTGGTGCACAGCGTCGGCAAGGGCAGGGCGGTCGTGCTCCGCGACGGCCAGGCGTTCAAGGCCAGATGGTCGCGTGCCACGGAGGAGGACGGCACGGTCTTCACCACCGAGTCGGGCGAGCCGATGAACTTCGCCCCCGGTCAGGTCTGGATCGTCCTGGCCGCTCCCAAGCCCGTCATCCCCTGACCGCCCCAAGCCCGTCTCCTGCCGCCCCGGAATCACCTGTGGGCGGTATTAGTCCTTTTGGGTTGTTCTTCGGGATCTTCCCCAGTCGGCCTGGGCCGTTCCGGTCGCTCCCGGACCCGCCGCCCCTCGGCCGTTTCCGGTGTCGGGGCGCCGCCTTCCAGCCGATCGGGGAAGACCGCCGTACGGCCTGGAACCCCAGGAATTCCCCGCCCATCGACGCAGGTCCTCCATGATGTCCAAGAAGATCGCTCGATGGAGACAAGATGGTGTGTAAGAGGACATGCCGCCCAGCGCCTACGATGGAGGTGCCGGAAACCGCCCTGGGGGCGGCCCGTGATCCGCAACCCAGCCGTCGTGAGGTAGAGACCGTGTCCAGCAGCACGCCCGAAGTCACCGAGACCGCCGTCACCGGAACCGCCCGGGTGAAGCGCGGCATGGCCGAGATGCTCAAGGGCGGCGTCATCATGGACGTCGTCAACGCGGAACAGGCCAAGATCGCCGAGGACGCAGGCGCCGTCGCCGTCATGGCCCTTGAGCGGGTCCCCGCCGACATCCGCGCCCAGGGGGGCGTCTCGCGGATGAGCGACCCCGACATGATCGACGGCATCATCTCCGCCGTCTCCATCCCCGTCATGGCCAAGGCCCGCATCGGCCACTTCGTCGAGGCCCAGGTGCTCCAGTCGCTCGGCGTCGACTACGTGGACGAGTCCGAGGTGCTGACCCCGGCCGACTTCGCCAACCACATCGACAAGTGGCAGTTCACGGTGCCCTTCGTCTGCGGTGCGACCAACCTGGGTGAGGCGCTGCGCCGTATCACCGAGGGCGCGGCGATGATCCGTTCCAAGGGTGAGGCCGGCACCGGCGACGTCTCCAACGCCACCACCCACATGCGTAAGATCCGGGGCGAGCTCAAGCGCCTGTCCTCGCTGCCCGAGGACGAGCTGTTCGTCGCGGCCAAGGAGCTGCAGGCGCCGTACGAGCTGGTGGCCGAGGTCGCCAAGACCGGCAAGCTGCCCGTGGTGCTCTTCACCGCCGGGGGCATCGCCACCCCGGCCGACGCCGCGATGATGATGCAGCTCGGCGCCGAGGGCGTGTTCGTCGGCTCGGGCATCTTCAAGTCCGGCAACCCGGCCCAGCGCGCCGCGGCGATCGTCAAGGCCACCACCTTCCACGACGACCCGGACGTCATCGCCAAGGTCTCCCGCGGCCTGGGCGAGGCCATGGTGGGCATCAACGTCGAGGACATCCCGGCCCCGCACCGTCTGGCGGAGCGCGGCTGGTAGGCGTTCCCCCGGAAAAGGCGGCATCCGCGAGGAGGCCGCCTTTTCCGCTTTCCGGGGCCGGTCTCCGCGCCCCGCGCCGGTCGGCGCCCTAGGCCGCCCCAGGCCGCGCGGGGCCGCGCGGGACCCGCCGGGGCGTGCCCACCCCCGGCGATCTTCTCCCGCCGAGGAGGGGGCCGGTGGGCGAGGGCTCCGGGAACGGTCCGGGCCGGAGGCGAGGGCCCGGACCGGACGGTTCCGCGGGAACGGTCCGGAGGATGATCGGGTTTGGGGCGGCGCGCGCGGTGGCCATACGCTGAAGGAGCCTTCCGCGCCCCTTGAGAGGACCACTGTGAGCATCGCCCCGACCATCGGTGTGTTCGCCCTGCAGGGAGACGTGCGCGAGCACGTGCGCTCTCTGGAGGCGGTGGGTGCGAAGGCGGTGGCCGTACGGCGTCCCGGTGAGCTGGAGGCGGTCGACGGCCTGGTCATCCCCGGCGGGGAGTCCACCACGATGTGGAAGCTCGCCGACACGTTCGAGCTGCTCGAACCGCTCCGGCTGAGGATCAAGGGCGGCATGCCCGCCTACGGCTCCTGCGCCGGCATGATCATGCTGGCCGACCGGATCGAGGGCGGGGTCGAGGGCCAGCAGACGGTCGGCGGCATCGACATGGTGGTCCGCCGCAACGCCTTCGGCCGCCAGGTCGACTCCTTCGAGGCCGACGTCGACTTCGCCGGGCGCGGCGCGCTCCGCGCGGTCTTCATCCGCGCCCCGTGGGTGGAATCCGTGGGTTCCGAGGTTGAAGTGCTGGCTCGGGCCGAAGCGGGGGATAGGATCGTCGCGGTCCGCCAAGGACCGCTGCTCGCCACGTCCTTCCACCCGGAACTTACCGGGGACGTCGGGGTGCATTCATACTTCGTTGAGATGGTGAGGGAGCTCTAGCCGATGTCGGGCCACTCCAAATGGGCGACGACCAAGCACAAGAAGGCCGCGCTTGACTCCAAGCGGGGCAAGCTGTTCGCCAAGCTCATCAAGAACATCGAGGTCGCGGCTCGGACCGGTGGCCCCGACCCGGACGGCAACCCGACGCTGTACGACGCCATCACCAAGGCGCGTAAGAACTCGGTCCCCATCGACAACATCGAGCGCGCCCGCAAACGCGGCGGCGGCCTGGAGGCCGGCGGCGCCGACTGGCAGACCATCATGTACGAGGGCTACGCCCCGGGCGGCGTCGCGGTGCTGATCGAGTGCCTCACCGACAACCGCAACCGCGCCGCCTCGGAGGTCCGGGTCGCCCTGACCCGCAACGGCGGCTCCCTGGCCGACCCCGGATCGGTGTCCTACATGTTCAACCGCAAGGGCGTCGTGCTCGTCCCCAGGGGCGAGCTGTCGGAGGACGACGTGCTGACCGCCGTGCTCGACGCGGGAGCCGAGGAGGTCAACGATCTCGGCGACTCCTTCGAGGTCGTCTCCGAGGCCACCGACCTCGTCCCGGTCCGCAAAGCCCTGCAGGCCGCCGGGATCGACTACGACTCGGCCGAGTCCGGGTTCCTGCCGACGATGAACGTCCCGCTCGACGAGGACGGCGCCCGCAAGGTCTTCAGGCTGATCGACGCCCTTGAGGACAGCGACGACGTTCAGAACGTCTGGGCCAACTTCGACGTCTCCGACGAGGTCATGGAGAAGCTCGACGCCTGAGCGCACCCGCCCGGCGCCCGTCGCCGGTGACCCCTGCCCGCCCCCCTGGCGCGTCGATCGGCGGGTCGGCCGGCTCCGGGGTTCGCCGCAGGTGGACGCCTCGCCGCACGGGGGTTTTGCGGGAGGTCCGCCGGGACCGTTCCGCAGGAGGGGCGAGGGCCGAAGGCGGGACCGCCTTTTCAGCGCGCTCTCGACGTGGACCGTTCCTCCGCGGCTCCCGCCCCAGGCGGATGGCCTAGGTTGGACGACTGTGCAGCTACGTGATTTGACCCTTGACGATCTCGACGCCGTGATGGACAACCGCACGCGTGCCTTCGGGCTCCTGTCCGAAGCCGAGCAGGAGGTCTGGCGCAGGCTGGTCGTCCCGATGCTCGGCGGCGGGAGATACCTCGGCCTTGTCGACGGCCCCCGGCTCGTCGCGACGAGCCGGATCGCCGACTTCACCCAGTGGTGGCACGGCAGGCCGATCTCCATGGGCGGCGTCGCCTCGGTGACCGTCGCCCCGGAAGACCGGGGACGTGGCGTCGCCCGGACCCTGATGCAGGCCACCCTCGACCGCTGCGCGGACCTGGGACATCCGGTCTCGGCCCTCTATCCGGCCACCACCCCCCTCTACCGGTCGCTGGGCTGGGAACACGCCGGCGCCATGTACCGGGCCACGCTGCCGGCCGAGGCGCTGCGCGGCATCGGGCTCACCGAGCGGGTCGGGCTCCGCCGGATGGGCCCCGGCGACGCCGCCGAGGTGATCGCGCTGCTCGGCCGCGTCCACGCGGCCACCCGCGCCTCCGGCCCCGTCCGCTGGGACGCCGGTGCCTGGGAGTCGCGGCTGGCGGACAAGGACGCCTTCCTCTACCTCGCCGACGACGGCTTCGTCGTCTATCGCTGGAACGGCAACGACATCGAGGTCTCCAACCTCGTCGCGGGCTCGGAGGCCACCGTCCGGGCCCTGTGGTCGCTGGTGGGCTCCTCCGCCTCGATCGCCAAGTCGGTCCGCGCGGTCGTCGCCCCCGACGACCCGGTTCTCTGGCTGATCGGCGACCGCGCCGAGGACAGGATCGAGCAGACCCGCTGGATGTTCCGCGTCGTCGACCTGGCCTCCGCCGTCGCGGGGCGAGGCTTCCCGCCGGGTGTCGTCCTCGACACCGTGATCCAGGTGGACGACCCCCGGCGGGAGGCCAACTCCGGCAGCTGGCACCTGACGGTCTCCGGCGGATCCGGTACGGTCCAGCCCGCCGGCTCCCGGCCCGGGACCGTTCCCGTCCTCACGGCCAACGCCCTCGCCGCCCTGTACGCGGGGGTTCCCACACCCACCCTCCGCCGCTCGGGACTCCTCACCGGGCCGGCGGACGGTGACGCGGCCCTCGACGAGGCCTTCCAGGCCAGGCCCCACATGCTCGACTACTTCTGACGGGGCGGTGCCGGGTAACCGTGCGTCGCGTGCTCACACACGGTAGAGTCGGGCACCGAACAGATGTTCGGCGAGTGGAGGCGTGTCGGTGCGGTTGCCCGAGTTGCGGGTGATGGGGGTCGACCCGGGGCTGACCCGGTGCGGCCTCGGCGCGGTCGAGGGACGGCCGGGAGCGCCGCTCACCCTGGTCAAGGTCGGAGTCGTGCGGACCCCCGCCGACGAGGAGATCGGTGCCCGTCTGGTGGCGATCGAGACGGGGATCGAGAGGTGGCTCGACGAGATCGAGCCCGACGCGGTCGCGGTGGAGCGCGTCTTCGCCCAGCACAACCTCAGGACCGTGATGGGCACCGCCCAGGCTTCCGCGGTGGCGATTCTGTGCGCGTCCCGCCGGGGGCTGCCGGTGGCGCTGCACACGCCCTCCGAGGTCAAGGCCGCGATCACCGGCAGTGGTACGGCCGGCAAGCAGCAGGTCGGGGCCATGGTGACCCGGCTGCTGCGGCTGGACGCGATGCCCAAGCCCGCCGACGCCGCCGACGCCCTCGCCCTCGCCATCTGCCACGTGTGGCGGGGTGGCGCGCAGAATCGGCTGGCGGAGGCGGCGGCCAGGGCCCGCTCAGGCCCCGGCACCACCGCCGCCGCCTACTTCCGCGGACGCGGCCGGGCCGCGGGGCATCCGAGAGGAACCACGCAGTGATCGCCTCGGTGCGCGGACGGGTGGCCACGATCGCGCCGGACGGGGCGGTGGTCGAGGTCGGCGGGGTGGGCATGCTGGTCCACTGCACGCCGGGCACGCTGGCCACGTTGCGGCTGGGGGAGGAGGTCAGGCTGGCCACCTCCCTCGTGGTCCGCGAAGACTCGCTGACGCTGTTCGGCTTCGCCGCCGACGACGAGCGCGCGGTCTTCGAGATGCTGCAGACGGCCAACGGGGTCGGCCCCAAGGTCGCCCTGGCGATGCTGGCCGTGCACACGCCCAACGCGCTCCGGATGGCCGTGGCGAGCGCGGACGTCAAGGCGCTGACCAGGGTGCCGGGGGTCGGGCCCAAGGGCGCCCAGCGGATCATCGTCGATCTCAAGGACAGGCTCGGCACGCCCGAGGAGGCCGTCAACGCCGCCCTCGACGGGGGCGGGGTCACGCCCCCCTGGCGTGACCAGGTGCATTCCGGGCTGGTGGGGCTGGGTTACCCGGCCAGGGACGCCGACGAGGCCGTCGCCGCCGTCGCCCCCCAGGCCGACGCCGAGATCGCGCAGGGCCGGGTCCCGCAGGTGGCGGCGCTGCTCAAGGCCGCGCTCCGCGTGCTGAGCGTCCGGTGACCCCGGTGACCCCGGACGCCGCGACGCGGACGCCGGTCGTCCCGGGGCGCCACGGGTCTGGGTGGCGAGGGGCCGGCAGGACGACGGCCCGGCCGGGCGTCCCAGCGAGTGAGGGTGGATCGGCGTGACTTCCGAGCGGGATCTGGTGTCGCCGGAGGCCGAGGGCGACGAGCGGCTCGTCGAGGCGGCGCTCCGGCCCAAGCGGCTGGAGGAGTTCATCGGTCAGGCGCGGGTGCGCGAGCAACTGTCCCTGGTCCTGCACAGCGCGCTGCGGCGCAACCGGCCGCCGGACCACGTGCTGATGAGCGGTGGACCGGGGCTGGGGAAGACGACCCTCTCCATGATCATCGCCACCGAGCTCTCCGTGCCGCTCCGGATCACCTCGGGCCCCGCGCTGGAGCGGGCAGGCGACCTCGCGGCGATCTTGTCGACGCTCTCGGAGGGCGAGGTCCTCTTCATCGACGAGATTCACCGGATGGCGCGCCCGGCGGAGGAGATGCTCTATCTCGCGATGGAGGACTTCCGCGTCGACATCGTGGTGGGCAAGGGGCCGGGGGCGACCGCGATCCCGCTGGAGGTCGCGCCGTTCACCCTGGTCGGGGCCACCACCCGGGCCGGGTTGCTGCCCGCGCCGCTGCGCGACCGGTTCGGGTTCGTGGCGCACATGGACTTCTACCACCCCGCCGAGCTGGAGCAGGTTCTGCACCGTTCGGCGCGGCTGCTCGGCCTGCGGCTTCCCGGTGACGCGGCCCGCGAGATCGCCGGGCGCTCCCGGGGCACGCCCCGCATCGCCAACCGGCTGCTGCGCCGGGTGCGCGACTTCGCGGAGGTGCGGGCCGACGGAGTGATCACCCGGGATGTCGCCTCGGCGGCGCTGAACCTCTACGAGGTCGACGCCGAAGGGCTGGATCGGCTGGACCGGGCCGTGCTCGGGGCGCTGCTGCGTAAGTTCGGCGGCGGCCCGGTGGGTCTGTCCACCCTGGCGGTCGCGGTGGGCGAGGAGCCTGAGACCGTCGAGGTGGTCGCCGAGCCGTTCCTGGTGCGGCAGGGACTGCTGGCCCGCACGCCCCGCGGGCGCGTCGCGACCGCCGCCGCCTGGCTTCACCTGGGCCTGACCCCGCCCCCGGAGGCGTTCGGCGCCTCGATGATCGGTGATCTCGGGGATGATTCGGCCCCTCCCTGACGTTGAATTCTGGGAGGAAGGCCGCGTCACGTTGATCACGAATTGGTGACAACGGTATCGAAATGGGAACTTCCCCGCGCGCCAGATCGTGACTTCGTTGCCGCGCTCCTAACAGCTCGCCTAAACTCCGTGGCTTGGCTGGCTGTGTAGGCTGACGTGCTGAGCGGCGTGGCCGTATACGACGTCCGGCGCCAGGCCGGTCATTCTTAAGTGAAGGAGCGGCCCTATGGGCGGCAACTATTCGAGCCTTATCATGATCGCTCTGATGGTCGTGGTGTTCTACTTCCTGCTCATCCGGCCGCAGCGCAAGCGGCAGCAGGAGCAGGCCCGGATGCAGAACTCCCTGGCCCCGGGGACCAGCATCATGACGACCACCGGGCTTTTCGCGACGGTGGTGGCGATCGACGCCGACGATGTGATCCTTGAGATCGCCCCCGGTGTTGAGACCCGCTGGGTCAAGGCCGCGATCGGCCGCGTGCTGACACCGGTCGACGACGTGGAGGACGATGATGTCAAGAACGTCGGAACCGTGGACGACAACGTGGCCGGGACCGTGGAGCCGCATGGTGACGACCAGGACTCGACGACCAAGAAGTCATGAGTAGGCACGCCAACAATCCCTACAGCCGAAAGAACTGACGACCAGTGGCCCGATCGACCAGTGGCCAGAGCAGACCGGGACGCATGCTCCTCCTGCTTCTGGCGATTATTCTCGCCATGGGCGGGGTGATGCTCCTGAACAAGGCGTACACCCCCCAATATGGCCTTGACCTCGCCGGCGGCACGACAGTGACGCTGCAACCCGTCACCCCGAACGGTACCCCTCCCACCGAGGAGAGTATCGACCTGGCCGTTGGCATCATCCGTAATCGGGTGAACGGCAGCGGCATCTCCGACGCCGAGGTCGCCAAGTCCGGCGACAACATCATCATCTCCGTCCCCGGAGTGGGCCAAGAGGAAGTCGTCAAGCTGGTCGGCACCACTGCGGAACTGCGATTCCGTCAGGTGATGGCGGTCGCGGCCGGATCACCTCAGCCCCCGGGGCAGATGCCCACCCAGGCGCCGACGCCGACTCCTACAGCCCCCGGCGGGAAGGGGGCAAAAACGCCGGCCCCGTCCTCCTCGCCCAAGGCCGAGGGCAAGGAGGACACCGGTTCGTCTCGGCCGGCCGCGACCATCACCGCGGCACCCACCCCGAGCGGCTCGCCCGCCGGTCGCGCCCTGTCCGCGGCGCTCATCAACCCCAGCCCGGCCCCTACCCCCTCCAGCAAGCCCGACAAGTCCGACAAGCCCGGTAAGAGCGCGACTCCGTCCGCGCAGCCGCCGCAGCCCGCGGAGTCCGACGACCCCCTGGCGGGGGTGGACCCGACCGGCATCGATCCGGCGGTGCTCAAGCAGTTCGAGACCCTCGACTGCTCCAAGGACAAGGGGCAGGGCGCCCAGGACGACCCCAACAAGCAGTTCGTCGGCTGTAGCGAGGACGGCAGCGCCAAGTACGTTCTCGACAAGGCGGCCGTGATCGGCAGCTCGATCGCCACCGCGAACGCCGGTGTGGATCAGACCACCGGCGAGTGGCTCGTCCAGCTCTCCTTCAAGGGGCAGGGCCCCGACCAGTGGTCGAAGGTCACCACCACCGCCTTCAACTCGCAGCCGCCGCGCAACCAGGTCGCCATGGTCCTGGACGGCGTGGTGATCTCCGCGCCGGTCATCCAGGAGCCCATCACCGGCGGCCGGGCGCAGATCTCCGGCAACTTCACCGACGCGTCGGCCAACGAGCTGGCCAGCCAGCTCAAGTTCGGCGCCCTGCCGCTGAAGTTCGAGAAGGGCTCGATCAACGAGGTCTCCTCCGCCCTGGGCGCCGACCAGCTCCGCGGCGGCCTCATCGCCGGCGCGATCGGCCTGGGCCTGGTCCTGATCTACTCGATGCTCTACTACCGGGGTCTGGGCGTCGTCTCGGTGCTGAGCCTCGTGGTGGCGTCGACCCTGACCTTCCAGGCGGTGGTGCTCCTCGGCGCGTTCGCGGGCTTCCGCCTGTCGCTGCCGCACATCATCGGCCTGATCGTCTCGATCGGCATCACGGCGGACTCGTTCATCGTCTACTTCGAACGCATCCGCGACGAGATGAAGGAGGGCCGCCGCTCGCTGCGGACGGCCGTCGAGGTCGCCTGGGTCCGTGCCCGCCGGACGATCCTGATCGCGGACGCGGTCATGTTCATCGCCGCGATCGTCCTGTACTTCCTGGCGGTCGGCGGCGTGGCCGGGTTCGCGTTCGCGATGGGCCTGACCACGATCATCGACATCGTCGTGGTGTTCATGTTCACCAAGCCGCTCGTGGCGCTGCTGGCCAAGCGGAAGTTCTTCGCCAAGGGGCACAAGCTCTCCGGCCTCGACGCCGAGCGGATGAGCAGCACGGCCGCCGTCGGCTCCAAGACCGTTCCGCAGGAGGCCTGATGTCCGGCATCGCGCGCCGGTTGTACCGCGGCGAGATCGACGTCGACTTCGTCGGACGCAAGAAGCTCTGGTACGGCCTCTCCGCCGTGCTGCTGGCGATCTCCATCGCCGGTCTGGTCTTCCAGGGGCTGAACCTGGGAGTGGAGTTCAAGGGCGGGTCGGTGTTCTCCTTCAAGGCGCCGACCACCTCCATCCAGGAGGTGCGGAGCACCTTCGGCGACGCGGGCGCCCACCAGGTCATCGTGCAGACCACGAACAACGGCTGGTGGGTCACCACCGAGAGCCTCCCGGCCGAGGAGGTGACAAGCGTTCAGAAGACGGTGGCCCAGAAGTTCGGCCTCCCGCAGAACCAGGTCAACCTCCAGGTCATCGGCGCCTCGTGGGGTGGTCAGGTGGCCGACAAGGCGGTCACCGGTCTGATCGTCTTCATGCTGGCGATCATCCTGTACCTCACGCTCGCCTTCGAGTGGAAGATGGCGCTGGCCGCCGTCGTGGCGCTGCTCCACGACCTGGTGATCACCGCCGGCGTCTACGCGTGGTCCGGCTTCGAGGTCACCCCGGCGACCCTGCTGGGCTTCCTGACGATCCTCGGCTACTCGCTGTACGACGCGGTCGTGGTGTTCGACATGATCAAGGAGGTCACCGCCAAGCTTGGCACGACCTCCAAGGTGACCTACACCCAGGCCGCGAACAACGCGCTGAACCACACACTGATCCGGTCGCTGAACACCACCCTGGTGGCGATTCTGCCGGTGGCCGCGATCCTGTTCATCGGCACCACGCTTTTCGGGGCCGGTACGCTCAAGGACCTGTCGCTGGCGCTCTTCGTCGGCATGCTCGTCGGCACGTACTCCTCGCTGTGCGTGGCGACGCCGCTGCTGGTCACGTTGAAGGAGCGCGAATCGCGCTACCAGGCGCTCGCCCGCAGGCTCGCCTCCCAGGGGACCAAGGGCACGGCCAAGAGCGTCCGGCAGCCGGTGACGGCGGGAGCCGCCAACGGCTCCCCGTCCGATGGCGAGAAGCGCAAGAAGAAGTAGGCCGCGGAGATCGAGCCTCCGTCCCCTGGTTCGGGGGACGGAGGCTTTTCCTTGAGGAAGTGACGATGAGTGACCTGAGCAGGCTGATCCTGACCCGGATCCGCGACGTGTCCGACTACCCCCGGCCGGGGGTGCTGTTCAAGGACATCACCCCCCTGCTCGCCGATCCGCCGGTGATGGCCGCCGTGGTGGACGAGCTCGCCGGCCTCCACCGGGTGGACAAGATCGTCGGGATCGAGGCCCGGGGGTTCATCCTGGCGGCCCCCGTGGCGTACAAGGCCGGCGCCGGCTTCGTCCCGGTGCGCAAGAAAGGCAAACTGCCCTCGGAGACCCTTGAGGAGTCCTACGATCTGGAGTACGGCTCCGCCACCATCGAGGTCCATCGAGACGCCTTCGTCCCAGGGGAACGCGTCCTGATCGTCGACGATGTGCTCGCCACCGGCGGCACGGCGTGCGCGGCGGTGGAGCTGGTCCGCAGGGCGGGTGCCGACGTCGTCGCCATCGCCGTCCTCATGGAACTGGCCTTCCTCAACGGCCGGGAGCGGCTGGACGGCGTCGAGGTGCATTCCCTCGTGATCGTCTGATGGCACCCCGCCGGGGAGGGCATCGGAGTCGGTCTGGATACACTGGGGGGATCTGGACTCGAATGTGAGGAGTCTGAGTGCCCCGTGATGTGGTCGTTCCCGACGTGACCGCCGACGGTGGCGGTCCCGCGACGGCCGTCCCGGCAGGCGATGCCGGTTCTGCCGTGTCCGGAGCCACCGAAGAGAGGCCCGCGGTAAGGCGCAGGCTCGCACGCCTTGGGGGGCAATGGGGTGGCGCCATGAACCCGGTGCTTGAGCCGCTGTTCCGGACGGTCCGCGCGACCCATCCGAAGGCAGACCTGCGGCTCATCGAGCGTGCCTACGATGTGGCCGCCTACCATCATCGCGATCAGAAGCGCAAGAGCGGGGATCCGTACATCACCCACCCGCTGGCGGTGGCGACCATCCTCGCCGAGCTGGGCACCGACGACGAGACGCTCTGCGCCGCGCTGCTGCACGACACGGTCGAGGACACCGCCTACGGGCTGGACGAGCTGCGCTCGGACTTCGGTGACAGCATCGCGCTGCTGGTCGACGGCGTCACCAAGCTCGACAAGGTCAAGTTCGGTGACGCCGCGCAGGCCGAGACCGTGCGGAAGATGGTCGTGGCGATGTCCCGCGACATCCGGGTGCTGGTGATCAAGCTCGCCGACCGGCTGCACAACATGCGCACCATGCGCTACCTGCCCGAGCACAAGCGGCAGCAGAAGTCCCGTGAGACGCTGGAGATCTTCGCGCCTCTCGCCCACCGGCTGGGCATGAACACCATCAAGTGGGAGCTGGAGGACCTCGCGTTCGCCATGCTCTACCCCAAGCGGTACGACGAGATCGCCCGGATGGTGTCGGAGCGGGCCCCGCGCAGGGACCTGTTCCTGCAGGAGGTCATCGAGAAGGTCTCCGGCGACCTGCGTGAGGCCAAGATCCGTGCGCTGGTCAAGGGCCGTCCCAAGCACTACTACTCGGTCTACCAGAAGATGATCGCCAGGGACGTCGCCTTCGACGACATCTACGATCTGGTCGGCATCCGGGTGCTGGTCGACACGGTCCGCGACTGCTACGCCGCCCTCGGGACGATCCACGCGCGATGGAACCCGGTGCCGGGCCGGTTCAAGGACTACATCGCGATGCCCAAGTTCAACATGTACCAGTCGCTGCACACCACGGTCATCGGCCCCGAGGGCAAGCCGGTGGAGCTCCAGATCCGCACCCACGGCATGCACCACAGGGCCGAGTACGGCGTGGCCGCGCACTGGAAGTACAAGGAGGACATGACCACCTCCGGCCCGCCGGGGGCCAAGCTGAAGCCGGCCAGCGACATGGCCTGGCTCCGCCAGCTCCTCGACTGGCAGAAGGAGACCGCGGACCCGGGGGAGTTCCTGGAGTCGCTCAGGTTCGACCTGTCGGTCTCCGAGGTCTACGTCTTCACCCCCAGAGGCCAGGTGATCGCCCTTCCCGAGGGGGCGACGTCGGTCGACTTCGCCTACGCGGTGCACACCGAGGTCGGCCACCGCTGCATCGGCGCCCGGGTCAACGGCCGCCTGGTGCCGCTGGAGTCGCGGCTGGGCAACGGCGACACCGTGGAGATCTTCACCTCCAAGTCGCCCGACGCGGGGCCGTCGCGCGACTGGCTCAAGTTCGTCAAGTCCGGCCGGGCCCGCAACAAGATCCGGCAGTGGTTCTCCAAGGAGCGCCGCGAGACCGCGATCGAGGCGGGCAAGGAGGCCATCGGCCGGGCCATGCGCAAGCAGGGCCTGCCCCTGCAGCGCCTGATGTCCGGAGAGTCCCTTCTGGCCCTCGCCAGGGACCTGCGCTACCCCGATGTCTCCGCGCTCTACGCGGCCGTCGGAGAGGGCCACGTGGCCGCCCAGGCGGTGGTTCAGAAGCTGGTCCACTCCATCGGGGGGGTGGAGGGCGCCGAGGAGGACATCGCCGAGGCCTCGGTCCCGACGAAGCTGCGCGGCCGTCCCCGTGGCAGCGGCGGGGCGGGCGTGGTGGTCGCGGGCGACTCCGACGTCTGGGTCCGGCTGTCGCGCTGCTGTACCCCCGTGCCCGGCGACGAGATCATCGGCTTCGTCACCCGCGGTCACGGGGTGTCGGTGCACCGCACCAACTGCCCCAACGTGGAGCAGCTGAGGTCGGAGCCCGACCGCCTGGTGGAGGTGGCCTGGTCGGTGGGCGACGACTCGGTGTTCCTGGTCGCGCTCCAGGTCGAGGCGCTCGACCGGCCGCGCCTGCTGTCGGATGTGACCCGGACCCTGTCGGACCAGCACGTGAACATCCTGTCCGCGTCGGTGACCACCTCCAGGGACCGCGTGGCGATCAGCAGGTTCACCTTCGAGATGGGCGACCCCAAGCATCTGGGGCACGTCCTCAAGGCCGTCCGCAACATCCCGGGCGTCTACGACGTCTACCGGGTGAGCGGCGCCGGCTCCTGATCCCGGCCGCCGTCCTCCCCGATCCGCCGGCCCGAGTGCCGTAACGGTTCCGGGGGGCGTGCCCATGGCGGGCACGCCCCCGGAAACCTCGGGATCCGTCAGGAGAACTCGGCGAGTGTACGCTCGGCCTCCTCCAGCCAGGAACGGCGGGCGGTCAGGGCCTCCTCGGCGTCCTTGGCGTCCTTGTCCTTGCCGGCCGCCTGCGCCTTGGTCAGGCGGGCCTCCAGCTGCTCGATGGACCTGCGGAGCTGGTCGACCGTGTTCTGCGCGCGGGCGCGGGCCTCGGGGTTGGAGCGCTTCCACTCCGCCTCCTCGGCCTTGCGGACCGCGTCGTCGATCTTGCGCAGCCCGCCCTCAAGGCGGTCGCGCTGCTCACGCGGGACCGGGCCGGCCGCCTCCCACCGCTCCAGGACGCCGCGGAGCGCGGCCCTGGCGGAACGGGCGTCGGAGATCGGGAGGATCTTCTCGGCCTCGGTCAGCAACTGCTCCTTGACCTCGGCGTTGGCCGCGAGCGAGGCGTCCCGCTCGGCGAAGACCGTCGAACGGGCCTGGAAGAACTGGTCCTGGGCGCCCTTGAAGCGGCCCCAGAGCTCGTCCTCGACCTCCCGGGAGGCCCGGCCCGCCGACTTCCACTGCTGCATCAGCTCGCGGTAGGCGGACGCCGTGGCGCCCCAGTCGGTGGAGGAGGCCAGCGCCTCCGCCTCGGCCACGATGCGCTCCTTGGAGGAGCGCACACCCTCACGCTGCTCGTCCAGCCCGGCGAAGTAGGCCTTGCGCCGCTTGGCGAAGGCCGTGCGGGCGGCCGAGAGGCGCTTCCAGAGGGCGGCCTCGGTGACCCGGTCGATGCGCTCGGCCGTCTTCCACTCCTCGACGAGCTGGCGCAGCCGCTCGCCGCCGGTCTTCCAGTGGGTGGTGTCGTCGGCGATGCGCTCGGCCTCGGCGACGATCCGCTCCTTGATGCCCCTGGCCTCCGCGCGGGCCACGTCCCTGGCGGCCTTGACCTCCTCGCGGCGCTGGGCGACCAGCTCCGTGACGGCGTTCAGCCGCCCCAGCAGCGCGCCGAGGTCACCGACGGCGTGCGCGCCGGTGATCGCCTCGCGGAGCTTGACGATGGTCGCCTCCGCCTGGGCGGGCGGCAGGTCGGTGCCGCGGACCCGCTGTTCCAGCAGCGTGACCTGCCCGGCCAGCTCGTCGAACTTGCGATGGAAGTAGGCCAGGGCCTCCTCCGGTTCGCCGGCCTGCCAGGACCCGACGGCCCGTTCTCCCTCAGCCGTACGCACGTAGACGGTGCCGTCGTCGTCTACCCGGCCCCACGGGTCGGTGCTCACCGTGTCCTCCCGCACTTTCATCAGCCTTTCGAGGCTAACCGCCTCTTGGTTGTATTACGTCAGCTCTTGCTGGACATTGTCACGTCTTTGATTTCCACGGTTTCCTTCGGAGCCCCGGTGCCGTCGGGCCCCGGCGTGATGACACCGCCCTTGTTCACCTTGTCGATGATCTCCATTCCCTTGGTGACCGTACCGAACGGGGTGTAGTCCGGGGTCAGCGGGGCGTCGCCGTACACGATGAAGAACTGGCTGCCGTTGGTGTCGGCGCCGCTGTTGGCCATGGCCACGACGCCCCGGGTGTACTTCGCCCCCTTGAGGTTCTCGTTGACGAAACGGTACCCGGGACCGCCCTGGCCGTCGGTCTGGCTCTTGCCGTCGGCCTTGGCCAGCGGATCGCCGCACTGCAGCACCGGGAACCGGTCGGAGCCGAGGCGGTGGCACTTGGAGCCGTTGAAGAACTTCTCCTTGGCCAGGAAGGCGAAGGAGTTGACCGTGCAGGGTGTCTTCTTGGCCGACACCTCGACGACGATGTCCCCCCGGTTGGTCTTCAGGGTCATCGTCTTGGGTGACATGTCCACCTTCGCCGGGGGCAGGCCGACGTCCTTGGCCGGGCCGCCGCCGGTGTCGGCGACGTAGCCGCAGGTGCCGGCGGCGGGGTCGAACGCCGTCGGCCTGGCGGTCTCCTGGGTCGCCGACGGGCTCGACGGCGAGGCCGCCGGGGTCTTCTCGACCGTGGCCGAGGAGGGGTCACCGCCTCCGAGCAGCGCGGTCACGGCGATCACACCGCCCACGACCACCACCACGGCCCCGCTGGTACCGATGATCGCGTTACGCTTGGCCCGGGCCTCACGTTCCATGCGCCGCTGGATCTGCCGCTCGTGGTGCTCGCGCGCCAGCTGCTTCTGGCGGTCCTTGCCGCTCACCGCTTCGCCCTCCCGAGTGCCGGAGTATCACTTATTGAGGTGGGCGAATCGTATCGGCCAATGGGTAATGGTTCGCAGCCCGCCGACCCGCACCGGTACCCTTCGGTTACATTCCCATCCGTATTCTTGACGAGATCAGCTGAGGCAGATGCTCATCGCCGGGTTCCCCGCAGGGTCGTTTCAGACCAACTGCTACGTCGTCGCCCCCGCCGCGGGCGAGGAGTGCGTCGTCGTCGATCCGGGCCAGAACGCCGTCGGCGACCTGGACGACGTGCTGCGCGAGCATCGGCTGAAGCCGGTCGCTGTGCTGGTCACCCACGGGCACATCGATCACATGTGGTCGGTCGCCCCGGTCTGCGGCGCGCGTGACATCCCCGCGTGGGTTCATCCCGAAGACCGTGAGCTGCTCTCCGATCCGGGCAAGGGGCTCCCCCTGGCGGCCAGGCAGCAGCTGTTCGGCGGGCTGACCTTCACCGAGCCCGACGACGTGCGGGAGATGGCCGACGGTGAGGTGCTGCGCCTGGCGGGCATGGAGCTGACGGTCGACCACACCCCCGGCCATACCAGGGGGTCGGTGACGTTCAGGTTGCCCCGCACCGAGGAGATCCCCGACGTGATGTTCTCGGGCGACCTGCTGTTCGCCGGCTCCATCGGCCGCACAGACCTTCCGGGCGGCGACTACCCGACCATTCTGCGCAGCCTGGCCACCAAGTGCCTGCCGCTGCCGGAGGACACGGTGGTCCTGCCCGGACACGGACCACAGACCACGATCGGCCACGAGCGCGCCACCAACCCGTATCTCGCGGAGGCCGCGCCGTACGCCGGTCCCACCAGGGGACTTTAGAAGATGACTCTGCAGGCGCCCAAGGGCACCTTTGACTGGCTCCCGCCCCGCTCGGAGCGGGCGCTCGCGGTCCGCGAGGCGCTGACCGCCCCGGTCCGCCGCGCGGGATACGGCTACATCGAGACACCGGTCTTCGAGGACACCGCGCTGTTCGTGCGGGGTGTCGGGGAGTCGACCGACATCGTCTCCAAGGAGATGTACACCTTCGAGGACAAGGGCGGGCGCTCGATCACGCTCCGCCCCGAGGGCACCGCGCCGGTCGTGCGGGCCGTCCTCCAGCACGGCCTGCACAACGGCAGGCTTCCGGTGAAGCTGTGGTACTCGGGCAGCCAGTTCCGCTACGAGCGGGCCCAGAGGGGCCGCTACCGCCACTTCTGGCAGGTCGGCGCCGAGGCCCTGGGGGCGGAGGACCCCGCGCTGGACGCCGAGCTGATCGTGCTGGCGGCCGACGGCTACGCCGGGCTGGGGCTGACCGGCGTCCGGTTGCTGCTCAACACGCTGGGCGACCGGGAGTGCCGCCCCGCCTACCGCGCCGCGCTGCAGGACTTCCTGCGCGGGCTCGACCTCGACGAGCCCACCCGGGCCCGGATCGAGATCAATCCGTTGCGCGTGCTCGACGACAAGCGCCCCGAGGTGCGGGCGCGGCTCACCGGCGCCCCGCTGGTCGTCGACCACCTGTGCGAGGCGTGCAAGATCTACCACGAGGAGGTCCGCTCGCTGCTGACCGCCTCAGGTGTGGCCTACGCCGACGACCCCAGGCTGGTCCGCGGTCTGGACTACTACACGCGCACCACGTTCGAGTTCGTCCACGACGGGCTGGGCTCGCAGTCGGCGGTCGGCGGCGGCGGGCGCTACGACGGGCTCAGCGAGGCACTCGGCGGGCCGGCGCTGCCCGGCGTCGGCTGGGCGCTCGGCGTCGACCGCACCCTTCTGGCGATGGAGGCCGAGGGGCTGCTCGACGGCCAGGCCCCCGAGTCCCGCGTCCAGGTGTACGGTGTGCCGCTGGGCGCCGAGGCGGGCCGCCGGATGTTCCGGCTCATCACCGAGCTGCGCCGGGCCGGCCTCGACGCCGACATGTCGTTCGGCGCCAAGGGCGTCAAGGCCGCGATGAAGGGCGCCGACCGGTCGGGGGCGAGCTACGCCGTGATCCTCGGAGATCGAGATATCGCCGAGGGATCCGCCCAGGTCAAGGACCTGGTCAGCGGTGACCAGGCCGCCGTACCGCTCGCTGAGATCGTCACGATCCTGGAGGAGAGACTGAACAAATGATCCGCACGCACGAAGCGGGATCACTGCGCGCCGAGCACGCCGGGCAGCTGGTGACGCTGGCCGGCTGGGTGGCACGCCGCCGCGATCACGGCGGCGTGGTCTTCATCGACCTGCGCGACGCCTCCGGCTCCTCCCAGGTGGTCTTCCGCGAGGAGGACGACGCGCACGGTCTGCGCGCGGAGTACTGCGTCAAGGTCGTCGGACAGGTGCGAGTGCGCCCCGAGGGCAACGAGAACCCCGAGCTGCCGACCGGCGCGATCGAGGTCGTCGCCTCCGAGGTCGAGGTGCTCAGCGAGTCCGCGCCGCCGCCGTTCCCGGTCGAGGGCGCCGCGGGCGTCTCGGAGGAGGCCCGCCTCAAGTACCGCTACCTCGACATCCGCCGCCGGCAGGTCGCGCAGGCCATGCGGATCCGCTCCAAGGCCACCTACCTCGCCCACGAGGTGATGAACCAGCACGGGTTCAACTACGTCGAGACTCCGACGCTGACCCGTTCCACACCCGAGGGCGCCCGCGACTTCCTGGTGCCGGTCCGGCTCCAGCCCGGCAGCTGGTACGCCCTGCCGCAGTCGCCGCAGCTGTTCAAGCAGCTCCTCATGGTCGCCGGTCTGGAGCGCTACTACCAGCTCGCCCGCTGCTTCCGCGACGAGGATCTGCGCGCCGACCGGCAGCCGGAGTTCACCCAGATCGACATTGAGATGTCCTTCGTGGACCAGGACGACGTCATCGCGCTGGGTGAGGCCCTGATCGGCCGCATCTGGAAGGAGACGATCGGCTACGAGCTGCCCGTGCCGCTGCCCCGGATGACCTACTGGGAGGCCATGGCCCGCTACGGCTCCGACAAGCCCGACCTGCGCTTCGGCCAGGAGCTGGTCGAGATGACCGGGTTCTTCGCCGACACCGCCTTCCGGGTGTTCCAGGCGCCCTACGTGGGTGCGGTGGTCATGCCGGGCGGGGCGTCCCAGAGCCGCAAGGAGCTGGACGGCTGGCAGGACTGGGCCAAGTCGCGCGGCGCCAGGGGGCTGGCCTACGTGCTCGTCGGTGAGGACGGCGCGCTCGGCGGCCCGGTCGCCAAGAACCTGTCGGAGACCGAGAGCGCGGGGCTGGCGGCCAAGGTGGGCGCCGCGCCCGGCGACGCGATCTTCTTCGCCGCCGGTGCGGCCTCCTCGTCCCGCGACCTGCTCGGCGCGGCCCGGCTGGAGATCGGCCGCCGCTGCGGCCTGATCGACGAGTCGGCGTGGAGCTTCCTGTGGATCGTGGACGCCCCCATGTTCGAGGAGGACGGCGAGGGCGGCTGGACCGCGGTCCACCACCCGTTCACCGGTCCCAAGCCCGAGTGGGCCGACAACTTCCAGGACCACCCCGGCGAGGCCCTCGCCTACGCCTACGACATGGTCTGCAACGGCATGGAGATCGGCGGCGGCTCGATCCGCATCCACCGGGCCGAGACGCAGCAGCGCGTCTTCGACGTGCTCGGCATCTCCAAGGAGGAGGCGGAGAGCAAGTTCGGCTTCCTGCTGGAGGCGTTCAAGTACGGCCCGCCGCCACACGGGGGCATCGCCTACGGCTGGGACCGGATCTGCATGCTCCTGGCGGGTGGCGACTCCATCCGCGACGTCATCGCCTTCCCCAAGACGGCCTCCGGCTTCGACCCGCTGACCGCCGCGCCCACCCCGATCACCGGGGAGCAGCGCAAGGAGGCGGGCGTCGACGCCAAGCCGAAGACGGACGCCTGACCTCCCGGCGCCTCCCGGTCTCCGGAAACGGCGGACGGCCCCCGGACATCCGGGGGCCGGTCGGCGATTAGGGGGAGCATTATGAGTTGGTGTGGGGTGCCTCAGGAGCATGGTTTTAAACGG
>NZ_JBEXUG010000041.1:0-44968 GCF_040614315.1 Streptosporangium sp. NPDC006007 | reverse complement strand
CGCCGTGCGGCGAATCGCCTGCCCCTGCCCTGCTCCGCAGGGATCCGATTCCTCCCCCACCTGAAGGCGGGGGTCTCCTCGGAGGTTTCCTATGACCGAGACGGACCCGGAGAGCACGTCCGGTGAGCCTCCGGCTCAGGTGGCGGACGACCGGGAGGGCTCCGCGGGTGCGGACGCGCCGACCGGCATAGATCCCGAAGGACCCACGCCACACATTCCCGATGATCGTAAGGGGGCGGCGGAGTCCGGTGCCACGGCTGCGGGAAACGCCGGACGCGACGCGGAGGACCCTGGGCGGCGCGGGGGATAGGCCACTTCGCGGGGTGACCGGACGGGCACGACCTGCCGGCCTGGCAGCGGGTTTGGATCCGTTCCCGGCGGGTGCCCGCGGGCCGGCCCCCTGTCGACCGTCCGCGCCGGTCGGCCGACGAGCGGATCACGCTGCTTCGGCGGCCTGCCCGGCTTCTCGCGGTAAGGGGGAATGTCGCTGTTCGGTCAAGTAGTGACCGAGTCCGACAACGATTGCCTCATGCCCACATCGGCGAACGCCACCGACCCGCGTCATCAGGTCGGCAGAGGCTCAACGCGGATCCTCCCGGGTGGGTTGTGAGGTGTCACCGAGCCGTAGACACGCGGCTTCGTGGCCGGGGGAAACGGGATCGAGGGCCGGGATCGTGGTCGCGCACTCGTCCATCGCGAGCCAGCAGCGGGTACGGAAGGCGCAGCCGCTTGGCGGGTTCGCGGGACTTGGAACCTCCCCGGTCAGGACGATCCGCTCGCGCGCCTCGCGGACGGCCGGGTCGGTGACCGGAGCCGAGGAGAGCAGGGCCCGGGTGTACGGGTGCTGCGGTCGCTCGTAGATCTCCTCGGTCGGACCCTGCTCGACGATCCGGCCCAGGTACATGACGGCGACGCGATCGGCGATGCTGCGTACGACGGCGAGGTCGTGCGAGATGAAGACGTAGGACAGGCCGAGCCGCTCACGCAGGTCGCGGAAGAGCTCAAGGATCTGGCCCTGGACCGACACGTCGAGGGCCGACAGCGGCTCGTCGCAGACGAGGACCCGCGGGGTGACCGCGAGCGCTCTCGCGATGCAGATACGCTGGCGCTGGCCGCCGGAGAACTCGTGCGGGTAGCGGTGGCGGTGTGAGTCGTTCAGACCGACCATCTCCAGCAGTTCGGTCACCCGCCTGGAATGGTCGCGCGCCGGAACAAGGTCTGAATGGATCCGGAGCGGTTCGGTGAGGAGCTGCTCGACGGTCATCCTCGGGTTGAGTGCCGAGTACGGGTCCTGAAGGACGATCTGGATCTGCCGGCGGATCTGCCGATCGGTGCGACGGTTCCGTCCCCAGCCGAGGCCGTTCACCTCGATCGAACCTTCCGTCGTCGGCTCAAGATGGGTGAGCAGGGATGCGAGCGTGCTCTTGCCGCATCCGGACTCGCCGACGAGCGCGAGGCACTCCCCGCGGACGAGGTGCAGGTCGACACCGTCGACCGCCTTGATCGCGCCCTTCGCGCCGAGAAGCCCCGACTCCCGGATCGGGTAGTGCTTGACGAGGCCGGTGCCTCGGACGAGGACGTCACTGGGCGAGGACATGCTGCACCTCCGTGATGCGCAGGCAGGCCGCCGCGCGGCCCGGCTCCAGGGACTCAAGCGCCGGCCGGGTGGCCGTGCAGTCGGCTGCCGCCAGCGGACAGCGCGGGGCGAAGAGACATCCCGCGGGGCGGTCCGCCGGATCGGGCAGGCCGCCCGGGATCGGCCTGCGGGCACCGGGCTGCTCGATCCGCGGCACCGAAGCGAGCAGCGCCCGGGTGTACGGGTGGTGAGGGGCGGCCAGCACCTCGCGGGCCGGCCCGGTCTCCATGACGGAGCCGGCGTACATGACGACGATGTGGTCGGCGATCTCCGCGGCGACGCCGATGTCGTGGGTGATGAAGACGAGCCCCGCGCCCGCGTCGGTGAGCACCCTGAACAGGTCGAGAATCCCCTTCTGGACCGTCACGTCGAGCGCGGTCGTCGGCTCGTCCGCGATGAGCAGCCTCGGCTCCAGCGTGATCGCCATCGCGATGACGATCCGCTGGCGCATCCCGCCCGAGATCTGGTGTGGGTAGCTGCGGGCTCGGCGCTCCGGATCCGGGATGGCGACCCGGCGCATCAACTCGATCGCCCGCGCGCGTGCCTCCGTCTTGGAGAGCCCCTGGTGGACGCGGAACATCTCGGCGATCTGATCACCAACCCGCTGGACCGGGTTGAGGGCGCTCAGCGAGTCCTGGAAGACCATCGCCACGTCGCGGCCGCGGGCCGCGCGCATCGCGGCCGGGTCGGCGAGCAGGTCGACGCCGCCGAGCCGGATCGACCCGGCCGTCGTCCGCGCGGTCCCTTCGAGCAGGCCCATGACCGCCTTGGCCGTGACGCTCTTGCCCGAGCCCGACTCGCCGAGGACGACGACGCACTCTCCCGCTCGGGCGGTCAGGGACAGGTCCTGCACGGCCTGGACGGGCTCGCCGCGGCGAGCCCGGAACTCGACCGAGAGCCCTCGGATCTCAAGGAGCGGGGTCTCGGACGCTGGCATCGTCATCACGTCACCGGCTCTTCGGGTCGAGGATGTCGCGGACGGCGTCGCCGACGAGGACGAAGCTGAGGACCGTGACGCACAGGAACAAGGACGGGTAGATCAGCAGGCTCGGGTTGCTGTTGAAGTAGCTCTGCGCGGTGTTGAGCTGGACACCCCACGAGATCGTGGGTGCCCGAAGGCCCACCCCGAGGTACGTCAGGCTCGCCTCACCCGCGATGATCCCGCCGACCGTGAGGCTCGCGAGGACGAGGACCGGGGCGAAGGCGTTCGGCAGGATGTGCCGCACCATGATCCGCAGGTCCGACGCGCCGAGCGCCCGCGCGGCCTTGACGTAGTCGAGTTTCCTCGTCGCCAGGACGCTCGCGCGCATGACCCTGGTCATCGTCGGCCAGCAGAAGGCGGCCATCGTTCCCGACACCGCCCAGATGCCGTGCGAACCGAGCGCCGTGAGGATGACGATCGCCGCGAGCATGAAGGGGAAGCCGTAGAAGACGTCGATGCCGCGCCCGAGAATGGTGTCGATGATGCCGCCGTAGTAGCCGGCGACGAGACCGAGCGCCATCGCGACGAGCGTCGACGTCACCGTGACGACGATCGCGATCGTGATCGAGGGCCGTGCTCCGTAGATGACCTGGGCGTAGAGGTCGCACCCTTGGATGTCGAACCCGAAGGGGTGCCCCTCCCCGGCCGGCAGGCCGCTCCGGTTGAGGTCGCAGGCGAGCGGGTCGCCGTGACCGAAGAACCCCGCGATCGGACCCGGGAACGCCGCGATGACGGCGAGGAGCAGGACGAGGGTCCCGGGCACGGCGAACCGCGGCCGGGTCACCAGGTCCAGGAGCATCTGCCGGGTCGGGGACACCGACCCGCGGGACGGCCGGCCGGACCCCGCACCCGCGGGGGGACCCGGCTCCGGGGTACGTTCGGAGGCCATCGTCGTGGTCGGGTCACTCATAGCGGATCCTTGGGTCGAGCACGCCGTAGATGACGTCCACGACGAGGTTGGCGGCGAGGAAGATCAGGACCAGCAGAGTCGAGATCCCGACGACGACAGGCCCGTTCTGCTGCTTGATGCCCTCGAAGATCTGGAAGCCGAGGCCGGGGATGTTGAAGATCCCCTCGATGATGACGGCCCCGCCGAGCAGGCCCCCGAGGTCGATCGCGAGGTAGGTGACGACGGGGATGAGAGAGTTGCGCATCGCGTGGTTGACGATGATCCGCCGCCGCGGCAGCCCCTTGGCGATCGCCGTCCGGATGAAGTCGGCCGACAGCGTCTCGACGAGGCTCGTCCGCATGAGCCGGGCCGTCGTGGCGAGACCGAGGATCCCGAGGACGAGCGCGGGGAGTATGTACGAGGTCGGCCAGCCCTCCTCGGTCCCGGCGACGGGGAACCAGCCGAGGTTGATCCCGAACAGGATCTGGGCCGTGTAGCCGATGACGAAGATCGGGACCGCGAAGGCGAGGATCGTCCCGCCGAGAACGGTGTAGTCGACCGGCCGGCCCTTGCGCAGACCCGCCCAGAGCCCGAGCGGGATGCCGACGACGATCTCCAGGGCGAAGGCCGTCAGCCCGAGCTTGGCCGTGGTCGGCCAGCTCTCCGCGATGATCGCCGACACCGGGCGGCCGGTGAAGTCCTCCCCGAGATCACCCTGGAGCAGCCCGCCCATGTACTTGAGGTACTGCACCGGCAGGCTGTCGTTGAGGTGGTAGCGCTCTCGCAGCGCCGCTTCCACCGACGCCGACATGACGTGCTGGCCACCGGTCAGCGCCTGGATCGGGTCGCCGGGCAGGGCGAAGACGACGAGAAAGATGAGGAACGTCGCGCCGAGCGCGACCGAGAGCGCGAGCAGCACTCTGAGCAGGATGTATCGGGTCATGTGATTCCCTGCGGTGGGGCCGCGCCGGGCGCCTGTCGCCCCACCGTCTCCGGTAGTGGGATCAGATCGTCAGTTCGAGGCGACGGTGACCTGGGTGAGGTCGCCGAGGCCGTTGACGCCGACCTGAACGTCCTGCACCTTCTTCGTCCAGACAGCGGTGTAACGACCGAAGTAGAGCGGAGCGATCGGAGTGTCCTTCCACATCTCCCTCTCCGCCTCGGCGTAGATCGGGAGGCCGTTCTCAAGGGAGGACGCGTCCGCCTTCGAGACGAGGTCCTCGACGACGGGGTTGGAGTACTCCGTCTCGTTGGCGATCCCGGCCTTCGTCACGAGCGGGGAGATGAAGTTACCGATGTGCGGGAAGTAGGCGCCCCAGTAGTAGAGGAACGGCCCCTCGGCCTTCTTGCCCTTGACCGTCTCGGTCAGCTGGGCGTAGGGCAGGGTCTCGAAGGAGATGTCGGTGATCCCGAGGTTCGCCCGCAGCTGGTTGGCGACGGCCTGGAGGGTCTGGTCGTTCGTCCCGTACTGGCTCGCGTAAAGCTTGAGCGGGCCGCTCCAGCCGCCGGCCTGCGTGAGGAGCTCCTTGGCCTTGGCCGGGTCGTGGACACACGCGGTGCAGGTGTCCGCGGTCGCGCCGACGGCCGAGGAGGGGGCGATGCTGCGGGCCGGGTCGCCCGAGCCCTTGAGGATCGACTTGGTCAGCGCGTCCCTGTCGATCGCCATGGAGATCGCCTCGCGGACCCGGACGTCCTTGAACCGCTTGTCCCACGAGGGGAACGCGAAGTAGTTGAGGTTCGGGATCGTCGCGACCGCGAGGCGGTCCTTGAGCCGGGTCTGGGCGTCGGAGAGCCGGTCGGGCGGCACCGGGTAGACGATGTCGGTGTTGCCGGCGAGCAGGTCGTTGTAGGCCGTGGCGTAGGACGTGTACGGCTTGAAGACGATCGAGTCCGCCTTGCCCGCCGGACCTCCGTAGTTCTCGTTGCGCACCACGGTCAGAGGCTTGTTCGCCTCGTACTTGCCCTGCACCTTGTAGGGACCGTTGCCGACGGGGGCGGCGTCGAAGCCCTTCGGGTCGTCGAAGGCGGCCTTGGGCAGCGGCGCGAAGTTGTAGCTCGCGATGACGTAGGGGAACAGGCCGTACGGCTTGGTCAGCGTCACCTCAAGCGTGTTCTCGTCAACGACCTTGACGCCGGAGAGCTCCTTGGTCTTCGGCTTGCCCGACGCCGGGTTGAGCGCGTCGTAGCCCTTGAAGAGGGCGAAGTTCGAGTTCTGCACCCAGGCGTTGGGGCCGAACGCGGTCGCGTTCCACGCGTCCGCGAAGTTCTGCGCCGTGATCGGGTCTCCGTTGGAGAACTTCTGCCCCGGCTTCAGCTTAATCGTCCACACCTTCTGGTCCGAGGACGTGACCGACTCGGCGGCGCCGGGGCGGATCTCCCCCGACTTGGCGTCGATCTTCAGAGGGCCGGTGAACAACATGGACCCGGTATAGAAGGACCACGTGTTGCCGGGGGTCAGGTGTGTCGGGTCGGTTCCCGCGATCGAGAAGGTGCCCCCCGAGGCACCCGTGGTCGCGCCACCGCTGCTCTTGGGGGCGGTGGATCCGCCGTCCCCGCAGGACGCGAGGAGAAGCGCTGCCAGGGTCGCACCGACGGTGAGACCTAGCCGGGGCATGGCCGTACGAGTCATGCTGGTTCCTTGTCGTTGTTCCAGAGGCTGAGGTCGGCCGGCATCGGTAGCGCCAGTGCGGCGGCGGCGAAGGCCAGGACGGCCGTCCGCTCGTCGATCCGTTCGGCCAGGGTGCGGCCGGCTGCGTGTCCGGCGTTGTGCGCGACGCGCATGAGTACCTCGCCGCTCCCGGACTGGGCGTCCTGCAGGGCGGCGGTGAACTTGTACGAGTGCGGGCCGGGCGGGACGCGATCATCCCGATCCGCGGTCAGTACGAGAGTGGGGGGGTACGCCGTGTCCTCGACGATACGGTGCAGCGGCGAGTGCGCCTCCAACGCCGACCGCTCCTGAGGGACGTTCACGTCGCCGAACTCGCACACCCACGCGTGACCGACGGTGAACAGGTGGAAGCGGAGCAGGTCGAAGACGCCGACCTCGGGGATCGCGGCGCCGAGCAGGTCCGGCCGCTGGGTCAGGACCGTGCCGACCATGAGGCCGCCGTTGGACATTCCGTTGAGGGCGACCTGCCGAGGCTCCGACCAGCCCTGCCGCTCGAACCACTCGGCACATGCGATGAGGTCGTCGATCCCCTTCTGCTTGCTGGTCTTCTGGGCCGCGACGTGCCACTCCTCGCCGTACTCGCCACCGCCGCGGATACCCGCGTAGGCGAGGACACCGCCGGCGTCGAGCCAGGCCCGGTGCCAGCCGGCGTAGCCGGTCGTGAGGAAGGGGACCGAGTATCCGCCGTACACCGAGAGGAAGACCTTCGCGGTCCCCTCCGGGCGTGGGCCGGCCGGGCGGATGATCCGCATCGGGACCTGTGTGCCGTCGGCACTCGTGACGTGGACCGTCTCGACGACGACGTCGCCGCGCGAGGGCAGGGCACTGTGGTGGAGGACGATTGACTCCCCCGTGGCCACGTTGTGACGCAGGATGCCGGTGCCCGGCTCGGAGTCGCAGCGCTCGACGTGAAGGTAGACCGCCTGCTCGTCCTCGGCGACCGACAGGTCTCGGACGGTGGCCTGCTCCGGGATGGGCACCTCGCGGCCGGGGCCCCCGCCGAGCGGGGTGACCGTGACCTGGCTGCCCCGCTCGGTGTGCCGGACGGTTACCACCCAGTCCGGACCCAGCTCGGCGGAGCCCAGGTCGATCGACCTCGTGGACTCGTCCACGATCACGCGCTCGCTCCCGTCGCGCCGGTCGATCGCCACGACGCGGCCGTTCACGGCCTCGCGGAGGTCGTGGCAGATCAGCTCGTCGCCGACCATCCCGAGGAAGTGGATCGGTCCAAGGCCGTCGACGACCGTCTGCCACGGTTCGTCCGACCCGGCCGGACGGATGAGAAGACGGGCCGGCACGACCCCGATCTGCTCCTGGACGACGAGCCAGCGCCCGTCCCGGGAGACATGGGGCAGGGCCCAGTCCGGGCCGGCCGACTCGTGGATCACCTCGTCGTCCGTCTGCGCGGTGCCGAAGCGGTGGAGCTTGATTCGCGGGGCGAGGTTGAGCGAGAGGAGGTCCTCGTCGGCGCCGGGATCGGCGAAGGCGGGGTAGGCGAGGGCGTCGCCGCCGAGCCAGCCGAAACGTGGCCACTTGATGCCGGTCAGGACATCCGGCAGGTCCACGCCCGTTCGGGTGTCCCGGAAGCGAACCGTCAGCCAGTCGGCGCCGCCTCTGGCCGTCCCCCAGGCGAGGACGGTGCCGTCGGGTGAGAGGGAGTACGCCGCGATGGCCTCGGTCGGATCACCAAGCGAGGTGGAGGCGACGATGCGGCGCTCCCCGCGGGCGTCGGTGATCCACAATGACGGGCGCTCGTCCCCGGCCTCCTGGCGGGAGTCGACCATGACCCCTTGGCGGACCTGCGGTATCCAGCGGGCGGGAACCGTGAGGAGCTGTTGGAGCCGGGCCTTGAGCGCGGCCGACTCGGGCATGGAATCGAGACGTTTCCTGCAGTGCTCGTCCTGCTCACGCGCCCAGGCGACCACGGCGGGCGTGTTCTGACCCTCCAGCCACTCGTAGCGTGACACGTGGTCGCCCTCGGGGTGCGCGACGGGTCGCTCAGGTACGCGGCCGCCGGATTCGTCCATGGGTCCTCCTTGGTTGCGCATCAGTATTGTTATCACTGAGATTTCGGTCAATACCGAAATCTCGGAAAGACGGTAGCATTTGAGAACTTGGCGACCGGAAGGAGGGAAGGAGGACCAGATGGCCACGGAACGTGACGACGCCGCCGCTCGCGACTTCGTCGAAGAACTCGGACTGCTCGTCGAAAGCACGGGCTGGATGCCGCGGATCGCCGGCCGTACCCTCGGATGGCTCCTGCTCGCACCCGAACCACAGAGTCAGGCCGACCTGCGCGACGCCCTCCAGGCGAGTGGAGCGGCGATCTCGACCGCGACCCGCCTGCTCATCGCGCAGGGCTTGGTGCAGAAGGTGTCCATACCCGGCCGCCGGCAGACGTACATGAAGGTTCCGCCTGACATCTGGCACATCATGGAGAGCGAGGGGCTGCGGACGGTGCGGCGCTATCGTGCCCTCGCCGAAGGGGCGCTGGTAGCGCTCGGTGAGGGTGACCGCGCCGCCGAGGAGAACCTCGCCCGCATGAGTGCGTACTTCGGTATCGTCGAGAAGCGGATCCAAGCGGTCCTCGCTCAACTCGACGAACAGCTTGTGGGCCGGCCCGACGTGAGCCGGGAGACCCTCTAACCCTCCAGCCGTGGGGTGCGATCCTCACGTTCCGTATTCGGCGTACCGTCGGCAGCGGCTGAGCGGAGCGCGGGCCCGGTGCGGTCGACGCCGGTGTGACCGGCCCGGAAGGGAGAACGCCCTGTAGCGATCGGCGAATTCCAGGGCGTTTTTCGATCGGAAGGGGACGCCTCTCACCGGCGTGGCAGTAGCGAGCGGACGGCCTCCTCGGTCCGGGCGACGACGGCCGGTCCGTCTTCGGCGGTGATGATGGGGCGCTGGATGAGGATCGGATGGGCGGCCAGGGCCTGGATCCAGCGGTCACGGCTCGCGGGGTCGCGGGGCCAGCCGGCCAGGCCCAGCTCGGCGGCCGAGGTCTCGCCGGTCCGGGTGATGTCCCAGGGTTCGAGGCCCAGCCTGGTCAGCACGTCGCGGATCTCCCGCTCGCCGGGCGGGTCGTCCAGGTAACGGCGGACGGTGTAGGCGGCGTTCTCGGCGTCCAGGACGGAGAGCGCGGAACGGCATTTGGAGCAGTCGGGGTTGATCCAGATTTCCATGTGACCTTTCCTTCACGGGGTGGAACGGCGGGTGAGGGCGAAGAACTCGCTGCGGGAACGCGCGTCGTCGCGGAGCGTGCCCAGCAGGGTGGAGGTGACGGTGCAGGACCCGGGGGCCTGGACGCCGCGCAGGGTCATGCAGGTGTGGTCGGCTTCGATGACGACACCGACGCCTTTGGGATCCAGCTGGTCCTCCAGCCAGTCGGCGATCTGTTTGGTGAGACGTTCCTGCACCTGGGGCCGGCAGGCGAAGTACTCCACGATCCGGGCGAGTTTCGACAGGCCCACGATGCGCCGGCCGGGCAGGTAGCCGACGTGGGCGATGCCCACGAAGGGCAGCAGGTGGTGCTCGCATACCGACCGGACGGGGATGGCGCGGACCAGGACGAGCTCGTCGTACTCCTCGTCGTTGGGGAAGGTGGTCAGCTCGAAGGGGCGCGGGCTGAACAGCTCGGCGTAGGCGCGGGCCATCCGGCGGGGCGTTTCGCGCAGGCTCTCGGTGTCGGTGGAAATACCGAGGGCGTGCAGGAACAGCTCGGCGGCGTGTTCGGCCGCGACCAGGTTCACCCCGTTGCCGGGGTGGACCACTCGCACAGCGGTGCGGGCCGAAGGGTGGGCGTGGTGCTGGCTCACGTCGACGGCCTTTCGGTGTGGGGTGACCGGACTGGACATGCCCTACCTCCTATTTCACCAACAAGTGTTAGTCATATTCGCATGACACGTCAATGATCCATGAAAAATGGGCGAGCTCTTCTATTTAGCCAATGAGGGTAGGTGTTATCCTGGCGGGGTGACCATGGAGGAGCCCATCCGTGCGGCCGTCGCCGTGCTCAGCGACGATCTGCGGCTGCGCATGTACGACTTCGTCCGGCGGTCGGACCGTCCGGTGACCCGGGACGAGGCCGCCGAGAGCGTCGGGATCTCCCGGAAGCTCGCGGCCTTCCATCTGGACAAGCTGGTCGCCGTGGGGCTGCTGTCAGCAGGGTACGCCCGGCCGGGCGGACCGCACCGGGTGGGCCGTATGCCCAAGGTGTACGAGCCCACCGATCTCGACCTTCAGATCAGCATCCCCCGGCGTGAGCACGGCCTGCTCGCCGACATCCTGCTCGACTCCGTCCGCGGCCGGCGGCCTGAGGAGAGCGGGCGGGAGGCCGCGCTACGCGTGGCCCGAGACCGGGGCCGTGAACTCGGCGAGGCCGAGCGCGACGAGACGAAGCCGGGGCGGCTGGGCGCCGAGCGCGCCCTCACCCTCGCCGGTCGGACGCTGGAACGCCACGGCTTCGAACCCGCGCGTGTCACCCCGACCCTGGTGCGACTGCGCAACTGCCCGTTCCACCCGCTGGCGGCCAAGGATCCCGGCCTGGTCTGCGCGATCAACCATGCCTTTCTCGCCGGATTCCTCGACGGCCTCGGTGCCACGACCCTCAACGCCGCCCTGGTCCCCCGGCCGGGCGCCTGCTGCGTCGAACTCGGCGCGGCCGTACCGCCCCCGCCCACCACGAACCCGACAGGAGCATGACGTCATGTCCGGACCCACCACATTCGTGATCGCGGGCGGCGGCCTCGCCGCGGCCAAAGCCGCCGAGACCCTGCGTGAGCAGGGCGCCGACGGCCGGATCCTGTTGATCGGTGACGAGCCCGATCTGCCGTACGAGCGGCCGGCGCTCTCCAAGGGCTATCTGCAGGGAAAGTCGGCGCGAGAGAAGATCTTCGTCCATGACGGCGCCTGGTACCGCGACCACGCCATCGAGTTTCGCCCGGGCACCGCGGTGACCGGCATCGACCGCGGTGGCCGCCGGGTCACCCTGTCCGACGGCGAACAGGTCGGCTACGACAGGCTGCTGCTGGCCACCGGCGCCACACCCCGCCGCCTGCCCGTCCCGGGCGCGGATCTGGACGGCGTGCTGTACCTGCGCACCGTGCGGGAGAGCGAGCGCATCCGCGACACCCTGGCCGCGGCCTCCCGGGTCGCGATCATCGGCGCCGGCTGGATCGGCCTGGAGGTCGCCGCCGCGGCCCGGGCCGCCGGGGTGTCGGTGACCGTCCTGGAGGTCGAGCGGCAACCGCTGCTCGCGGTGCTCGGCTCCCGGATCGCGTCCGTCTTCGCCGACCTGCACCGCGGTCACGGCGTGGACCTGCGGCTGGGAACGCGGGCCGCCGAGATCGTCGGCGAGCACGGGAAGGTGAGCGGAGTACGGCTGGCAGACGGCGCCCACCTCGACGTGGACGCCGTCATCGTCGGCATCGGCGCGATCCCCAACACCGATCTCGCGGCGGCGGCCGGGCTGAAGGTCGACAACGGCGTACTGGTCGACGCCGGCCTGCGCACCTCGGACCCCGACGTCTTCGCCGCCGGTGACGTCGCCAGCGCCTACCACCCGCTGCTGGGCACCCACATCCGTGTCGAGCACTGGGCCAACGCCCTCAACCAGCCCGCCGTCGCGGCCCGCGGCATGCTCGGACAGGAGGCCGTCTACGACCGGCTGCCCTACTTCTACACCGACCAGTACGACCTCGGCATGGAGTACAGCGGCTACACCCCGCCCGGCCACAACGACGACGTCGTCGTCCGGGGCGATCTCGGCTCCCGCCGGTTCATCGCGTTCTGGATCAAGGACGGCAGGGTGGCGGCCGGCATGAACGTCAACACGTGGGACGTCACAGACCAGATCCAGGACCTGATCCGCTCTGGCCTCCCCGTCGACCGCGACAGGCTCGCCGACCCCGGCGTCCCGCTGCCCCAGACCGCGCTCCAGAGCGGCTGATGATCGTCTCCGGGCGGCCGTGGGTGCCGGAGCCGCTCTCCGCATGGGAGAACAGAGCGGTTGATTCGGGACCCGCGGTCCGATTTCCCGGGGGTGGGGAAGGCGGGTGGGCTGCCGGCGGGGGTCAGCCCACCTTGGCCACCTGGTGGGCGGGCGGGATCTTGACCACTACCCTGGATCCCCAGCCGCTGTAGTAGGTGTTGGCCTCGGCGCCGCCGCCGAGCACACCGCCGGCGCTGTCCTTGGGGCGCACCCACTTTGTGAACAGCCGGGCGATCTGGCCCCTGCCGTTCAGCCAGATCCACCAGGAGACCCTGACGTCGGACTTTCCGAACGCCTCCCGGCAGGCGAGTGACACCGCGCACAGTGATTTCGTGGTGACGACGCCGGAGTAGCGTGTGGTGAGGACGCCGCGGACGATCTGGCCCGGGGTGGCGGTTCTCCTGGTGGTCAGGACCCTGTGCAGGGTCGCGGGCTCGAAGATGTCGACGCTCTGCTCGGAGAGCTGGTACGGCTTGAGCCTCAGGGACGAACTGCGGGCCCAGGTCTTCCCCGCGGGAAGCATCTCCGACCACACTCCGCCCGAACCGTAGGTGACGTCGCCGACGACGCGGAACGTGAACCTCTTGCCGCCGGCGGCGACCCGGGTGACCTCGCCCGCGATGGGTCTCCCCACCCCGAACCCCAGGACGCCCCTTACCTGGAATTTACTCGTCGGCTTGTTCGGATCGTCGCCCGTCCAGACCTTCGACGTTTCCGCGATGGATACTCCGTGCCCCGGGACCAGCAGCCTCCCCAGCACCGCCGTAGGGCCGATCATTGTGGTCAGGGTCGCCTGCGGCGGGGAGGTGAGCGTTGCCAGCGACGCGACCGCCGTGACCAAAAAGGCAGGTGAGAACGCCATTTGTGACACCTTCCATGGAGAGAGTGGACAGAGCGAACCCTGGGAGTTCTCGCTGAACACCGCGACCCGCCGTCACAGATCAACGGGCTGTGACCGCCGGTTAACGTGAGCGGAGAGGGGCTGACTGTGGCTGTTTACCACCGGCCCGAAACATAGGTTAACCATCCGAAGCGCCACGATCTATGCAATTCGGAAATTGGCCACTGTCCATGATTTATGCCCCGTTCCATTATTTATTCGCTCCGGAGAAAACGCTTCCGTCCGGATTGATTGACAAGGAAGAGGCTTTGGGTCGCACTCCGGCGGCTTCGCCGGTTCCGCCACTCCCAACTGCGAAAACGCCCCGAAGCGGTTAAGCTTCGGGGCGTTTGTATTGACGTTAGATGAAAGATGGTTTTTGTTCTATTTAGGGCATTTGCCCATCTTGGTGATCCGCTCCGCGGGTGGAGCCGTGATCACACCCTCCGCCCCCCGGCCGCTGTCGCGATCCGCACCGCCGAAGTGCCCAGACCGGCGGGCAGGAACGAGAAATCCCGCGGCGTACCCGAGGCCCGGGTACGCCGGAGCTCGGCCTCGGTGTAGCGCACGCACTTGCGGTGCCACTCCAGGATTCCCGACATCCACTCCTTGAGGTCGTCGGCGTGGCGGGTGAGAATCACGCGGACCGCCTCGTCCAGGGCGAAGTCGTCGAACAGCGCCGGCAGGTCGTTGGCGACGATGTGCTCGAACTGCCGCATCCGCGCCGTCATCAGATCGGCCACGACGTCCCTGGCCTTCCACCGGTCCACGCCCAGGAAGTTCTCCACGACCAGGACGAGGTTGTGCAGCTCCCCCTCGAACTCGATCTCCTTCTGGTAGGAGAACAGGTCGTTGGTGAAACAGGCGTAGTCCTGAGCCGCGGTGTCCAGCTCGCGGATGACCCGGGTCTGGTAGATCTCCGCGGGGATCACATCCGAGTGCGCGAGCCGGGCCAGGCTCATCGTCATGTCCGACCCGAACGTCTTGCGGCGCATCTCGATGTAGTCGATCGGATCGGGAACGCGGTGCTGTGCCTGGTTGGTCAGCTCCCACACCCAGCTGGAGGTCATGTCCTCGACCGACTTGCGGAACTGGCACCGGGCGGTCATCGTCATCGGCTCCGCGGTGCGCCGCCACAGGTCCGCCAGGCCCCGCTCGATCGGATTGGCCGGCTCCGGGGTGGCCGTCCCGGCGTCCAGCGGCATGAACGCCGACAGCCGTTCGTTGCAGAGCTTCGCCGCCACCAGGTCGCGGGTCGCCCCGAACACCACGGGGAAGTAGTCGTCACCGTACGTTCCCCAGGCCAGCCAGTCCGAGGAGAGGTTGAGCTGCTCGGGGCTCGCGTCGGCGTGGATCATCGCGGCGCAGTGCGCGAAGTCGAAGCCGATGAAGCGCCGCTCGTCCCACACCGCGCCGGTCTCCACCCCGGGCAGCGAGTCGAACATGCCCATCTCCCGCGCCCAGCCGACCGCGTAGTGTCGTGCGGCGTCCAGGTGGGGGCTGGTACGGATCGGGTAGGGCATGTGGAAATCCGGCAGCGGCAGGTGTCCCACCGGCTGAAACGGCGGGCGGGAATGGCTCTGGGACCTGCGCCGCAGGCCCAGCCTGGCCGGGGAGAGCGCCGGGCCGGCCGCCGAGGTGCCCAGGCCGGTCGGACCGCCCAGCATGCCGGTGGCGCCCAGGACGGCGCCGTCGTTCATGTAACGGCTGGACCTCGCGTGCCACTCGTGTCCGCCGGCCTGCCAGTCCTGCAGTCCCTTGACGTAGGCGGCCACCCCGGCCTGCTCGTGCGCGGGCACCGCGTGCTCGGCCAGCAGGGCCGGAACCTCGATCAGCGTCGTGTTCTCGAACTGCTGCAGCCGGGAGGTCAGCAGGTCGTTGACCAGCTCGGCGGCCTCCTGCGTCGAGCAGTCGAAGAACCGCTCGAAGACCAGCACCGCGTTGGAGTTCTCTCCCTCCTCCTGGACCTCCCGCTGATAGGAGAACAGGTCGTTGCGCAGGTGCACCGCGTCCGAGAAGGTGTCCGACAGGACCCGCATCGGCCTCGCCCCGGCGAGTCCGTCGGGGATCTCCGCGTGGACGGCGTACTCGACGAGGTTCGCCGACCAGGGCGCGCCGCCGACCCTCCGCCGCATCTGCACGTACTCGATCGGGTTGGCGATCCGGCCGCGGTCGATGTTGTCCAGCTCCCACATCGACTCGACCATCAGGTTGTGCGTGCTGGTGATGAAGCGCTGCCGCCACCCCGGTGACATCGCCGGAACCGTACGCTCCCACAGGTCCTTCAACCCCGCCTCGGCCGCGTTCGTCGGCCTCGGCGGCGTTTCCCCGTCCGCGGTCATGAACAGTTCGAGGTGGTCGAGGTAGGCCTTCGCCCCCGGCAGGTCGCGGGAGTACTTGAAGTGCTCAAGGAAATGGTCGTCGAAGAAGAACACCCAGACATACCAGTCGGTGATCAGGTCCAGGGTGGGGCCGTCGCAGTCCGGATGGGTGTAGGCGCACATCAGCGCGTAGTCCATCCTCGCCAGCGCCGCGTCGTCCCAGACCACGCCGCCTCCGGGCTTGGGGGCGTCGAGCATGCCCATCCGCCGGGCCCAGGCCGCACTGTGCTCACGGGAGCGTTCCAGATGGGGACTGAGCCTGGCCGGATACGGTGTGTAGAAGTCGGGCAGTGTGAAAGCCTGCATGAGCGCGCCTACTTTCTTGAACCGACCGTTATATTTTACTTACGGTAATAAGGTTGGCACTTAAGGTACTGCACCGCGAGGTTCAGCCGGGCGATATTCCCTGAACGTCCCTCCCCCGCCGAGGGCGCCGCGGAACAGGCGGACACCTGACGGCCCGGAGCGCGAACTCAAGGGGTCGGCCGCTCCCGGTGGCCGGTACGGGGTGCCCCGGCCGTGTGCGCTCCGACGCGGAAACGCATGCGGCACACCACCGTGTCGGTACGGCGGCGCAGCGCCCCGGCCAGCACGGCGCCCCGCTGGTTCTGCAGCACGCGCTGCCAGGCGTGCTCCGGCTCGACCTCGGCGATGAGCACGAACACGTGCGTCTCGGGGACGCGCCGGAGATAGTCGATGAGGGGTTCGGCCAGCCGCCGATGGGCGTCGAAGAGCCGCACCAGCTCGACCTCGGGGTGCCAGCGCTCCCAGTCCTCGACGAAGTGGCGGGTCTCCCGCTCGTCCTCGGAGTGGGTGACGTTGACCGCCACCACCCGGTCGCCGAGCGACAGCGCCGCGGCCAGCGCGTCGCGGGTGAGCCGGTTGACCGCGTGCACCGGAACCACCACCAGGGACCGGCGCGGCCGGGGCGGCGCGGGGGTCCTGCCGAGCTCCAGGCGCTCGCCGATGCGGGTGTAGGCGCGGTTGACCCACTGCATGGCCAGCACCGTCACGGGGAGCGTGACCACGATCAGCCAGCCTCCCTCGGTGAACTTGGAGGCCGTGACGACGACGGCGGCGACGAGGGTCAGCAGCGCGCCGAAGCCGTTGAGCGCCGCGCGCCACCGCCAGCCGGTGGGCCTGTCGGTGACCCAGTGCCTGACCATGCCGGCCTGGGAGAGGGTGAAGCCCACGAAGACGCCGATCGCGAAGAGCGGCACCAGCAGGTTCATGTCGCCCCGCGCGGCGACCAGCAGCAGAGCCGAGGTGAGGGTGAGGAACGCGATGCCGTACCGGTGCACGTGCCGGTCGGCGCGGAGCGCGAACACGTGCGGCAGGTTGTTGTCCCCGGCCAGGAGCTGGGCCAGTACCGGCAGACCGCCGAAGGAGGTGTTGGCGGCCAGCCCGAGCAGTATCACGGTGGAGAACTGCACCAGGTAGAACAGCGGTCCGTCGCCGAGTGCGGCCTGGGTGACCTGGGCGAGCACGGTCACGCCCTCGACGGGGGCGACGGCGAACTTGCCGATCAGCGCGGCGATGCCGATCAGCATGATCGCGAGCAGCGCGCCGAGCGCGACCTCCGCCCGCTGCGCGCGCCTGATCCGCGGCCTTCTGAACGAGGGCACCGCGTTGGCGATGGCCTCCACGCCGGTCAGTGAGGCGCAGCCGTTGGCGAACGCCTTGAGCAGCAGGAGGACGCCGACCGTCTGCAGGCTCCGCGCCTGCGCTCCGTGTTCGGCGACGGTCACGGGTTCGGTGCGGATCAGACCGGCCACGATCACCAGGAGGATGGCGCCGATGTAGATCGCGGTGGGGGCGATGAACGCGCGGGCGCTGTGCGCGATGCCCCTGAGGTTGATCCCGGTGATCAGAGCCAGCACCGTCAGGCAGATCCAGACGGTGTACGGCAGGAGCCCGGGGAGGGCCGAGGTGAGCGCCGCGACCCCGGCGGACACCGACACCGCCACGTTGAGCACGTAGTCGACGATCAGGCTCGCCCCGGCGACCAGGCCGGCCCGGCGCCCCAGGTAGGTCTTGGCCACGCCGTACGCGCCGCCGCCCTCGGGGAAGGCGGCGATGACCTGCCGGTAGGACAGGGTCAGTACGGCGAGCAGCGCCGCGATGGTCAGCGTGACCGGGATGGTGAATCCGAGGCCGGTGCCACCGGCGAGGGCGAGGACCAGCACGATCGCCTCGGGACCGTACGCCACCGAGGCCATGGCGTCGAGTGAGAGCGCGGCCAGGCCGCCGATCACGGTCAGCCGGTGTCTGTCGCCGGTGACGGAGGGCTTCTTGGCCGCCGGTGCCGCGGCAGGAGTCTTAACTGCGGACATCAGTCCTCCTGTGAGGGATACCTCCTCATCGTCACTCTGGGAGGAGCCCCTCCTGTGGTTCCATACACCCCCTTGACGGGAAAAGGCGTCATCTCAACGCATTTAGGACGCCTGTCGCAGGGCGGGGGGCGGCGGCCTCCGAGAGCGCTCACCCACCGGCGGCTATCGGGCCCGATTCCGCCCGAAGGTGACCCGATGGCTCTCATCGGGCTCGTCCCCCGGCCCGGGGGCTGACACGATCACCCGCGTGCTGACACGATTCCTTCCTGAGAATGTGTCCGGCGCGTCAGGGAAGCGCGGTGATTGGCGGATATCCCGTAGAGGAGTCGTCAAGATGCTCCACACCGTCGCCCCGAGTGGAGATAGTCGGAATACACCCACTAAGGATTGCTGATGATCACCTTGAATGACGATCAGCCGCCCGATACCTGGTCGGACCTTGGGCCGGGCATGGAGCAGTTCCACCACCCCCGCCCCGTCTCCCGCGGCCGACGTCCCACCCCCGCCAGAGAGTCCCTGATGGCCGGGCTGTCCGGCGCGGTGGTCGAGATCGGGGCCGGCGACGGAGTGAAGTTCAGGTTCTACCCCGCCGAGGTCCATGAGATCACCGCGGTGGAGTCCCACCCGATCCTGTGTGACACCGCCCGCCAGGGCTGTCAGGGGGCGCGCGTCCCGGTCCGCGTGGTGACCGGCACACCCGGCGCCCTTCCCATCCCGGACGGATCCGCGGACGCGGTGGTCTGCTCGCTCACGCTCTGCTCCGTCCCGCGGCCGGACGAAGCGCTCCGGGAGATCATGCGCGTGCTCAGACGCGGCGGGGAGTTCCGCTTCTACGAGCACATACGCTCGGCCAACCCCCTCATGGCACTGGCCCAGCGGCTGGTCGGCCCCATCTGGTCCCGGGCCGCCGGCGGCTGCCGTCCGGCCCGTGACCCGGTGCGCTCCATCGTCGCGGCCGGTTTCGTCCTCGACAGGATCGACCGATCCGACTTCGACCGCATCCCCCACGTGCTGGGCGCGGCGCGCCGTCCCTGAACTCGGCTGATCCGGCACCACCTCACGGCCCCCGCCCATTCCCGAACACGAGACTCCCGAACACGAGACCCCTGGGCGCGGGGCGGTGGCGCGGGCGGAACGCGGGTACGGAGAACCTCGTCGGCCGCCAAATCCTGCCGACCGGCAGCCGCCGTCTCGGCGACCCGCCGACCCGCCGTCTAGGTGGATCCGGGGGATCCGGGGGACCGGCGGCGCGGAGGGAGAAGCCGTGCCGGAAACCCGCGTCAACCATCCGATTTTCGCCCGGTTCTACGCCCGGCTCAGCCAGGCGATGGAACACCGGGGGCTGGCCGAGCGGCGTCAGAAGCTGCTGGCCGGGCTGTCCGGCCAGGTGATCGAGGTGGGGGCCGGAAACGGCCTGAACTTCGCCCACTATCCGCCCGCCGTCACGCGGGTGCTCGCGGTGGAGCCCGAACCCCGGCTGCGCCGGCTCGCGCGGACGGCCGCGGGCGCGGCCCCGGTCCCGGTCGAGGTGGTCGACGGTCTCGCCGACCGGCTCCCGGCCGAGGACGCGACCTTCGACGGCGCGGTGGCCTCGCTGGTGCTGTGCTCGCTGCCCAACCCCGACTCGGCGCTGCGGGAGATGTACCGGGTGCTCGGACCGCGCGGGCGGCTGTGCTTCCTGGAACACGTCCGTGCCGAATCGGCCGGAATGGTCCGGGTGCAACGACTGCTGGACGCCACGGTCTGGCCGCTTCTGGCCGGTGGCTGTCACACCGGCCGCGACAGTGTCGCGGCCATCGAGCGAGCCGGGTTCACCGTGGATCGGCTGGAGAGGTTCATGTTCCCCCGGGTTCGCACCCCGGCCTCCTTCTTCGTTCTCGGCACCGCGTCACGCGCGCCGGCCGTTGCCGGCTAGGACGGTGACCGCGCGGCGTGTCCGGCACCGGGGCTCCGGCGAAATTCGCAGATGCCGCAGGAACCCCCGAACGCATCCGTACGGCTCACGCCCGGCCAGGCCCATGCCGGGGCCGAATTCGGTCGAGATCTTCTCTGGAGTCTGTCCAGGCAGGTCAACGTCCCGCCAAGCGTTGGCACTGCCCCGTCCGCCCGTGCACGTGTCGCGTGTCCCGGGCCGGGCGGTCAGGCGACTCTGCACCGGTGCCGGTGCCGATTTCTCGCGGCCCGGCGAATGGGGGCAGTTCGCTGCCGGAGGAGAGGAAGTCGATCATGAAGCACATCCGACGGATGTGTTACCCGGTCGCCGCGCTGGCGATGGCGGCCGGACCGCTGACCCTGTTCGGCGTGGTTCCGGCCGACGCCGCACAGGCCGATCCGGTTCGGACGGCGCTGCGCGCCGGACCGGACCCGGCTTCCTGCCCGGAGCGGGTGGCGCTGGTCAACGGAGGCTTCGAACGGCCGCCCGTCACCGGTGGCGCCGTCAACTTCTTTCCCGACGCCTCGCAGCCGGGTCCGAACTCGGTGCCCGGCTGGCTGACGACCGCCGGCGACCACATGATCGAGCTTTGGAACGGCCCGCCCAACCCGACCAGCACCCCGCCCGCCGAGGGCAGGCAGTTCGCCGAGTTGAACGCGAACGAGGTCTCGACCCTCTACCAGGACCATCCGACCACCCCGGGGGCGAGGCTGTACTGGCGGCTGTCGCACCGTGGACGGCTGGGCGTCGACACGATGGCCCTGGACATCGGCGCGCCCGGCTCGCCCGTACAGCAGCAGGTCATGTCCGACGGCACCACCGCCTGGGGCACCTACAGTGGCGTCTACACCGTGCCCGCCGATCAGACCGTCACCAGGTTCGGCTTCCGCTCCATCTCGGCGGCCGGTGGGAACCGGGGCATCGGTAACTTCCTGGACGGCGTCTTCTTCGGCACCGCGCCCTGCGTCGTCGTCACCAAGGACGCGATCCCCGACGGCCCCGTCGATGTCGGAGACGTGGTCACCTACCGGCTGACCGCGAAGAACAAGGGGGGTGGAGCGGCGGAGAACGTACGGCTCACCGACGCCATCCCGGACGGAACCACCTACCTGCCCGGTTCGCTCCGGGTCGTGGACGGCCCCAACACCGGGATCAAGACCGATCGGCCGGGCGACGACCAGGCGGAATTCGTCTCCCGGGGAAACAGGGTCTCCTTCACGCTGGGCGGCGGCGCCACCGGTTCGGCGCCCGGCAGCCTGCCCAACACCACCGCCCTGCCGGACGGCACCACGGTGGAGTTCCGGGTCAGGGTCGACCGGGCCGCCGCGGGCAGGCAGGTCGTCAACCAGGGCGCCGTCACCTACGACAACCTTCTCGGCCCCACCCCTGATTCGCTGGTCTCGACCTCCGGTGAGGCGGTCACCAGGGTCAACCCCGCCGTCGACCTGAGCGTGGTCAAGTCCGCCGACCTGACCAGGACCACCGTCGGTCAGACGGTCACCTACCGTCTCGCCGTGCGCAACGCGGGCCCCAACGACGCCCGCGGGGTCACCGTCAAGGACGCGCTGCCGGCCGGTCTCTCCCTCGTCTCGGCGACGCCCTCGGCCGGTGACTACGACCCGGCCACCGGGACATGGACGGTGGGCGGACTCGCCAAGGGCGCCACGGCCATCTTGACGATCCGCGCCAAGGCCACCGGGGCCGGGAAGAAGACCAACACCGCCACGGTCAGCGGTGACGAGAAGGACCTCGACCCCGCCAACGACACCGACAGTGTCAGGATCTGCGTCGACCCCGCGCCCACGTGCTCGAAGTGCACCCCCACCTGGTGCGCGACCTGCACACCGCGGACGTAGCGGCGAACCAAGGAGTGATCTCCGACCGGCCGGTCGGTCCGGGGCTGTGAGGTTCCGGACCGGCCGGCCCGGAACCGCGGGATTTTCCACCGGACCACCGGACCACCGGACCACCGGGCCGCTGGACCGTTGAGCCGTCGGACCACCGGACCGTTGAGCCGTCGGATCAGCGGGGCCCCGGTCCTTGGCGACGCCGGGTCTTCCGGTACCGGCGTCGCGGATCACGATCCGGTCACCACCCGGCACCGGCCGGTGATTTCCCGTCCACCATGGTCGGAGAGGTCACATGCGCCGGTGTGGGGGAGATCATGTCCGAAGTCGGGAGTTCCGGGTTAGCCGTCGGCGCGGAGGAGGAGCACCGGTATGTCATCGTCGGTGCCGGTCCGGCCGGTCTGCAGCTGAGTTACCTCCTGCAGCGGGCGGGCGCCGACTACGTGACGCTGGAACGCGAGGCCGCGCCGGCGAACTTCTTCCGGCACTACCCGCGTCACCGCAGACTGATCTCCCTCAACAAGGTGCACACGGTGAGCGCCGATCCGGAGATCCGGCTCCGCTGGGACTGGAACTCGCTGCTCAACGACTCACCCGGCCTGCTGTTTCCCAAGTACAGCGCCGACTACTTCCCGAACGCCGACGACCTCGTCCGCTATCTCGCCGATTTCCAGCGGCTGCACGGCCTCGCGGTGCGGTACGGCACGGCGGCGGAGCGCGTCGAGCGGATCGACGGCGGGTTCCTCGTGCACACCGCCGGCGCCACGCTGCGCTGCCGGTGCGTCATCGTGGCGACCGGCTGGGGCGCGCCGTACGTGCCGCCGATTCCCGGGATCGAGCACGCCGTCGGCTACGAGGAGATGCGGGTCGACCCGGCGGCGTTCGCCGGGCAGCGGGTTCTCGTCGTCGGCAAGGGCAACTCGGCGTTCGAGACCGCGAGCGCGATCCTCGGCCATGCGGCCATGGTGCACCTGGCGAGCCGCCGCCCGCTCCGGCTGGCCTGGAACACCAAGCATCCCGGCGACGTGCGCGGCCAGTACGGCGCGATCCTGGACAGCTACCAGTTCAAAACGCTGCACGCGGTGCTCGACTGCACGGTCGACGAGATCCGCCCCGTGGGAGATCGCTTCGAGGTCCGCATCTCCTACACCCACGCCGACGGCGAGCAGGCGGTGCTGGAGTACGACTCGGTCATCCGGTGCACCGGTTTCCGGATGGACACCGCGGTCTTCGACCCGGCGTGCCGCCCGGAAACGGTACGCGACGGGAGGATACCGGCGCTCCGCCCCGACTGGCAGTCGGCCAACGTGGACGACCTCTACTTCGCCGGCACCGTCGCCCAGGCACGCGACTTCCGCCGGGCGTCGTCGGCCTTCATCGACGGGTTCCGTTACAACCTGCGCACGCTGTGCACCCTGCTGCGCGAGCGGTACGACGGCGTCCCCCTGGCGTACGACTCGGTGCCGGCGGATCCGCGGAGGCTGACGTCGCTGGTGCTGGACCGGGTGAACTGGAGCTCGGCGCTCTGGACCCAGTTCGAGTACCTCTGTGACGTGCTGGTGCTCGACGAGGCGACCGGGCAGGTGCGGCACTACCCGGACCTGCCCGAGGACTACGCGGTGTCCCGCTTCCGGGACGCGCCGCACTACTACACGGTCACACTGCGCTGGGGCCGCGCGGACCACGCGGACGTCTTCGCCGTGGAACGGCATCCGGTGCCGGAGCGGGCCGAGGAGAGCGCCTTCATCCACCCGGTCGTCCGGCGCTACCGCGGCACCGAGCTCGTCGCCGAACAGCACCTGCTTGAGGACCTGCTCGCCGAGTGGCGCCGCCCCGACCGGCACGTCGAGCCCCTGCTGGCCTTCTTCGAGAAACACCGGTGAGCCGGTCTCAGCAGCGGACCATCACCTCGGCGAGGGGCTTGCGGGCCAGGTCGGGCACGCGGGCGCCGGCCGCCGGATAACCGACCGGCATCACCAGGTACGGACGTTCCTCCGCGGGCCGTTCGCAGACCTCGTTGAGGAAGCGCATCGGGCTCGGCGTGTGGGTCAGTGTGGCCAGGCCGGCGTGGTGCAGCGCGGCGATCAGCAACCCGACCGCGATGCCCACCGACTCTTTGACGTAGTACGGCTTGGGGCTGCGCGGCCCCTGGTGCACCTCGAAGACCACGATCACCACGGGCGCGGTCTCCAGGAACGGCTTACGCCAGTCGGTGCCGATGGGAGCGATCGTGTCGAGCCACTCGGCGGAGGCGCGGCGGGAGTAGAACTCCCGCTCCTCGGCCTCGGCGGCCAGACGCAACCGTCTCCTGCGGGCCGGGCTCGTCACGACGACGAACCGCCAGGGCTGCAGGTTGGCTCCGCTCGGCGCGCTCGCGGCGGCCAGGACGGCCGTTTCGATCACCGTCTCCGGTACGGGGTCGGGCGAGAACTCCCGCACCGACCTCCGCGTCACCATCCGGCCGGCGAACGATCCCACCGCGCGGGTCATCTCCGCCGGTGACATTCGGCGAGGGTTCAGCGGAATCGTCGGGTGCTGCGCGGTCTCGGTCAACGAACGCCTCCCGGTCTGTGCGGCGTTCCTCCAGCATGACCCGCGGGCTGTGGCGATGTCCTTACGTTGGTGTGCTCTCCTTGGGGCGGAGGCCGGACGCCGCACCCGGCGCCGTCCGCGCGACCAGGTGGTCCACGACGTCGGTGAGCCGGCCGTTCCGGGCGGCGGCCCGGCGCTGTCGTGCCGCCCCGTCCCCGACCTCGATCAGCCGGCGCAGCCAGCCGGTGACGCGATCGAGGTCGCCGTACTCCTCCAGCGCGGGCCCGGCCGTACGGAGCAGGCGTTCCGCCAGTTCGGCGGCGGGCACCGGAAGCCCGGTGCGCACGTCCACGCCGTACCCGTCCAGCCCGTCGCGGGCGGCCCGCCAGTAGGCGACGCGCATCAGCTCGGCCGAGACGACCGGGCCCGGGTCGCCCCGGTCCACCGCGGGGAGCGAGACCGCCACCAGGGCGCGGACCAGCGCGGCGAGCAGCGCCGACTCCTCGGCGGTGATCGGCACGTCGGTCACCCGGATCTCCAGCGTGGGCTGGTGCGCCGACGGCCGGATGTCCCAGAAGACGGTGCCCGTGTCGACCAGCGCGCCGGCCTCCTGGAGGGTCGCGACGAACTCGTCGTAATGCGCGGCGGAGGTGAAGTAGGGCGGCGGTCCCGCCACCGGCCAGCGGTTCCAGACCAGGGTGCGCCAGCCGGCGTAGCCGGTGTCCCGCTCGGCCCAGTACGGCGAGTTCGCCGCGAGCGCGATCAGCGTCGGCAGGTGGGGGCGGAGGTGGTTGCTCACCATCAGCGCCCGTTCCCGCTCCGGCAGCTCCACGTGCACATGCAGGGCGCAGATGCTCAGCTCGTCGTGGAGTCCCCGGAAGGTCGCCGTACCGAGGTCCTGGCGGGGCCCCTCGGTGATCGGCGAGGGGACCGTCCGGCCCAGCACGGGCGTGCCGCTGGCCATGATCCGCAGCCCCTGGGCCTCGGCGGCGGCGGCGAGTTCGGCACGCCCCTCCACCAGTTGCGCGTGCAGCTCCGCGAGCGTACGGCAGGGCTCGGTCCGCGTCTCCAGCTGGAGCTTGGTGATCTCCCCGCACACCCGTGCGCCAAGCCGGCCGCCGGCCTGGCGCAGCACCTCCCCGGCCCGGGGCACCGCGAACCTGGTCACCGGATCCACGACCAGGAACTCCTCCTCCACCCCGAACCGGAGGCCGGATCCGGCCCGTCCGTCCGGCCGTGAACCATCGCCGCCCATCGCCGTGCTCATCTTCGCGACACCCCCAACGGCCGCGGGACACACGGCTGATCACAGAGTATTTGGGGCTGTCGCGCGCCGTGCGGCTTCGGGTAAGAAGCACGGTGCGCGGCCTCGGTGAGGACGGTGCGCGGCCCCGGTCAAGGGGGTGCGGCCCGGTCAGGGGTGCGCGCTCCGCCAAGGGGTGCGAGGGGGGCGGACGCCTTCGCCAAGAGGGGCGACGCCGTGCGAGGTGTGGGGGCTTCGGTCAGGAAGGTGTCGCCAGCAGTCGCTCGACGAGCGCCGCCAGCAGCGCGGCCCGGTCCGGCATCGTCCGCACCTCGACGTACTCGCCTCGGGAGTGCGCACCACCGCCGACGGCGCCCAGCCCGTCCAGGGTCGGTACGCCGAGCGCCCCGGTGAAGTTGCCGTCCGACCCGCCGGGGGCGTGCGCGCCGTCCGGCGGGGGCAGGCCGATGTCCTTCGCCGCCTCCTGCGCCATCGCGAGCAGCGGCAGCGCCACCGCCGGTGTCAGCGGATAACGGTTGACTCCCCCGTCGACGGTCAGCGTGGCCTCCGGAAGCCGGGGGGCCAACCGGTGGATCATCCGGTCCACCCGGTCGAGTTCCTCCCGGGTCCACGCCCGGACGTCGACGGAGAGGGCGGCCGTCTCCGGCACGGTGTTCGTCGTGGTGCCGGCCGCGAGCACCGTCGGGGTCACGGTCGTGCCGTCCGGCACGGCCGCGAGTGCTCGCACGGCGAGGATCTGGTGGGCGATCTCGACGGTGGCGTTGACGCCCCGCTCCGGTTCGACTCCGGCGTGGGCGGCCCTGCCGTGAACCGTGAGCCGGTATACCGATCCGCCCTTGCGCGCCACCTTGAGCGCGCCGTCCGGAGTGCCGGCCTCGCAGACCAGCACCGCTCCGGAGCGGCGGGCCTCGCGCTCGATCAGGGGGCGTGAGGTGATCGAGCCGCTCTCCTCGTCGCAGGTGAGCAGCATCCCTACCCGGGAGGTGTCCGCCATCAGGCCCAGCGCGGCCAGCATCTGCACGATGCCGGCCTTCATGTCGCACACCCCTGGGCCGGTCGCGGTCTCCCCCGCGACGGTGAACGGCCACTGCCGGATCGTGCCCGCGGGCCACACCGTGTCGAAGTGCCCCAGCAACAGCACCCTCTGGTCGGGTGCCGGCCAGAGCAGGTGGGGCAGGCCGTCCTGGACGACCCGCCGGGCCGGCCGGCCGAGTACGGCCTCACCCCAGCCGGCCACCAGGTCGGCGCAGACCGTCAGGTGGGGGGCCGAGCCGGGGGGCGACTCGCACGACACCAGTTCGCCGAGCCGGTCCACCATCGCCGCGGCGTCCTCCCGCGCCGCCCAGCGCAGGGCACTCAGCTGTTTCACCGGGCTTCTCCGCCTGGCCGGGCCCCTCCGAGCCGGCGGGGGAACCGCTCGGGCGTGGGAAGGAATCCCCCGCTCGGGGAAGGAGGCGTGGAGAATCCGGTTCGCCCGGCTGTCAAGATCAGCATCGCCGCTCCCTCGAAGGTGGGGGTCGATTCGCCAAGTATCAGATATTTCGCGCTTCATGCCTTCTTCCGTATTGCCCACCTCGCGGTGACCCGGGGCCGTCACAGGGGTGCGGCGGCCGTACGGAGAATGCCGGGGCCGGCGCGGTGAGAACGAGAGCGAGGGGATCGGGGAGAAATATTCATGCGACATAACGCCCGTAGAGCGGCAGGATAGGCGTTGTTTCGACGCTTTTTAGGGAGCCAGCAGGTGCACAGCTACCGGCGCGATCTCGGCATGCTCCGGGATCGGCGTTTCGCCCTGCTGTTCGTCGCCCGGACGATCTCCACGCTGGGCAGTTCCTTCGCCCCCGTGGCCCTCGCCTTCGGCGTTCTCGCGCTGCCCGGCGCGACGGCCACCACGCTGTCGGTGGTCCTGACCGCCGAGGCGCTGCCGATGGTGGCGTTCATACTCGTGGGCGGGGTGATCGCCGACCGGCTGCCACGGCACCGGGTTATGATGGCCGGTGAGACGCTCAACGCGGTGGCCTTCTTCTGCCTCGCCGCGATGCTGCTCACCGGATGGACCCCACTCCCCGCGATGGTGACGGCGGCGGCGCTCACCGGCATAGCGATGGCCGTCCTCTTCCCCGCCCTGACCGGCATCATCCCCGACGTCGTGCCCGCCGACCGGCTGCAGACCGCCAACGCCCTCCTCGGACTGGGCGCCAACAGCTCACGTGTCGCCGGGCTCGTGCTGAGCGGTGCCACGGTCGTCCTGGTCGGCGGCGGCTGGGCGCTGGCGGTGAGCGGCGCCATGTTCGCCGTGGCGGCCGTGTTCACCGCCGCGCTGCGCCTCACACCGGCGGAGCGTTCCGCACAGGCGAGACACTCGGTCCTCGCCGACCTGCGCGGCGGCTGGCGTGAGTTCATCTCCAGGCAGTGGCTCTGGGTGGTGGTCGCCCAGTTCTCGGTGCTGGTGATGGCCCTGCAGGCCGCCCACGGCGTGCTCGGACCGCTGGTGGCCAAGGAGCATCTGGGCGGGGCGCCGGCCTGGTCGGCGGTCCTGGCGGGCGAGGCGGTCGGCATGATCGGCGGCGTCCTCGTCGCGCTACGCCTGCGGCCCCGCCGGCCGATCCTGGTCTGCACGCTCCTCACCGTGCCCACGGCGCTGCCCTACCTCCTGCTCGGCATGGGGGCTCCGCTCTGGACGATCGTCGTCGGCGCGGTCGTGATGGGTGTCTGCTTCGACATCTTCGGCGTGCTGTGGAACACCACGATGCAGCGTGAGATCCCCGCCGAGTCCCTGTCGCGGGTCAGCTCCTACGACGCCCTCGGCTCGCTGATGCTCGGCCCGATCGGCCTGCTGGTGGCGGGGCCGGTGGCGATCGTCGGCGGCCCGAGGCCCGCGCTGCTCGGATGCGCCGCGGTCATCGTCCTGTCCGCGCTCGCCGCGCTCCTGTCTCCCGGGGTGCGCCGGCTGCGGGCCCCGGAACCCGCCGGGGAGGCCGTCGCGCACTGACCTCTCGGCGCCGTGCCGTGCTCTGATGAGACGGGACGGGGACGGGGACGAGGCTGGGGAGGGCCCGGCGCCGGGTCCGCCCCGCCGTACCGGCCGGGTCCCGGACGACGCACCCGAGCCGCCGAGCGGCCGGATCCGGTTGTGCTTGTCCCCCCGTGCTCGCCGTCGCGCCCGCCGTTGACACCCCTTGGAGCGCGTGAAACCGTACGTACGGTGTACGTCCTCCTGTGCCCTCAAGCATGCCTCCGAAGGGAGTCATCGTGTCGACTCACCGGCTCTACAGCACCCCCGTCGCCGAAGACAGCTGGGACGTGCCGATGGCCGGCGACGCCCGTTTCACCTGGGAGTACGACGACGGCAGGGAGAAGCTGCTGGCGCTCTACCAGAAGGGCAAGGACAAGCAGTGGGACTCGGTCAAGCGCATCGACTGGGACCTGGAGGTCGACCCCCACGACGCGCTCGGCATCCCCGACCAGTCAATGGCCGTCTACGGCACCCGGCACTGGGACATGTTCAGCGAGCGCCAGCGCCAAGAGGTCAGGATGCACTCGGCGTCCTGGCAGTTCTCCCAGTTCATGCACGGCGAGCAGGGAGCGATGATCACCGGTGCCAGGATCGTCGAGACGGTGCCTGATCTGGACGCCAAGCTCTACTCGGCGACCCAGACCATGGACGAGGCGCGACACGTCGAGATCTTCTCCCGCTTCCTGCAGGAGAAGATCGGAATGGTCTACCCGATCAACCCCAAGCTGCAGGAACTGCTCGCCGAGACGCTCACCGACTCGCGCTGGGACATGCCCTACCTCGGCATGCAGGTCCTCATCGAGGGCCTCGCGCTGGCCGCCTTCGGCGTCATCCGTGACGTCACCACCAAACCGCTGCCCAGGCAGATCCTGACCTACGTCATGCAGGACGAGGCCCGGCACGTCGCCTTCGGCCGGCTGGCCCTGCGCGACTACTACGCGCAGCTGTCCTCGGCCGAGCTGCGTGAGCGTGAGGACTTCGTCATCGAGGGCTGCTACCTGATGCGCGACCGCCTCCGCGGGGTCGAGATCTGGGAGAACTTCGGACTCGCTCCCAGGGACATCCAGGAGATGCTCAGGGACTCGCCGTACATCAGGACGTTCCAGAGCCTGCTCTTTGGCCGCATCGTCCCGTGCGTCAAGGACATCGGCCTGTGGAGCGACCGCATCCGGCAGGCCTACGACGACATGGGCGTGCTGGAGATGTCCAAGGGCGACCTCGAAGCCCTGATGAAGCAGGACGAGGAGTCCGCCGACCGGCTCGACGTCGAACGTTTCGCCGCCGAGGAGGTTCAGCGCCGCGAGGAGGTCGACAAAGTGATCACCGAGGCCGCCTCCTCCTGAGGGACGGTCTCGCCCCGGCTCCCCCGCGAGAGCTTGATCAAATGATCTTGATCTGTCAGGGGCGAGCGTGAGGCTCGCGGCTGGTATTCGGTAGACTTCGCCGGCTGTCGCGGAGGTGTTCACGGAGGTGCCGGCATGAGGTTGACCGAGCAGGTGCTCATCTTCGACGCCGACGACACGCTCTGGGAGAACAACATCCTCTTCGAGCGGGTCATCGCCGACTTCCTCGACTGGCTGGAGCACCCCACCCTCGACCGGGTCGAGATCCGCGCCGTCCTCGACGACATCAAGGCGGCCAACGCGGTCTCCCACGGATACGGCGGCAAGGTGTTCCTGCGCAGTCTCGCCGAGTGCCTGGAACGGCTCTACGAGCGGCCGGCGACCACGCGGGAGCGACGCCGGATCGACGAACTGGCCGTGACGCTGATCGAACGCCGCGTGGAGCTGGTCCCCGGTGTCGCCGAGACGCTCGCGGACCTTGGCACCCGGCACGAGCTGCTCCTGCTCACCAAGGGCGATCAGGACGAGCAGCGGCGCAAGCTGGACGCCTCCCGGCTCGCGCACCACTTCAGCGGCATCCACATCGTGCCGGAGAAGGGCGTCGACGCCTACCTTCGGCTGGTCGAGCGGCACGACCTCACGCCCCTGACCACCTGGATGATCGGTAACTCGCCGAAGTCGGATATCCTTCCCGCCCGGCAGGCGGGGATGAACGCCGTCTTCATCCCGCACGACCACACCTGGGTGCTCGAACAGGGCGAGCTCGATCCGGGTGACGAGCGGGTGCTGAGGCTGGGGGCGTTCCCCGAACTGCTTGACCACTTCTGATCCGGACGTCCCTGACCGGACCCCTGGGCCGGGCAGCCGCGGATCGGACGTCTGTGGATCGGACGTCTCCGAGCCGGATCGCTGCCGAGCGTGAGAAAGGTTCCGTGTGACCACTGATCGATCTCCGACCCCGAACACCTCCGGCCAACAGCCGGAAGCCGCCGCGGGACGGGCACGGAGGACGCCCGCCGTCTCATGCGTGTTCGTCTGCCATGACGGTCACGGCCGGATACTGCTGGCCCGGCGAGGCGGGGGCGCGAGGGACGAGCCCGGAACCTGGGACTGCGGCGCCGGGGCGCTGGAGTACGGTGAGTCGTTCGAGACGGCGGTCGCCCGGGAGGTCCGCGAGGAGTACTCGGCCCGCGCACTGAGGATCGAGACGATCGGTGTCCGCAACATCCTGCGGGAGGAGCCCGTCTCGCACTGGGTCGCGGTGATCTTCGCGGTCGAGGTGGACCCCGCCGAGGCCGCGATCGGTGAGCCCCACAAGTTCGACGAACTGGGCTGGTTCGAGCCGGACGCGCTGCCGGGTCCGCCGCACTCGCAGCTCTCGGAGACCCTCGTGCTCTTCGGCGCCTGGCAGGGGCGCGGATCGCACGGGCACGAGTCGCCGGAAGCCCCGGAGGTCAGTACGGCAGGGCGCGATCGGTGAACCGCTTCGTCATGAAGGGTGTTTTGAACTTCGGGAAGGCGACCGTCTTCACATCCCCGTCGGAGGTGTAGCGCTCGTCGCCGTGCGCCTGTAGCCAGTCGAGCCAGGCGATGGAACAGAACTTCGCGCAGTCGCCGGTCTTGTCCATCGATCGGATACGCGGGATGCCGACCGGATCGAACTTCTTGTTGAACGGCGACTCCGCGGGGGTGTACCCGGCCAGGAAGACTCCGCCGTAGTCGTAGGAGACGTCCCCTGAGGACCCCTTGAGACCCCAGTCCTTCTGGTTGGGCTGGTTGCCGTACGGCAGCGCCAGCGTCACCGGGCCCGAGTTGATCAGGTTGGTGATGAGCTTGTGACCGGCGGCGACCTCCGAGGCCACCTGGTTCTGCGGCTTTCCGCGCAGGCTCTTGTGGTCACGGGTGTGGTTGCCGATGTCGAACCCCTTGTCCCGGAGCCACATCAGCATCTGCGCCCCCTCCTCGGGGGTCGCCTTCCCGAACATGTCGCGCGTCACGTAGAACGTGCCCACCGCCCGGAAGCCCGGATGCTGCTTGGCGACGTCCTGAAGGATGGCGACGGCGGTGTCCGCCTTGGGGGCGCCCGTCCCGTCCAGGTCGAACTGGGATGGAGACGAGTCGTCGAAGGTGAGGACGACCGGATGCCGTCCGGCGGGGATGTCGATGTGCCCGCCGACGTACTCGGCGGCCGTGATGGGGACGTAGCCCTCCCTGGCCAGCCGTTCCAGCTCGGTGCGGAACTGCTTGGGGGTGCGGTCGTCCTGGGTCGCCGGCTTCTCCACCACCCGGTGGTACATCAGGACGGGGATCTGGCCCAGCTCATTGGCGTGGGCCTGCGCGGCGGCCGCCGCCTTGGCCTTGAGCAGGGTGGCCTTCTTCGCCTCGGCCGAGGCCGCGGACGCCTTGGCGGCCGCGGCGACCGCGGCGGGATCCTTGTCCTGCGTCTCACTCTGCCCCGGCATGCACCCGGCCAGTGCGGCTCCCGTCGCCGCGGTCACCACAACGACACTGATCACCCTGAGACGGCCCATCGAATCCCCCCGAGCGCGCTGACAATACGCTGGTGATCCCCCGCGAACCTGCTGCTTGATCCCTACGTGATCCCTGTATGAGGTAAAGGCTTCGTAGCTCGGCGAGAACCGGACGTGTTCCGGGGGATGCCGCCGCCGTCCCGTATGCGGCTTTCGCGCGGGCGTGGTCCGTGTCCGTACGGCTCTTGCCAGGTCCCCGGCACCGGGTATCCGGAGGCGGCCGGTCAGGGGCGGGCGGGACGGCACGGGTGGCCTTGGACACCCGGGGGCGGTTCTCCGGGAATGAACGGCGCCGGGAATCGGCTGATCGATGCGCCGCCGTCCGGCGGCCCGACGAAGGAGGACCCCTGTGCACGTCGACGTCAAACTCTCGTCCGCCGGCGATCTCTTCGAGGCGGAGGTGGACGGCAGGCAGGCGGGACGGCTGGAGTTCATCCGCCGGGACGGTGTCATCACCTATACCCATACCGAGGTGAACGCGGAGTTCGAGGGCAAGGGAGTGGGCGCGGTGCTCGTCCGCACGGCGCTGGACGCGGCCCGCGTCGAGGGGGTGCGGGTGGTGCCGTTCTGCCCGTTTGTGAAGGGGTGGATCAGGCGGCACCCCGAGTACGCCGACCTCGCCGCGGACGCCTGACCGACATCCTTGTCTGCCGGCTCCGCCGCGGCGAAGACGCAAGGCTCATTTGAGGTGTTTCAGCTATTTTGTTCCATTTGACCGGTTCGGCCTTCCGCGTAATCGCGCCGAAACCGGTATAAGGGCTGGTCGTGCCGGTATCGGAGCCCCTGTGACACCGATCTTCGCCGACCTGGGCCTCTGTGACGCGCGCGGCCTTTCGTTCCTGGGGTTATCGTGAAACCGAGATGACGTCGGAACCGGACTCGTCGTAGATCGCGGCTGTTCGGGCGGAGGCCGTACGGCATCATTGATGACAATCAACCCGGTTAGTGGAGATTTGCCATGTTGGCTTGTCGCCCGAACCGGATCATGGCCCGGTCCCTTGCTAGGCTGCAGAGAAACGTTGGAACCGGGCGTTGTCTCACCCCGGCAGGTGAGACCGTCAAGAAGTGGGGTCACACCGTGAAGAAGCTGCTCGTTCTGGCGCTTGTCGCTCTTGGGGGACTGCTGATCTGGCGTAAGGTGCAGGCGGATCGCGCCGAGTTTGATCTGTGGACTGAGGCTACCGGCAGCGAGAACTGAACAACGCGGCTACCGATTCGGGTGCTTTCATGGTCCTTGCCCAAGATGGGGAAGTAACACCCATCAGGCTTGCCTGTCTGGATCTGGCGGGCACCACGGTCGGTGATATCGCCATGATCGAACGGGCGTTCGCCGAGGCGATCGCCACGCAGGGCATCGTGCCCGGGACCGGTGCGTACGCACGCGCCATGGTGCACGTGCACCGGTCCCGGGGCTGTCCAACGATCGAGGTCTTCCGGGGCATCTTCCCCGACAACGAGGCCCAGGCCCAGGCGGCCAACCTGACCTTCGAACACTCCTATGAGGGCGCTGTCCGGCGTTCCGGCCTGATCCCGACGCCCGGCACCATCGAGGTGCTGGACAGTCTCCGTGACGCCGATGTCAAGATCTGTCTCATCACCGGGTTCAGCCGGAGCGCGCTCAGTCGAGTGCTGACCGCTCTGAGCTGGTCCGACAGGATTGATCTGGCACTGTCCCCGGAAGACGCCGGTCGAGGCCGTCCGATGCCCGACATGGTGCTGACCGCGGTCCTGCGTCTCGGTATCCAAGACGTCCGCCAGGTCGCGGTCGCCGGAGACTCCGAGAGCGCCATGCTCTGCGGCCGGCGCTCAGGAGCGTCGGCGGTCGCCGGAATCCTGACCGGAGTCCACAGCAGGGAGCGCCTCCTCAAGGGCGGTGCCACCCACATCCTGGACTCCATCACGGACCTGCCGGCCCTGGTGCTCGGCGGCCAATCCACCGAAACCCCCGTGGGCGCCTCCGCTCGCTGAACACACCGACGAAAACGCCCCCATCCCCGACCGCTCTCCCCGCACGGCTCCCGCCCGCGGCCCGCGGTCCACGGCGAGGGCCGGTGCCGTGACGATGAGCGCGCCCACGGAAACGGACAAGATCACTAAGGCGCGTTCTCCCGCTCGGAGCCCCCGAGACTTGAGAGGGCTCAGGCTGGCAAGCCAACCTGCTTTACCCCTTTAAATCCCGAAATTTCACCCCCCAAACAAGCGCCCAAAATGACAACAAGAGACCCAACCCAATTCGAGTCACCCCCTCTCGCCCACCACCTGAGCGCCCCACCCCCAGCGGAGAGCCCAAGTGGCGCGGAGGCCGGTCCTGTTGCTACGGTGTACGACTGAAGCACGTCGCGGACACGGATTTCTCACGCAGGTCAGCGACTTGATCTCGGGGCCTTAGCTCAGTTGGCAGAGCGCCTGCTTTGCAAGCAGGAAGTCAGGAGTTCGAATCTCCTAGGCTCCACCGACTCCCCCGAAACGAAAAAGCCCAGGTCAGACGCTACGGTCGTCACTTGGGCTTTGATCTTTATCAGGCCCCTTTTTGCTTCCGTGCCCGTTGCGTGCCCGATCCCCCGTCGAGTGCCCCACGGGCGAGATCGTCGAGCTTGCGCGCCACCTCCCGCTGCCGCTCGTCGGTCGAGTGCTGATAGATCATCGCCGCCCGCGTGCTGGAGTGCCCCATGCGCTCCATCAGCTCCCGGATCGACGCCCCGGCGTTCGCGGCGAGGGTGTTGCCGGTATGCCGCAGGTCGTGAAAGTGGATCTTCGGAAGGTCCGCGTCCTGGAGTGCCCGAGCCCAGACACGCCGGTTGAAGTTGGTGTTCCTGAGCGGTCCGTCATCCGGTCCGGCGAAGACCAGTCCCCTGTCACCGTCCTGGGTGAAGTCCTTCACGTGTGCCCGCAGATCCTCGATGATCAACTCGGGGATCACCACTGTTCGCTTCCCCGCGTTCGACTTCAGATCGGCGAAGACGAGCCCCTTGCCGGTGATCTGCATCAACTGGCGTTCGACGCGCACGGTTCCGGCGTCCAGGTCGAGGTCCCGGCGCTGAAGGCCCGCCAGCTCACCCCACCGCAGACCGCTGAACGTCGCCAGCAGCACCAGCGCCCGGTAACGCGGCTCGACGGTGCCGGCAAGCCGGTAGACCTGGGCCACCGTGAGAATCGGACGCTCCGGTGACCTCTCCTGACCGGCGCCCTTGATCCGGCACGGGTTGCGCTTGATGAGCTGGTCGTCCACGGCGGTGGTGAGCATCGCCTTAAGTAGCCGGTACGCCTTGGCCACGGTGACCTCACTCACCCCGGAGTCCGGCAGCCTCTTCCGCCACCGCCGGACGTGCGGATCCTTGATCTCGCTCAGCGCCTTCCCGCCGAAGGTCGGGACGAGGTGGACGCGGAACAGGTAGCCGTACAGCTCGACCGTGCGCGGACGCAGGTTCGGGCGCTCGTCGATCCAGCTCCGGCCGTACTCCCCCAACGTGATCTTCCCGGCGTCCGGGTCGATCCACTCGTCGTCGAGGATCTCCGCTTCCTTCTTGGTCAGCCAGACCTCGGCGTCGCGCTTGGTCGCGAAGGTCTCCGGGGCCGCCCTGTCGATGTCATCCGGCCCCTTGTATCGAGCCTGGAACCGGCCCGAGGGCAGTTGCCGAACACGCCCGAAGCGCCTCTTCGGCTTGCTCTTGGACGGACGCCGAGGTTCGTCAGGCGTGGTGAGTGAGCAGCACTCGGCGCTGCGCGGTGGCCGAGGCCGGCCGAGTGTGCCACTCGTAGTAGCCCGAGCGCGACACCCCAGCCAGGCGCACATCTTGGCGATCTTGTGGTGCGCCTTCTCTGCATCGATCAGCTCGAACTTGGCGAGCGTCATCGACTCTCGGCCGCAAAGAAGGCCGCTGCTTTTTCAAGAACGTCAGCTTCTCGCGCGAATCGGCGTTTTCTCGCTCCAGCTCGCGGATCCGGGCCTGCTCCGGCCCGGAGACCGGTGGCTCGTCTTGGCCGTGTACGATCCGACGCCGGTGCACCCAACTGCCCAGGGTACTGGTGTTGATCCCGAACTCGCGGGCCACCGCCGCGACCGTCCGCTCGCCTCCCAGCACCATGCGGACGGCTTCGTCCTTGAACTCGGGCGAGAACTGCTTACGACGCCTCGTCACGTACCTACTGAGTGAGCAACGAGCATATCCAGCAGATCGGTGCGGGAAGCATCGGTAAGGCGATCCACAAGGGTAGGGGCGACATCGTGGCAGGAGGTAAGACGGTCGGCACGGCAGGCCCCAAAACCGCGATCGACGACCTTCTCGCGGCGATCGACGAACTACGCCGGCATCTCGACGACGTGAGCCGTACGGAGCTCGACGCGGCGGTCCGGGAGATCCGGCCGGACAGCACCAGAGCGGAGCTGGAGGGCCCGCTCGCGCGGATCGCCGGTATCGCCGTCCTCCTCGGGACTGTTGGAGGCCCCGTGATCAGCGCCGTCCAGACACTCCTCACCACCCTTTCCGGTTGAGTTGCCTCCTGCGCCTCCGCCCGCGAGAATCTGCTCCACCAGAAAGTTCGCTACCTCCACGACCTGCTTCTCCACCGACGGCCCGGTTGCTGGCGTTCTATTCGCGTCCTCGGCTGGCCTCCTCGTCATGATTACGTGGCTGACGTGGTGCGGGCGTGATCACAGTGTGTTGGTTTCATCTTTTGTGCAGGCGTGCGACTGGATTTCTGAACCGTCCTGGCGAGAGTCTGTAGGCTCTATGAGCAAGGAGAGGAGGCCCAGCATGACCGCGCAGCCGCAGGAGTTCGTGCCGTCCCCTTCGCCGATGCCCGAGAAGAACCTACGGGCCATCCGCGCCGCCCTGGTGGTGTCGCAGGACCGCGAGGCGTTCGACGTGGGGCTTAAGGCGGTGCTCGACGAAGTTCGCGTGAGCTTGGACCTCGGTGCGCTGAACACCTTCGTCCACCGCTGGTGGATCTCCGCTTGCGACTCGGTGAGAGACCCGGAAGGGCGCCGCCGAATGTATGCCAAGGCCGAGCAGGTTCTTGCCGGTGGGCGGATTTCGCCGGGAAGGTCGTGGCGTGAGGTGCTCGGCGACCGTGGGGTCGACCTGTAGGTGTACCAGGTCACACTTGATCCCCTCGCCGAAGAGCAGATCGCCGCGATCCCTGTGGAAGCGCTGCGTCCCCTCGCCGAACTGCTCGCACTGCTGGAGATCGCGCCATGGAGCGGCCAGTCGTACAGTCCGGCCAAACCCAAGGCCAACATGCTCACACATGCGTTCGGCGAGCGGGGGCTCGCGACGTACGTTGTCTTGGACGAGCAGCGCGAGGTGTATCTCATTCGCATCGAGTGGCCGTGATCTTACGTATGTGCGGCATGTCGTTTCGCAGATCCTCATGCTCAAGAGGCCAGTGTTCCACGTTCGGCTCGTGAATCCGTAGTGGGAGCCGATGGGGACCTCCGGTGCTGCCGCAGAGACGAGCGGGGTACCGGAAGAGTCCTGTGTACAGCAGCGGATACAGCAACACCGCCTCACACGGTCCACGTCACCGGCCCGCATCTGTCACGTAATCAGGGTCAGGAGCCCTCTACGTCGTGACCGGCTCCCGTTTGCAAGCAGGAAGTCAGGAGTTCGAATCTCCTAGGCTCCACCAGCCCAAACGCCTCCCCCTCGATCCCGATTCGGATCCCCCGGGCCATTAACGGGCCATTAGCTCACTCCGACCGGCATGCCCGCGCCGCCGTCGTCCCCCTCGCCCGGTTCCTTCCTCCGCTCGGCCTCCACACGGGCGCTCAGCGCATCGGCGATCCTCTGATCGGCGTCCCGCGTGGCGTGCTGGTAGATCAGCGCGGCCCGATCGCTGTCGTGCCCCATCCGCGCCTTCAGGTCGGCCAGGCTCGCCCCCGACTGCGCCGCCAGCGTGTTGCCGGTGTGCCGCAGATCGTGAAAGTGCAGGCCCCTGACGCCCATCTCCTTGAGCGTGCCCGACCACTTGGCCTCACGCCGGAAGTTGCCGCCCCGCAGGAACCCGCCCCGCTTGCCGAGAAACACGAAGGCGTCCGGCTCGTCGCCCACGAAGGGCGAAAGATCAGCTTGCATAGCCGCTCTACCTGCACAGACCAAGAGCGCGGCGGTGAGAACCGGCTCAGAACCCCCGGCACGGGGTCACTGGCCGCCACCGGGGTCCCCCTCCAGAAACCCCGCCTCACCGCCGCACTCGCTCTAGGAGGCGGAAGGCCGGGGCACGATCGCGACCCCGTAGGGGATGCCTTTGACGATCGACGACTGATCGCCGAAGCCGCACAACACCCACACCATTCGCCTGTCGGCTATCACCGGGTAGGAGCGCCACAGCTCCTCACTGACCCCTGTGACCTGCCCCCACACCCACTGCGTCGACAGAGCGACCCGCTTGCCGGGCTCGGCTCGGACAAGCAACATCCCGATTCGTCCGTCATAGGCGAAGGCCAGCCGGTCACCCACGCGCAGCTCGGCGGCCTGCCGCACCTCGGCAAGTTCGGGATTCGCCGGCGTTTCCCCCTCAGAGCGGTCCATGATCACCCCGATAGGGGGCGGGACCCGCCGAAGACGAGGCTTGTTGCCGCAGGTCGGCGTAGCGGCTCGTGACCCGCTCAACGACCCGCTCGAACTCCGGCACCGGATGACCGGTGTAGCGGGCCCGCCTGGTCGCTGGGTTCCAGTCGGTGCGCCACCAGAAGAACACGCCGTTGCACCAGACGGTCAGCCTCTCCCAGACCGACACCAGCGCCAGGCTGTGATCGCCCATGACGTCGGCCTTGATCCCCCGAAGCGCCAGGGTGACGCGGAGCGACTCGGCCTTCTCCAGCGCCGAGGGGCCGCTCAGGTCCACCAGGCCCCTCATGACCGCTCCGTCTGGGCTTTTCCGGAGGAGGCCCCCACGCATGTGGAGCAGTCCTCGCGAGCGCGAAGCGACGGCGAGACCCCGGCGGGGCCGGCCAGCAATCCACGCCGGGGGTTCACGAACTTCCACCCCCGTCCTCCGCAGGACACGCACAGGTCGGCCATCAGGCTTCGCCCCTTCACATCTGCTTGCCCTGGATGACTGAGCGATCGCCCTAGACGTCTCCTCGTCTAGATGAGATCGGGCGTGACTCATTCATGACTCCTCTAGAGGAGTTCGTCAAGCGTTATCGAGCAGGAAGTTCGTACAACAGCACGTAGGCGTCGCTGGACATCACCGTGCCGCACACCTCGACCGCGCGGCCGTCGGTGGCATAAGCCGTCCGGACCAGGTGAAACACCGGAACCCCCGGAGCCAGCTTGAGCGCCCGCACCTCATCACGGAGCGGCATCCGCGACCGGATCTCCTCGACGAAGTGATCCAGACGAAAGCCCAACTCCTCCAGCCGGGCATAGATCCCACCCGGCCCACTGTCCGGCTCCGCGATCCGCGTCCCCCGAGCGATCTCCGCCGGGATGTACGACGTAGCCGTCTCCACCGGCTGACCGTTGATCAGGTACCGGCGTGACCGGCAGACCACCAGATCCTTCGAGGCGATCCCCAGCTTCTCGGCGATGTCGGCCGATGGCCGCTCTTCAGTGATCTTGATGGAGTCGACGGACGGCTTCCCGCCCGCACCCTCGGTCTCCGCGATGAACGCGGCCTTGCCCTGCTCCCGATGACGACGCGCGAACCGGTCCGAGGCCAGCCGGCGGACCGGAGGATGCGACCGGACGAAGACCCCGCGCCCATGCTCGGCCACCGTCAGGCCCTCACCTTGCAGGACCTGGAGGGCGTTGCGGATGGTCATCCGCGCGACGCCGTAGTGTTGCATGAGCTGAGCCTCCGAGGGCACCTTGTCACCCTCGGCGAGGACACCCCGCTCGATCGCGTCCCGGATGTGATCGGCGATCTGCCGAAACACGGCCCGATCACTGGTCGGGTCCAGATCCGGCAACGGCAGCTCGGCCACGACCACTCCTCAACTCGTACATATATGTACCGCAGACCGAGAATAGCGATCAGCAGCCCCGGAGGACATCCGATGGATCACCACAACACGCAGCACTCCGTCAGCGTGGCAGGCGTGATCATCGACGACCAGGGCCGCGCCCTCCTCACCCAGCGCCGCGACAACGGCCACTGGGAGGCACCCGGCGGAGTCCTCGAACGCGACGAGGACGTCACCACCGGCCTCCTCCGCGAGATCCACGAAGAGACCGGCCTCACCGTCGAGCCCATCGCCTTGACCGGCGTCTACAAGAACATGCCCCGCGGCATCGTCGCCCTGGTCTTCCGCTGCAAGGCTGTCGGTGGACACCTCGCCAAGACCGACGAGACCCGCGCCTTCCGCTGGGTCACCGCGGACAAAGTCCAAGAACTCGCATCCGAAGCCTTCGCCATCCGCGTTTTGGACGCGATGCGCCACGACCAACCGCCAGCTGTCCGCCACCACGACGGCACTCACCTACTCGGGACGCCACAGCCGCACGAGTGACCTTGCCGAATTGTTCCTATGGGTATCAAGCGCGGCGGCGCGGCGCGCCGCCGCACGGCCCGCCGCCCAAACGCCGCCCGAGCGTGCGGCGTGGGCGCCGGTCTTGGCCGGCGGCGGGACCACGGGCCGCCCACCGCACCACCCGCACGCCGTACCAGACCATCGGCCGCCGCACCGGGGCCGCGCCACCGCCGTACAGATGCAGCACGACGATCGCCATGCTGTGGCCGGTCATCACACGGGGTTGGGGGCGATCGGAGGCCTGGGACTTCGTACCTCAGCCCCAGTCCAACGGGCTGCGGTGGTGACCGCTGAGCAGAGTGTTGATGTCAGGCAGGCATATCACGATTGGTGCCTGTGTCTGTGGTGGGAAATCCCAGCTCTGCCAAGCCGGACCGGACCGCCTTCGATTCCTGATCGAGCAGACTCCGCGCCCTTGTGCCCCAGTTGGCGTCTATCCGGAAGCTGTCTCCCTCGAAGCGAGGGAACACATGCAGGTGAAAGTGGAAGACCTCCTGAAACGCTGCTTTCCCGTCCGCCAGGAAAACGTTCACGCCCTCACATCGCAAACCAGAGTGCCGTAGAGCCCGGCCCATCCGATGGCCGATCCTCCATACATGCGCACTTGTCTCCTCATCAAGGTCTTCCAGTCCCACGGCATGAACGCGTGGAATGACAAGGAGGTGACCAGGGGTGACGGCTCCTATGTCCATGATTACCATCACGCGGTCGTCTGTGTAGGGAATGCTCGCTTCAGCCTCGCCGCGAAGGATCGCGCAGAACACGCAGTCCGATTCGCCAAGATCTTTCATGGTCAACATGGTGACAGCGAACGGCATCCCACAGCGAATGCTTTTGGCTTGAGCAAGGTCCGGTATGTGCGCGGAGCGCACCTCCGACCCTTGGACCCTCGCCGAGCCCGCCGGAAGCTCTGCCACGGGCAGAGGGATCGAGTTGATAAGTAAGAGGAGGACTCGCGTTGTCGTGCCCGTTGCGTGCCCGATCGGGCAGTGACTAAGGGGGAGTCACGGGGAATCACAGGAAACGCGATCAGACCGCTGATCTGCGTCTTCGCAGGTCGAGCATGATCGGCATCCGTCTTTGCAAGCAGGATGTCAGGAGTTCGAATCTCCTAGGCTCCACCCAACGAAAAGCCCAGGCCAGGGACGCTTCCCCAGTCTGGGCTTCGGTCGTTTCAGAGGTCGTTCGAGGTCCGTACAGCGCGGAAATACAGCAACGGCTACGAATCCAGCCGATCGCCGAGCTTTTCGACGGCTCCACCGGCCGCCCGCTCGCGGTGGTGAAGACGAGACCGGTTTCCTGCCAGGAGTCCCCCGCCGTCTCACGGGCTTCATCGCGTGCCCGTTGACGGGCACGAAGCGCCGCGGTCACGATCTCCGGGAACGGCAGCGTGGCGTCCGAGGCGTCGGTCTTGGTCCGCCGGTACAGCAGCTTGCCGGCCACCCGCTGGAGTTGCCAGCCGATGCTCATCTCGGCGTTGGCGAGGTCGACGTCCTCCCAGCGGAGCCCGAGCGCCTCGCCCAGGCGCAGGCCGAGCACCAGGACCAGGACGTAAGCCGGGTACATCGGGTCCTCGCGGGTCCGGGCGGACTCCAGGAAGGTCCGCGCCTCGTCGACGGACCACGGCTTGACCTTGCGCTTTCGCGGTACCGGCATCTTGATGTTGGCCGCGATGTTGCGGCTCAGCGTCTCCTCGCGTACGGCGTTGCTCAGTGCGGCCCGCAGCGTCATGTAGGCGTCGTGGACCGTCCACTCCGAGTGTTTCGACGCGCAGCACTTGCCTACCGCGCAGCACTGCCGACGACGCTTCGGGTTGCTGTGCGCCACGGGCCGGGCGGCGTCCTTGCCCTGGGCGCAGCACTGACACAGGGCTCGGATCTTGTTCACCCAGGTCTGCACGTCCCGCACTGTCAGCTTGTCGAGCCGCTTCGCGCCGATGGCGGGGACAATGTAGAGCCGGGCGAACATCTCGTAGTTGGCGGCGGTCTTGGAGGCGAGGTTGGGTTCCACGACGTTCTTGAGCCAGTAGGTCAGGTAGCCGGCAACTGTCCCGCTGGACCAGCCGTCGGCTCATCCGCAAGATCGGGCCAGGCGTATACACCGCCTGGCCAATCTCTTCAGCACTCTTGCCGGCAGCCCAAAAGCCTTAACTACCTGGCCTTGGGGGAAGGCCCGTCTCCAAGCAGACCATCTCCACCATCACCGACAAGGTCATCGAGGGCATGACCGGGTGGCGGCACCGGCCATTGGATGCGGTCTGCCCGGTCATCTTCATCGACGCCGTCCATGTAAAGGTCCGCGACGGGCAGGTCGCCAACCGGCCGATCCACGTCGCGCTAGCGGTCACCGTCGACGGCGAGCGCGACATCTTGGGGGTGTGGGCTGGCGACGGTGGTGAGGGCGCCAAGTTCTGGCTGCACGTGCTCACCGAGATCAAGAACCGCGGCGTCGGTGATGCGTCGATGGTGCGTTGATGGTGGTCTGCGATGGGCTCAAGGGCCTGCCGGAGGCGATCGAGGCCGTCTGGCCGCAGGCGGTCGTGCAGACGTGTGTGGTGCACCTGCTGCGCGCGTCGTTCCGGTATGCCGCCCGCCAGCACTGGGACGCCATCGCCAAGGCGCTGCGGCCGATCTACACCGCGCCGACCGAGGCCGCGGCGCTGGAGCGGTTCTACGAGTTCGCCGAGGCCTGGGGCGGGAAGTATCCGGCGATCGTCAAGCTGTGGGAGAACGCCTGGGCCGAGTTCGTGCCGTTTTGTCCTTCGAGGCCGAGATCCGCCGGGTGATCTGCTCGACCAATGCGATCGAGTCGGTCAACGCGCGGATCCGCCGGGCGGTCAAGGCCCGCGGGCACTTGCCCAACGAACAGGCCGCGCTCAAGTGCGTCTACATGGCGATCATGAGTCTGGACTTGACCGGCAAGGGCCGCAAGCGCTGGGTCACGTGGTGGAAGGCCGCGCTGAACGCCTTCGCCATCACCTTCGAAGGCCGCCTGACCCCGACTTCCCGATAACCAATGAAGATCGAGTTACACCGTTAACTGGACACACCCCACCACCGTCTGCGCTTGAGAGTAAGGGTGGGTGATGGTGCGGGCTACAGTCTCAGCCTCTTGGGCGAGCATCCGCGCCCGATCATGCTCACCCACACCAGCCAACACCTCCACCACCGCAGCCAACGCCCGCGCTTGAGAGGCGGGGTCGATGATGGAGCGGGCTCTAATGCTGCGTTTCTGAATAGAGGTGTGTATCCCTGCTGACCTGGGGTGATGATGGTCTCAGGGGGATTGTCATGCCGAAACTGCTGCATGCGCGTCCACCGATGGACGCCGAAGAGAAACGACAGATCTGCAAGCTGGCCGGGGCTCGTCATGCCCCGGCCAACTGGATCATGAGAGCGCAGATCATCGCGTTCAGCTGGCAAGGGCTGCGTACCAGTGCCATCGCGGCCAAGCTGGGCTGTCACATGCAGACCGTGCGCGAGCGGATCGAGCGCTTCAACGCCGACGGCACGCCCGTTCCTGGACCACCTCGACCGATCCGGACTTCGCCCCAAAAGGGCCGAGGTCGTCGGCCTCTACACCGATCCGCCGCCGGGCACCACGGTGATCCGCGCCGACGAGCTGGGGCCGGTGACCCCGCGCACCTTCCCGCCGACGCCCGGCCGGTCGGTCGACGGACACCCGATCAAAGCACCGCTGGAGTATTCTCGCGGCCTGGACAAGACCTGGGTGTACGGCGGCCTGCGCATCCGCGACGGCACCGAGCTCACCTTCTGCGCGCCCTCGCGCAACAGCGACGGCTGGATCGGGCTGCTCCAGCAGATCGCCAGGTCCAACCGGCGCGGCCCGATCGTGGTCATCACCGACAACCTCTCCAGCCATTCCAGCTGGAAGGTCCGCCAATGGCTGGCCCGTCACCCGCGGATCCGCCAGGTGTTCATCCCGGTCAAGGCCTGCTGGCTGAACCTGGCCGAAGGCTGGTGGCGGCTGCTGCGCGAGGCCGCGTTCGCCGGGCAGACCTTCGCCGACGCCACCGAGATCGCCCAGGCGGTCGCCGTCGCCACCGCGCAACTCAACGCCCACGCCCAGCCCTGGATCTGGGGACGACCCTCGCCACAGCCACGGACCCTGCGCCGTAAGTTCGTCTACCTGCTTTAAGGAACGCAGCACTAGTGTCCTGCGCCGGTAATCCGTCGTTAGATCCTGTGTGAACTCTTCTTCCGGTGAGCCGGTGCGTCGTCGGGGTCCGAAGTTGGAGCCGTTGGTGC
>NZ_JBEXUG010000040.1:0-54050 GCF_040614315.1 Streptosporangium sp. NPDC006007 | reverse complement strand
CCGCGCTGAGCTGGATCTGCCGACTCACATCCAACCCGCTCAGGCCTGGCCACCGCGAGCAGCGACCCGGTGAACGTTCCCGGTCACCGCACTAGCCGGTCAAGGGGGGATCGATGTGGAGTACAAGGAGTTCGTTCAGACGGTGGCGGAGCGCGCCAACCTGTCACGGGAGGCGGCCGCCGACCTCCTCCGGGCGACGCTGGAGACGCTGGGGGACCGGCTGAGCGCGGGAGAGGTCCGTCATCTCGCCACGCACCTGCCGGAGTTCCTGAGAAAGTCCCTTCCCGCCCGGGATCGGAGCCGGCAGTTCGGGCTCCACGATTTCGTGATGCGGGTCGGCAGGCGCACCGGGCTGACCACCAAGGAGGCCGTCGACGGGGTCCGGGCCGTCCTGACGACGCTGCGCGAGACGGTCTCCGCCGAGGCCTTCGACCATGTCATGGCGCAGCTTCCGTCCGACTTCCAGGGGATGGTCGAACCCGCCTCCTGACCGGTCCTCCCACCCGGCCGGTGAGCGGGTCCGGGCCACGGCCGGAGAGGCCCCGCCCCGGCCTCCGCCTCCGGCGCCGGGGCACCGAGGGGGGCGTGCCTTCCCTCGCCGGCGCTCCGTGCTTAGAGTGATGGTGTGACGGTCGTCGCCGCAGGTCACGGCGGGTCGCCGGGGTGAGGAGGCCCGCGAGCCCGCCGCACACCGGTGTCCACGCCTCCGAGGGCGCGTGGCGCCGCCCGTGCGCGCGGCGGGTGCCCGAGGCGCGCCGGAGCGGTTCCGATGTTCGGCACGGCCGCCTGAACGAGGTTCCCGGGGAAGGCAGGTCATCGGATGACGATGGATCCTTCGGCAGGCGTGTTCTGCGACTGCTCTCCTTTCCCGCCCATCGCGGACTACGCCTTCCTGTCCGACTGCGAGGTCACCGCGCTGGTGGCGCCGAGCGGAAACGTCGAGTGGCTCTGCCTGCCCCGGATGGACTCGCCCAGCGTGTTCGCCGCCATCCTGGACCGGGACGCGGGAGGGTTCCGGCTCGGCCCCGCCGACATCAGGGTGCCCGCCGCGCGCCGCTACCTGCCGGGCACCATGGTGCTGGAGACGAGTTGGGGCACCCCGACCGGCTGGATCGTCGTGCGCGACCTGCTGATCATGGGTCCTTGGCACCATCACGAGGAGCTCTCCCACACCCACCGCAGGGCGCCGACCGACTACGACGCCAGCCATGTGCTGCTCCGTACGGTGCGCTGCGTCAGCGGGGAGGTACAGATCACGCTGGACTGCGAGCCCGCGTTCGGCTACGGCCGCAGACCGGCCCAGTGGTCCTACAGCGACCGGGGCTACCACCAGGGCATCGCCCGAGCCGAAGGGGAGGGGCTGGAGCTCAGGCTCACCACCGACATGCGGCTGGGGTTCGAAGGGTCGCGGGCGACGGCGCGCACCCTGCTGAGGGAGGGGGACACCCGGTTCTGCGCGCTCTCCTGGACCGATCACGAACCGCCCTACTCCTTCGAGGACGCGTACGACCGGCTTGTGTGGACCGCCCACCACTGGCAGCACTGGCTCGCCAGGGGCGACTTCCCCGACCATCCCTGGCGGAGCTTCCTTGAGCGCAGCGCCCTCACCCTCAAGGGCCTGATCTTCGCGCCGAGTGGCGCGCTGATCGCGGCGGCGACCACCTCCCTGCCCGAGGTGCCGGGCGGGGACCGGAACTGGGACTACCGCTACAGCTGGATCCGTGACTCCACCTTCGCCCTCTGGGGCCTGTACACCCTCGGCTTCGACTGGGAGGCCGACGACTTCTTCTGGTTCATCGCCGACGTCGCGGAGCGGGACGAGGATCTCCAGGTCATGTACGGTGTGGACGGTGAGCGTGAGCTGGACGAGCGCATCCTGGAACATCTCGACGGATACGAGGGGGCCAGGCCGGTCCGGGTCGGCAACGCCGCCTACAACCACCGCCAGAACGACGTCTGGGGAGCGGTCCTCGACTCCTTCTACATCCACACCCGTTCCCGCGACCGCCTGGACGAGCGGATCTGGCCCGTCCTGAAGCGCCAGGTCGAGTGCGCCATCAAGTACTGGCGGGAGCCCGACCGAGGCATCTGGGAGGTGCGCGGCGAACCCAAGCACTTCACCTCGTCGAAGGTCATGTGCTGGGTGGCGACGGATCGGGGGGCGCGGCTCGCCAGGCTCCGCCAGGACATGGACCTGGCCGCGCGCTGGCAGGGGGTCGCCGACGAGATCCACGCCGACGTGTGCGCCAACGGCGTCAGCGAGCGGGGGATCTTCAAACAGCACTACGACACCGACGCCCTCGACGCCTCGCTCCTGCTCATCCCGCTGGTCCGTTTCCTGCCGCCCGGCGACCCCAGGGTCCGTAACACCGTCCTGGCCATCGCCGACGAGCTGACCGTGGACGATTTGGTCCTGCGCTACCTGCCGAAGGAGACCGACGACGGCCTGACGGGGGACGAGGGGACCTTCACGATCTGCTCGTTCTGGCTCGTCTCGGCGCTGACCGAGATCGGGGAGCACGCCAGGGCCCGCAGGCTCTGTGAGAAGGTGCTCTCCTTCGCCAGCCCGCTCGGCCTCTACGCCGAGGAGATCGACCCTCTCAGCGGGCGTCACATGGGCAACTTCCCCCAGGCGTTCACCCACCTCGCCCTTATCAACGCGGTCATCCACATCATCAGGGTCGAACGCGGCCGGCACGGCACGAGAACATGGCGGATGCCCACGGGGGAACCGCTCTGACGGCGTGCCCCGCGCATCCACCGGCGGCCGGAGCCGCCGCGACCGGTCGCGCGGCGCCTGAGGGGCTCACCGCGAGGACGGGCCCGGTGCGCGGGACGGGACCACGACGACCGTGCCGGGGGCCCCGCGCAGCAGCGCCTGGCAGACCAGCCCGAGCGGCAGCTCCACCGGGTCCTCCGGCGTGCGGTCACCGATCACCGTCACGTCCGCGCCGTCGGCCACCCGCTGGAGCGTGGCCATGTGGGATCCCAGCTGGACCACGGTCTCCACGGTCACCTGGGGGTGCTTCTCCTCCCACACCGCGATGGTCCGGTAGAAGCGGGCTGATATCTCCCGGCTGTCCGCCGTGTCCTCCGGGCACATGCAGATCGCCCGCAACGACGCCTGCCGCAGCTGTGCCTCCTCGAACGCCAGCCCGAGCTCCGGCCGTTCCGGGTTCGCGCCGTCCACACCGACCACCACGAGGCCGGTGCGCGGGCGGAAGTGCTGCTTGACGACGACCACGGGGGAGTGGGTGTGCGAGGCCAGCTGGAAGGCGGTCGAGCCGATCTGCAACTCCTCGAACCCGCCCGCGCCACGCTGCCCGACCACGACCAGCTCGGCGGCGCTCGACTCGCCCATCAGGACGACCGACGCCGACCCCGTCTCCAGACGGGAGCGCACCTCCAGCCGGGGGGCCAGCGCGCGTGCCAGGCTCACCCCGGTGTCGAGCACATGCCGGCCCATGTGCCGTACGGCCTCCATGCTCTCGGCGGAGATCGCGGGCATGGGGTAGGGCCACTGCCAGGCGTGGCAGACGATCAGGGGGACGAAGCGCAGGCGGGCCTCGTCGACGCCCCACCGGAGAGCCCGCTCGCTCGCCTTCGAACCGTCGTATCCGGCGACCACCGGCCGTCTGTTGTCGTGCGCTCGCATCGCGGTCCCCTCCCCGTCGCGCCCTCACCTCATCCTTGCCCATTCCCGCGGATGTGATGAGCGCCACGCGCCGGAGGACCTCCTCTGGTCCGGCCGGCCAAGGACGTTACGACCGGCTACGGCGCCTCGACAGGTGGCGGCGGCGCCAGCGCGTCAGGGGCACCGCGCCCGCGAACCCGAGCAGGAGCGGGGCCGCGGAGCCGACGGCCCCAGCGGCCCGCAGGGCGGGCTGTGAGAAGGTGTCGGGAATGGGGAGCGTGGTGGCGCGGGAGAACGGCCACACGATCACGAAGGCGCGGCCGAGCACCTGTTCCTGGGGGATCGCGCCGCCGCCCGGGTCGCCCTGGTGCAACCGGGAGTCGTACGACACCGACCGGTGGTCGCCCATCACCCAGAGCCGCCCCGGCGGCACCTTGATCTCGAACGGCCTGTCGGACGGCTTGTCACCCGGATGGAGATAGCTCTCCTCGGCGAGCGGGACGCCGTTGACCGTGACGCGTTTCTTGGCGTCGCAGCACTTCACCGTGTCGCCGGGCACGCCGATGACCCGTTTGATGTAGTCCTTCTCACCCGGCACGACGCCGAAGAGGGTGCCGACCCAGCGGAAGGACGCCGCGATCGGGTTGGACGGCTCCTCAAGGGCGACCTCGCTCTTCCAGGAGTCCACCCCGGAGAAGACCACCACGTCCCCGCGCTCGATGTCGCGGACGCGGTAGACGAGCTTGTTGACCAGCACCCGGTCGTTCGTCAGGAGCGTGTTCTCCATCGACTCCGACGGGATGTAGAACGCCTGGACCACGAAGCTCTTGATCAGGAGTGCCAGCAGGAGGGCGACCAGGATCATGCCGGGGAGTTCCCGCCAGAACGAGCCCTTCTTCTTGCGGCTCCTGGTCGGCTGCTCGACGTCTTCCGTGACCACGTGCCCCCCGTCCCCGGCGGGACGGCCTGTTCCCGCCCACGGCCCTCGCTGGTTTTCGCTGATGAGCCTAGATCATGTCTACCTCCGGCGCTCCGCGTCGGGCGGATCGGGCCCGGACATCGCCGGGTCCGTCGCCCTCCCGCGCGGGGAGAGGACAGAACGTGATCAATCCGCGACCCCGGGGTGGTCCCGTCGCCCTCCCGCGCGGGGAAGGGACGCCGGTTGGGCGGGCGCATCGGCGGGGCATGGCTAGGCTCCGGAGAATGAAGCAGCGGATTGTCGCCATTGTCGTACTTGTCGGGCTGATTGGAACGAGCGGTCTGGCCGTGATCGCGTCCTGGAGTCTCTCCGGCTGACTCCGGCCCCTGAGCCCGCGCGCGCAGCCCGGACGTCGAGCCCGGACATGTGTTTCGGACATGTGGTGGGATATGGGGCCGACAGGCCGAGGGGGGCGCCGAACCGGCGCCCGGCGGTCCGTGCGACGCTGCCGGGTTGCCCGCCAGGCCGTACGGCGTGGCGGTTTACCCGGCGTGCGAGGCGCTCTCGATGCCCGTCCGGCGCCCGGCGCCGGACGTGCTCAGATGCTCAGGCGCCCACCATCGCCGTCTCGCCGGTGTGCTGCTGGCGATTCTGCGGCTGCCGGTGCGGGAGGACGCCCTGGACGGCCGGCGCGGGCGCGGACGGGCAGGCGCAGTATCCGTTCGCGACGATCAGTCGTCCCCGCTGCGGCGTGTAGTCGCGGGAGTCGGTGGTGAGAAGCACACCTGTGCAGGTATGGCAGACAACGGGCTGGCGATCCATGGACCGGCTTCCTTCCTGAGGGTAGCCGTCGAACGTTGCTGGGTCCGGCCGGCTGCTGCTGTGGTGCACCGACCGGGAACACCTGGTCTCCCAATCGGCGCTTCTATCGTACTTCGTAACATACGGTAGCCGCAGATCTGCAATCAGTGACATCTGTGGACTGTTCCCGTGAACCATCTCATATGGCGCAGGACTCTGGCGTCTATTGCGGTTCCACGGGCGGGCACTTTATGAACGGGCTGGTCGGTGCGGATAGTGATCTTTGCTGCATGAGGTCCTTTGCCGCTCATCCTCCTGCATTTCCCCGGCGAGCGAACCGGAAAAAGCAGGAAAAGGTGGTATATCACTTGATTGATGGCATGAACTGACGGTCTTTGTCGGGATTCGCCATCCTGGGTACGGCGCCGGGAGGACGCGCCGTCATGCCGTCACGGCCCGCTCCTCCCGTTCCCCCTCTCGCGCCCGCTCGGTCAGCACGGGTCGCAGCAGCAGCGCGTTGGCGGCCACCGCGACGCAGACGGCTCCGAGCAGCAGCCCCCAGCTCACATCGCTCAGGTGGTGCATGCCGCGATACATGCGGGAGTAGGCGATCCCCAGCGGGATCGCCAGGCCGACCAGCCACCACAGCACGTTGAGGATCTTGTAGCGGTGGGTGTGGAGGGTCAGCACCAGGGCGACGGCGCAGTAGAAGCCGACCGCGGCGCTGGTGTGCCCGGAGGGAAAGCTGGAGGTGGGGGGAGCGGGGTCGAGGTGCTGGACCGCCGGCCGCCTGCGCTGGGCGAAGACGGTCGCCAGCAGGAAGACGGCCGACTGGGAGAACACGGCCAGCAGGAGGAAGGCCGACTCGTTCCAGCGCTTGAAGATCAGCCGGAAAAGGACGACGAGCACCGCGGTGGCGATAATGATCGTCGGCATGTCCGACAGACCGGTCATTCTGTCGGTTATGGAGTTCAGGAGGGCCGTGCGGCCGTGACTCAGCCGCTCGTTGACCCCCCGGTCGCCGGCCACCAGGGTCGTCGTCTGCAGGACTTTGGTGATCAGGAGCCCGACGCCGACCGTCACGACGGCCAGGGCGGCCAGCGGTAGGAGGATGCGGCGTACCACGGCGGTGAAATCGACCGACATTTTCGACATGGCGCGCGAACTACCCTGATTTTTTCCCCCGGAACGCCTCGGGCTCGACGCCCTCCAGGTACGGCTCGGCCGGCCTGCGCCCCTCCTCCCTGCGCCACGTCTCGAACCCCGCGGTGATCCCCGCGACCACGACGACGCCCAGGGCGACCCCGGCGATCACGTCGCTGAGCCAGTGGACGCCCAGCGCCACCCGCGTGTAGGCGACGAAGACGATGAGGACCGCCGCGACGGCCCAGGCCGCGATCCTGGCGGCCGTCCTCCTGAGGGAGGGCAGCAGCATGAGCACCAGAATGCCCGTCCCCGTCGCCACCGCCATCGCGTGCCCGGAGGGGAAGGAGGAGCCCGGAGCCCACGACACCGGGTCGGGCAGGACCGGCCGTGCCCGGTTGACGACCTCCTTGACAGCGAGGTTCAGCAGGCCGCTGACGGTGATCGTGACGACCGCCCAGACCGCCAGGCGTCTCGCCCCTCGATACCAGGCCCAGACCGCCGCCAGCACCACCAGGACGCGCCACGTGGTCGGCCCGAACACCTCGGTGCCGATGCCGAGCAGGCGCGCGTAGCCGGGATGGGCCAGGGCGTCCGCGTGAAGGTGCCTGGCCACGCTCTCGTCGAGGTCGTTCAGCGGTGCGAAGGACGACATGACCAGCACCAGCAGCAGGACGAACGGCACGGAGAACAGCGCGACGGCCACCGTCGAGAGCGTGAGCCGCACACCCAGGCGGCCGTCCGAACTCTGGGGGCTCCGGTGATTGATGGACCTGACCATCGTCCATCGATACCCGATGACAGGGGGATATGCATGCCGGAACGGGCAGAAGCCCGGGGCGGTGCCGGGTCTCAGGCGGCGCGGCGGGGCTCGCGTCGGGTGGTCCAGCGCAGTACGTCGCAGTGGCGCCGCTCCGCCTCGGCGAGTGCCGACTCGTCGATGTAGACGTCGAGCACGGCTCGCAGCTGCGGCATCCGCTCGGCGATGTCGGTCCACGCCTGCGCCGGGTCGTCCAGGCCGAGTTCGATCAGCGCGTCCAGGTGCGCGGCGTAGGCCGTCCACCACTGGCGGCTCAACTCGGCCAGGAACCCGCTCAGGCCGTCGAACTCCCGTTGGATGTCGGAGTCCCACCAGGGTGGTATCGCGGTGTCGCCGGTCTCAGCCATGTCGCGGAGCACGACATGTACCAGGGCGCGACGCCGCCGGATGATGGCCGAACGTGACGAATTGTTCATATTCTCACCATGCCTACCCCGGTTTGCCGAACGCTTAACGATCTATTGACGGCGAGACGCGACGTCGGGCCGCCGGGCGGCGCCGGGAATCGCCTGGTCCGGCTCACGGCGCGGACGCCGTCGCGCGCGACCCGCACGCTCCCCGTCCCCCGTCCCCCGGCCTCCCCTCCTTCAAGGGGTACGGCCGGCGCGAGCCGTACCGCACCGGGGGACTACCCTGATCGGTGATGTATCGATTCGTGTTCACGCAGGTCCTCAGCCGCTTCGACCCGGAGGACGTGCACCGTCTGACGGTCGGCGCGCTCCGCCTTCTCTCGGTGACGCCCGTGGTCAAGCGGCTCGTCCACCGCCGGCTCGCCCCCCGCGACCCCGTCCTGCGCGTGCGGGCGTTCGGCGTCCACTTTCCCGGTCCGTTCGGCCTGGCGGCGGGCTTCGACAAGGACGCCGGCTGCGTGGAGGCCATGTCCGCGCTCGGCTTCGGCCACGTCGAGGTGGGCACGATCACCGCGCACGCCCAGCCGGGTAACGCCAGGCCCCGGCTGTTCCGGCTGGCGGGGGATCGGGCGATCATCAACCGGATGGGCTTCAACAACGCGGGCGCCGGCGCCGCGGCCCGGACGCTGCGCAGGCCCCGCGGGGTCCCGGCGATCGTCGGCGTCAACATCGGCAAGACCAAGGTCGTCCCCGAGGCCGAGGCCGTTCACGACTACGTGACCAGCGCCAGGGAACTGGCCGCCCTGGCCGACTACCTGGTGGTCAACGTGAGCTCGCCGAACACCCCGGGGCTGCGCGACCTGCAGGCGGTGGACCTCCTGCGCCCGTTGCTGGCGGCGGTCAAGGAGGTCGCCGACGGGACGCCCCGGCGCACCCCGCTGCTGGTCAAGATCGCTCCTGACCTGGCGGACGAGGACGTGGACGCGGTCGCCGACCTCGCCGTCGAACTCGGCCTCGACGGCATCATCGCCACCAACACCACGATCAGCCGCGCGGCCGTGACCAGCACCGAGACCGGTGGGCTGTCGGGGCGCCCGCTGAAGGCCCGCTCGCTGGAGGTGCTGCGCAGGCTGCGCGCCCGGGTGGGCGACCGCCTGACGCTCGTCTCGGCCGGCGGTGTCGAGGACGTGGACGACGTCTGGGAGCGGCTGCTCGCCGGGGCCACCCTGGTTCAGGGGTACACCGCCATGATCTACGAAGGTCCCCTGTGGGCCCACCGTGTCCACCGCGACCTCGTCCGCCGGATGCGCCGGCACGGCGTCACCGATCTACGGGAGATCGTCGGCCGTACCGCGGGCCGAGGCAATACCCTGGGTGGGTAACTTTCGACCTTGGAGGCGCGATGAGCGTGAGCACGTACACCGTCACCGGAATGACCTGCGGCCACTGTGTGAGCTCGGTCACCGAGGAGGTCGGCGCGGTCCCCGGTGTCACCGGGGTCGAGGTCGACCTGGAGAGCGGCCGGGTGACGGTCTCGGCCGACCTCTCCGATGACGCGGCCATCCGTGCCGCCATCAAGGAGGCCGGCTACACGGTGATCGACTGACCCCCGTCCGGCGCCCCGGCCGCCCGCCGTCGTCACCGGCCGCTCCGGAGCCGTGACTATTCGAGGTAGTTCTGCAGCCCCTCGGCCAGAGCGGACGCGGCCTTCTGACGGAACGCCGCGTCCTGGAACCTGGCCGCGTCGCCCGGGTTCTTCATGTTGCCGCACTCGATGAAGATCTTGGGAACCGTGGAGAGGTTCAGACCGCCGAGGTCGCTGCGGAAGTTCATGGCCTTGCTGCCGATGTAGGTGGAGTACGGCTCCCCGGTGCCGGCCCGGTAGGCGTTCCGGACGGCGAGACCGAGTTTCCTGGACGCGCCCACCACCGGATCCACCGGTCCGTTGATCTTCTTCGGCATGATGATGTGGAAACCGTGGTCGGCGGTGCCCGATCCGTCGGCGTGGATCGAGATCGCCGCGTCCGCCTTCGCCCTGTTGCCGATCGCCGCCCGCTCGGTGATGCACGGACCCACCCCGGCGTTGTCGGGCCGGGTGAGCCTCACCGTCGCGCCCCTGCTCTTGAGGATCTTGACCAGGCGCTGGGAGACGTCCCAGGCGAAGGCCGCCTCGCTGTAGCCGCTCGGGGTGACCGTGCCGGTGGTGTCGCAGGACTTCCACTGGGTCAGGACGTTGACCCGCTTGTTGATCTTCGATGGGTGGCGGTGGTTCTGCCCGTTGTGGCCCGGGTCCACGACCACGACCTTGCCGCTGAGCGGCAAGGTCGTGGCGCTGCCTCCGGCCGCGGGGGTCGCCGGGGACCCCGAGGTCACTGGAGACGCCGCCGGCGCCGTACGGACCGGCGGGGCCGCCGGAGAGGCGGCCCCGCCGGTCCGCGCGGGGCCCGCCCCGGCGGCGACGCCACCGCAGGCGGTGGCGCTCAGGCCGCACAGGACAAGGGCCGCCGCGAGTGTTTTGCTGGTCACGCTCATCCCTCTCGAAGGAATCGTCAACCACCCAACCTATGGGGCTCGACGTCGTGACTCAGCCGTTATCACCAGACGTGCTCTCCTATTTCCTGTTTCTGCAGGAGAGAGGCGAGTTCCCTGGCGTCCTCGGCGTCCAGTCCCAGGACCACACGCGGGCGTCCCCACGGATGGTCGATGGAATGGGCCACATAGCTGGCCACGGACTCGGCGCCGGCGTCTCCGTTCCGTCCACGGGCGGCACGCCAGTGCGCCCACGCCCGCTCAAGCTCGGCGGCCGCGCGCTGGGCGCATGACACCAGTTCTGGATCACGCATTGTTACCCCCCTCGTCACCACCGGAGTCAACACCGGCGCGTGATCACCACGTCGGAGGTTGACCCGTTTTTGACGAGGTCTTAAAGCCTGCCTGGGCGTGGTGTAACGCTCCAGGCAGGCGTTCTACGGCCGCGCGGGGCCCGTGCTGCGCCGTACGACCAGCTGGGGTGTGACCTGGCGCAGCCGCGAGGACTTGCCGGGGTCGCCTATCCGGTCGCTGAGCAGCGCCGCCGCCGAACGGCCCATGGCCCGGCGGGGCTGGTCCACGGTGGTCAGCGAGATCCTCTGGGTTCCCGCGAGATGGGTGTTGTCGTAACCGATCACCGAGAGATCGTCCGGCACCCGCAGGCCCAGTTCGGCCGCCGTGGAGAGAACGCCTATCGCCACCGCGTCGTTCGCGGCGAAGATCGCGGTAGGCCGGGGGTCACGGGTCAGCAGGCTCCGGGCGGCCTCTGCGCCTCCCTCCTCGGTGCATTCGCCCTGCTCGACCATGATGTACGGCGCCAGCGCGTGCCTGCGCATCGCGACCAGGTAGCCCTCGCACCGGAACCGGCCCGAGGAGGAGCCGGCGCCCTCGATGTGGGCGATTCGGCGGTGGCCGAGTCCCACCAGGTGGTCCACGGCCAGGCGGGCGCCGAGTTGGTCGTCGTCCACGACGATGTCCACGCCGCCCAGTTCGAGGTCGCGTTCGCCCACCACGACCGTCGGCGTGTAGCCGGTGGCCTCGATGAGCGTCTCACTGCTCGGCGCGATGCCGAGCAGCACGAGACCGTCCACCCGCAGTTCCAGGAACGCCTCGACTGCCTCGTCCTCGAACGCGGGGTCCCACTGACTGTTGCCGATGAGCAGCCGGAGCCCGTCGCCGTGCAGGCTCTCCTGCAGGCCGTCCAGGCATTCGGCGTAGAAGGGGTTGTGCAGGTCGGCGACGAGCGCCCCGACCAGGTGGGTGCGGCCTTCGACCAGGCTGCGCGCGACCGCGTTGGGCCGGTAGCCGAGTTCTCTGGCCGCCTGGAGTACGGCTTGCCTGCGATGCTCGCTGACGTGCGGCGATCCGCGCAGCACGAGCGATACCAGTGATTTGGAGACACCGGCACGCTCGGCCACGTTGCGGATCGTGGGCCGCGGGCGTGGCCCGACGTTGTCCGGAAGGACGGGGTCGGCGAGCTCACGGGCTCGGGTGACGGTGGTGGTGGTGTTGACCGGTGGTCCTGACATGGCTCTCCCCCGGGATGGTGGATGGGCACCTGTCACTCAAAACGATCGAGTTCCGAATGGGGTACGGCTTTCTTCGAAGGGAACTCCGATCTTGACCCGGCCGGTGAAGGGCGGCGGCTCCGAGTAGTGTGCGCGGTGTGGGTTCGACATCCGGAACGACTGGGCGAGGGAAGCCCCCGGCGGGGAGCGCGCGCCCCGCGCGGCGCAGACTGACCGTGGACCGGCGCCGCGAGGAGCTCATGGCGGCGGCCCTGGAACTGTTCGGCAGGCGGGACGCGGGGAACGTGTCCATCGACGACGTGGCCTCGGCGGCCGGGGCGTCGCGGGCCCTGGTCTACCACTACTTCGGCGGCAAGCAGGAGCTGTACGTGGCCGCGCTGAGGAGCGCGGCGGCCGACCTGGAGGCGAGGCTCCGGCCGAGGCGGGACGATCGCCCGCTGGAGGAGCTCGCCGAGGGGCTGACACGCTACTTCGACTTCGTCGAGCAGCACGCGGCCGGTTTCGCGGCCTTGCTGAGTGGAGGACCGGCCAACCACAGCGGGGAGATCGGCGAGATCGTCGACGGTGTACGGAACCGCCTGTTCCACCTCATCACGCGGCAGATGCGGGTCGACGAGCCGGGGCCGGTGCTGCGTGTCACGCTGCGTGCGTGGATCGCCTCCGTGGAGACGGCCGGCCTCGACTGGCTGGAGCACCGGGACGTCGAGCGGCCGGCGCTTGAGCGCATGCTGGTTGAGCACATGGTGGCGCTGCTCAGGGTGGGCGCGGGCCACGACCCGCAGGTCGACCGGTTGCTGAGGGGCCTGCTCCGCGAGCACGCGCCGTAAGCCGTCCGGGGGGAGTCGTACCTCGTCGGGAAGACCGGCGCGGGCCGTAAGGAACGATGTGGGGCGGCGCCGGGCGGGCGGCGCCGCTCCCCACAGAACCCGTGTGGCCTTACGCGCTCACGGGGTGAGCGCCCACTTGGTCCCCCCTAAAGTCCGTGACGGCCCCGTCTTACTCGGAGCGCTGCTGCGGAATCCCCGCGAGCAGCGCGCGAACCTCGGTCTCCCGGTAGCGGCGGTGTCCCCCCAGAGTGCGGATGGACGTCAACTTGCCCGCTTTCGCCCACCGTGTAACGGTCTTGGGATCGACCCGGAACATGGTTGCGACCTCCGCCGGGGTGAGCAGCGGCTCTGCCTCGGGTGTACGAGCTGACATTTGTGCGGCCTCTCCTCCATGTGGACCGGCGACAGCGATCCTGCGACTTGACGCTTGTCACGGATGTCCCCCTATGGCCCCTTGCGTGCGGCTGTTCGGACCATATGCGGCATCACCCGATGTGACCATACAGCCACGTAGAGCGATTGGCGAGCCTTTGAGTGGCTCATCTCTCTTGTGCACCTGTTGTTGTCACGCTCGGTGATTCTAGCGACACGTTTCGTGGTATCGCAGTGAAAACGGCAAACTACTCAGTTCGTAGACGTGTCGCCGGTCATCGACCAACCTACTTATGCAGGTCAGAGGGATGATTTGCGACTCAGTTTGCTGATTCGAGAAGTTGTATTGATCTCCAGCGGAGAATCACCCGCCGGTACATGGCGAAGGCCAACTCTTCCTCGCCGCTCTCCAGACCTGTCAGCGCCGCCGCGATCTCCGCCACGGACTGGTCGGCCTGGAGCTGCTCGTCCTCCATGAGATGGACGATGCCGCCGTAGTCGAGCTCCACCAGCGAGTGCGGATGGAACTCCTCCAGCCAGCGGGCCACCTCCTCGACCTCCGCGGTCATCGCGGCCTCGCCCACCTGCCTGCGGATGATCTGCAGGGCGCGGGCGCCGCGCCGCCTGGCGTGGGCCATGGACGTGATGTAGATCAGGTTGCGGGTGGTCGTCGCGCCCCCCGGCCCCGGTTCACGGTCGAGGACCAGCCAGCGTTCGTTGCCGTCGAAGGGCACGAACCACGCCGTGGGAACGTGCCATGTCGAGGTCCGGATGTGGGTGCGCAGGGCCGCCGAGCCCGCGCGTCGTTTGAACCGGTCGAAGTCGTCGGCCGTCCGCTCGGCGACGGAGGTCGGCACGAACCGTTCCATCAGCCTCGCGGGGGTCGCCCCGCGGAGGCGTGAGAAGGCCAGCCAGGACCTGAGCCTGCTCTGCCATGGGCAGACATAGAGAACGTCCTCAACGCGCCTGAGATAGGCGTTGGGGCTCTCCTGGGCGGGCGCGGGGGTGGGCGACACCCCCAGCAGGCGGCGTACGGCCTCACCGTGCTCCGCGTGGAGCGCGCGGGCGCGGCGGGGGCGGTCGGTCGCCTCCGCGTAGGCGGCCCAGGAGGAGCGTTCCGGCGGGGTGAACGCGGTCAGCGGTTCGTAGACGCGGAGATACGCGGCATAGGGCAACACGACCGCATCGTGTCACGAAGCACCGGCTGTTGTCCGGTATCGGCCCCGAGTGGGATGTGGTGGCGCATGTCATGTCTCGTCTGGTGAGAACCGGGGGTTTCTCTCATGGTTCTCCTGGAAGTTGTGGTTACGCTGAGGGTGATCTCCGCCGCCACGGGGCGGCGGACCGGAACGACCGGGAGTCACCACCGTGACCGACGTCTTCGGGCTGTCCCACAAGGACAAGAGCCCAGTAAGCGGCCAGGCCAGGCACGAGCAGGTCGTCTTCTGCTCCGACGAGCACAGCGGCCTTCACGCGATCATCGCGATCTACAACACCGCCCTCGGCCCGAGCCTCGGCGGCACCAGGTTCTATCCCTACCCGAGCGAGCAGGCCGCGCTGGCCGACGTGCTCAACCTCTCGCGGGCGATGGCCTACAAGAACGCCCTGGCCGGACTCGACCTCGGTGGCGGCAAGGCCGTCATCATCGGCGATCCGGCGACCGACAAGAGCGAGGCGCTGCTGCGGGTCTACGGCCGGTTCGTGCAGTCCCTGGGGGGCCGCTACTACACCGCGTGCGACGTCGGCACCTACAGCGAGGACATGGACGTCGTGGCCCGCGAGAGCTCCTACGTGACCGGTCGCACGCCGGCCCACGGCGGGGCGGGCGACTCCTCGATCCTGACCGCCTACGGCGTGTTCCAGGGCATGCGGGCCGCCGCCGAGCACGTCTACGGCGCGCCCACGCTGCGGGGCAGGCGGGTCGGCGTCGAGGGTGTGGGCAAGGTGGGTCACCGCCTGGTGGACCACCTCGTCGCGGACGGGGCGGAGGTGGTGGTCTGCGACGTCAGCGAGCGGGCCGTCGAGCGGGTCCTGCGGCGCCACCCGGAGGTGGCGGTCGTCGCCGACCAGCTGGAGCTCACCGGGGCCGATCTCGACGTCTACGCGCCGTGCGCGCTCGGCGGGGCGCTGGACGACGACACGGTCGCCCGGCTGCGCGCCGGGATCGTCTGTGGCGGGGCCAACAACCAGCTGGCGCACCCGGGGGTGGAGAAGGAGCTCGCCGACCGGGGCGTGCTCTACGCGCCCGACTACGTGGTCAACTCCGGAGGCGTCATCCAGGTCGCCGACGAGATCCAGGGGTTCGACATGGATCGGGCGAAGGCAAAGGCCACCCAGATCTACGACACGACTCTCAAGATCTTTGCCGCTGCGGCGGAGGATGGCGTTCCGCCGGCTGTCGCAGCCGATAGGCTTGCCGAGCGCAGAATGTCGGAAGTCGGGCGAATTAGGGGCATCTGGCTGGGCCACTAGCCCCTCACGCCCATACGGCGTACCGAGCCGGGCGTAAAACAGGTACGGTTGTAGTCGAACGAGAGCTGACGCCTCAAGTCAGGTGGCGTCAGTGCGTGGTGCGTTAGCGACGAGGGGTCGGGCACGACCCCACACGAGGGGGTCGAGCCAATGGGGCGCGGCCGAGCAAAGGCCAAGCAGGTCAAGGTTGCTCGCCAGCTGAAGTACAACAGCGGTGGCACTGATCTTGAGCGTCTTCGCGACGAGCTCGGAGTCAGAGACGACTCCAACCACAATGACGACGCCAACGACTCCTACGATGAACTGGCTGATCGGTACGCCGATTACGCCGATGACTTCGGCTCCGGAGGCGACCGCGACGACGGGACGTCCGGCCGCCGTTAGGCGACTTCATATCGAATGCGAGCGGAACACCCGGTGGCGGGAGAGCCACCGGGTGTTTTCTCCGCGCCGCGGTTCCTGACAGCGCTCCGATGACTCAGAGCGCTTTTCGGCGTGTCCGCGTCCGATCGGTTCCGCGTCCGGCCCGTGTCCGTGTCCGGTCGGGACCGCCTTCCCGGCCGGCGCCGGGAAGGCGGGAGACCGATGGGCTAGACGGGCCGGCGGTAGCGGGCCCGGCCGGTGCCCTCGACGACCTCGCCGAGCACCCAGGCCGGCAGGCCGCGGGCCTTGAGCAGGGCCAGCGCCGGATCGACGGCCTCGGCCGCGACGACGGCCGCCATGCCCACGCCCAGGTTGAAGGTGCGGTCCATGTCGGCCTGCGCCACCTTCCCGTGCCCGGCGAGCACCTCGAAGACGGCCGGTGGGGTCCAGGAGGCGCGGTCCAGCAGCGCGTCCAGCGTCGGCGGCAGCGAGCGGGACAGGTTGCCCTCCAGCCCGCCACCGGTGATGTGCGCGTAGGCGTGAACCTCCGTCGCGCGGGCCAGCTCCAGGCAGTCCAGGGAGTAGATCCTGGTCGGCTCCAGCAGTTCCTCGCCCAGGGTGCGGCCCAGCTCGTCGAGCTCGGTCTCCAGCGAGAGCCCGGCCAGCTCGATGATGTGCCGGACCAGTGAGTAGCCGTTGGAGTGCACGCCCGAGGAGGCCATCCCCAGCACCACGTCACCCTCGCGGACCCGGTCACGGCCGAGCATCTCGTCGGCCTCCACCACGCCCGTGGCGGCACCCGCGAGGTCGTACTCGCCGGCGTCCATCGCCCCGGGGTGCTCGGCCGTCTCGCCCCCGACGAGGGCGCAGCCGGCCAGCCGGCAGCCCTCGGCGACGCCGCCCACGATCTCGGCGATCCGCTCGGGGACGACCTTCCCGCAGGCGATGTAGTCGGTCATGAAGAGCGGCTCGGCGCCGCAGACCACCAGGTCGTCCACGACCATGCCGACCAGGTCGATGCCGATCGTGTCGTGCCTGCCGAGGGCCCGCGCCAGCATGACCTTGGTGCCGACGCCGTCGGTCGAGGTGGTCAGCAACGGCCGCCGATAGCTCAGCAGGGCCGAGGCGTCGAACAGACCGGCGAAGCCGCTGGCGTCGTCCACCACCTCGGGCCGGCGCGCGCGGGCGACCTTCGCCTTCATCAGCTCGACGGCGCGCTCACCCGCGTCGATGTCCACACCGGCGGCGGCGTAGCTCGTCATGAGATCTCCCTCACTGGCCGGACGGCCGTCGTGCCCGGCCGGCTCAAAGCTTCGCCTCCAGGACGTACTTGCCCACGTTGTCCTGGTCGACGGGGATGGGGTAAACCCCGTCGAAGCAGGCCCGGCAGAGCCGTTCGGCGGGGATCGTGGTGGCCTCCGTCAGGCCCTCCAGCGAGATGTATCCCAGGGAGTCGGCGCCGAGGGAGGCCCGGATCTCCTCCACGCTGAGCGAACCGGCGATCAGCTCCGCCCGGGTGGCGAAGTCGATGCCGTAGAAGCACGGCCAGGAGACCGGCGGAGAGGAGATCCGGACGTGGACCTCCCGCGCCCCCGCCTCCCGGAGCATCTTGACGATCGCCCGCTGAGTGTTGCCGCGCACGATGGAGTCGTCCACGACGACCAGGCGTTTGCCGGCGACGACCTCCTTCAGCGGGTTGAGCTTGAGCCGGATGCCGAGCTGGCGGATCGTCTGGGACGGCTGGATGAAGGTCCGGCCGACATAGGAGTTCTTGACCAGGCCCTGGCCGTACGGGATCCCGCTCTCCTCGGCGTAGCCGACGGCGGCGGGGGTGCCCGACTCGGGCGTCGGGATGACCAGATCGGCCTCGACCGGGTGCTCACGGGCCAGCACCCGGCCCACCTCGACCCGGGTGGTCTGTACGCCACGTCCGGCGATGGTGGTGTCGGGACGGGCCAGGTAGACGTACTCGAACAGGCAGCCCTTCGGCTCGGCCAGGGCGAACCTGCGGGAGCGCACGCCGCGCTGGTCGATGGTGATCAGCTCGCCGGGCTCGATCTCCCGGACGAACGTGGCACCCACGATGTCCAGTGCGGCGGTCTCCGAGGCCACCGCCCAGCCACGCTCCAGACGGCCCAGGACCAGCGGGCGGATGCCCTGCGGGTCACGGGCCGCGTAGAGCGTCTTCTCGTCCATGAAGACGAGCGAGTAGGCGCCCTTGACCTGGGGAAGGAGCGCGGCGGCCGCGTCGTCGATGGGCCGGCTGCGGTCCTGGGCCAGCAGCGACGTCAGCACCTCGGTGTCGGTGGTCGCCCTGGTCGATCCCGGAGCCAGCCGCCTGGAGAGCTCGGCGGTGTTGATCAGGTTCCCGTTGTGGGCGAGCGCGAGCCCGCCGACCTCGGTCGAGCTCAGCGTCGGCTGGGCGTTCTCCCAGACGCTCGACCCGGTGGTCGAATAGCGGCAGTGACCGATCGCCAGGTGACCGCGGAGGGTGCCCAGCACCGACTCGTCGAAGACCTGGGCCACGAGTCCCATGTCCTTGTAGACGAGGATTCTGCTGCCCTCGCTGACCGCGATGCCCGCGGACTCCTGGCCGCGGTGCTGTAGCGCGTACAGCCCGTAGTAGGTGAGTTTGGAGACTTCCTCCCCAGGCGCCCAGACTCCGAAGACGCCACATGCGTCCTTCGGAGCTCGGTCGTGGGGGTCAAGGTCATGGCTCAGATGGCCGTCGCCCTTCAGCACATGCTTCAGTCTAGGTCGGGCCCTTCGCTGCTCGCACCTCGGGGCGGTGTCCGTCCCGCCCGTCACTGTTACCGAACAATCGTCGCCGTTTTACCGTGTCAGCCTGTTTCATGGGAAAGAGCCGGGGGAGTGTGAGGTATCCGGCATGTCTATACGTCGGGAGAGCGGACGTGACAACACCTGAGGACCCGAATCAGCCTGATCCGCGCCGTCGGCGGGACAGGCGGCCTGAAGAGGAGGGGACGGGCGCGGAACCGGCTCCCGGGCCTCCGGAGCCGGAGGAGCCCGCCCCGGAGGAGAATCCGGAGTGGCCGCCGATCTCCACGCCCGGTGAGCCGTCACTGCCCCGGCATCCGGACGTGCCGACGGCCCCGGAGGTGCCCCCGCCGGTCCAGGCGGACTCCGAGACCACGAGGGGGTACGGCCCGGTGCCGGGTGCGCCCCCGCCCGCCTACCCGGGCTGGGAGAGCGCCCCGGAGGCGTCGCCCACCGACCGTCCTGACGGTCCGGAGACGCCGTCGAGCGCCGCCAGGCACTCGCGCTACGATCCGCCGACGCCGCCCCAGGGCTTCCCGGCCGCCTCACATCGGCCCGGTGAGCCCGGTGAGCCCGGTGGCCATGCCGGGCCGTCCGAGAGGCCCGGTGAACCCGCGCGGCCCGCGGAGGACGCCGGAGCCGCCTCGCCCGCCGGGGGCATCCCCGGCGCGAGTCCCTACGGGGGGCCGGGCCGCCCGGCTCAGCAGGGACCTCCCGAGGGGTGGCCGAGTCCTTCGGAGGGGCGGGGGCCGTCCCCGCAGGGGCAGCCGTACCAGCCTCCCCAGGGGCCGCCCTACCAGGCGCCGCTCTCACCGGGCGGGCCCGGATATCCAGGAGGTCCGGGCTACCCTGGGGCCCCGCCGTACCCGGCGCCGCCCGGGGCGGGGTGGGGCGCGCCGAAGGCGGGTGGAGGGCTCGGCACCGCGGCCCTGGTGCTCGGCATCATCAGCGTCTTCCTGCTGGTGGTGTGCGGCCTGGGCGTGCTGACGGCCATCGGCGGCCTGGTGCTCGGCATCGTCGCCGTGGTCAGGAACTCCAACCGCGGCCGCGCCTGGGTGGGCATCGCGCTGAGCGTGCTGACCCTGATCATCGCCGTGGTGTTGCTGAGCTGGCTTTACAGCAAGGTGGGCGACTGCGCCAACCTGCCGCCGGAACTCCAGCAGCGCTGTATAGAGGAGCGATTCGGTGTCCAACTCCAGAACACGCCGTAGGTTTTGGACGGTTCCAGCGCTCCCCGTGGCTCCCGCCGGACCGCCGGACCGCCGGACCGCCGGACCGCCGGACCGCCGGACCGCCGGACCGGCGGACACGGTCCGGCTCCTACCGGACCGGTAGGTACTCCGACAGGTCGGCCCGGCCGCCGCTCGCCGAGATCCTGCCCTCGGACATCGCCTCGGCCCACGCCAGCCGTCCGGTGGCCAGCGCCAGCCAGGTCGGCGCGTCGGTCTCCACCACGTTCGGCGGGGTTCCCCGGGTATGCCGGGGGCCCGCCACGCACTGCACCGCCGCGTACGGCGGGACCCGCACCTCGACGGTCCGCCCGGGGGCCGCGGTCGCCAGCAGGTCGAGCAGGTGCCGTACGGCGAAGCGGGTGATCTCCCGCTCCGGCCGGACCTTCCGTTCGTAGGCCCGCAGCACCACGGTGACGCACGCCCCCAGCAGTTCGGCGGTTCCTCCGGGCCCGTCGTAGGGCGGCTCGTCCAGAGTGGTCAGCTGGGCGTCCAGCGCGGCGCGTACCTTGGCGGCGTCAGGTCTGTGAGGTGGCACGCCCTCCATCATGCCCGCCGCCGGCCCGTGCCCGCCTTGGCCGGGCCAGGGCGGAGGCCAGCGCGCCCGCGAGGGCGACGGCGAACAGCGCGGCGTACGTTCTCCTGAAGCCGTCCATGAGCTGCTCCACGGCCGCCGGTGACGCGCTCGACAGCGTGCCGGAGTAGACCTGGCCGCGCAGTTCGGCGCTGACCGAGCCGGTGAGGACGCTCAGGGAGAGGGCGACGCTGAGCACCATCCCGACATTCATGATCATGAGCCGGAAGCCGTTCACCACGCCGAGGCTCCCGGCGGGCAGGGCGGCCATGACCTGGGTGGTGTTCCCGGTCAGGAAGCTGCCGTTGCCGCAGCCGCACAGCAGCAGTCCCACCCCCACGACCCAGTACGGCGTGGCCGGATCGGCGGTCAGGAGCAGGACGCCCAGCCCCGCCGCGCTCAGCAGCGACCCCCCGACCGACAGGGCGCGGGGGGAGATCCTGTGGCCGAGGGCGCCGGCGACCGGCGATGCCACGGCCATGCCGACCGGGATGGGCAGCACGCCCAGGGAGGCGGTGAGGGCGTCGACGCCCTGGACCGTCTGGAAGTAGAGGGCGGCGAGCAGGATCAGCGCCGCGCGGGCCAGGGCGTTGCAGAACGAGGCGAGGTTGGCGAAGGCCAGCAGGCGCCGGCCGAACAGCCGCACGTCGAGCACCGGGTGGGACGCCCTGCGCTCCACCGTGACCAGGATCGGGGTCAGGATCGCCGCGACCCCGGCTCCGATGATCACCACGGGGCTGGACAGACCCCGGGACCCCGCCTCGGACAGCGCGACGAGGGTGGCCGACAGCACGGCGAACACCAGCAGGTTGCCGAGCACGTCCATCGGTTCGCGCGGTTTGGGGGGAAGCCTGCCGAGGATGATCGCCCCCCATACGAGGGCGATCAGCCCGGCGGGCACGTTCACCCAGAAGATCCACTGCCAGCCCGCGGCCTGGGCGACGAGGCCGCCCAGCGTCGGCCCCGCCAGCTGGGCGACCGAGAAGGCTCCGATGTAGACGCCCATGCCCTGACTGAGCCGGTCGGGTGGGAAGGCGTCGGTGATGATCACGGTCCCGTTGGCCAGGATCATCGCGGCCCCGACCGCCTGCACCGCCCGCATCGCGATCAGGAACCAGACGGTGGGCGAGAGTCCGGCCAGCAGCGAGGCGGCGGTGAAGAGGGCGAACCCCGCGAGGTAGACCTCTCTGCGCCCGAGCAGGTCGGCCACGCGGCCGAAGAGGACCAGGGTCGCGGTGCTGACGAGCAGGTACGCCAGCAGGATCCATCCGGAGGCGAACGCGTCGGCGTGGAAGTGCCTTACCACCTCGGGAAGTGCCACGTTCAGCGTGCTTCCCGAGATGCCGATCAGCACGATGCCGAGGCTGGTGACCGAGCAGACACGCCATGCGTAGCGGAGCTTTGAGCGATATTCGGGGGAATTAGGAAGGTCTTGGAGGATTGCGACCATATGCCCCAGTCTGACTTATCCGGTATGTCGATCTTGAAGGAGATCGGCCGGCGGGGCGGGGTCAGCGGGCTCGCCTGCGCAGGCCCTCCATGTCGTGGATGGTCACCCGGCGACGGCCCGTCTCGATCAGGCCGCGGTCCCGCAGCGAGCGCAGGGACTTGCTGACCGCCTCGCGGGAGGCCCCTGTCCAGCCGGCCAGCTCGTCCTGGGAGAGCGGCAGCGTCACCCGGACCGCGCCGCCGACCGGCTCGCCGTACCGCTCGGCCAGCTCGATCAGCCGGGTCGCCACCCGGCCCGTGGTGTCGAACGCGCCGTACTCGATCCGCTTGCGGTCGGCGTCGCGCATCTTGCCGATCAGCATCCGCATCAGGAGCACCGCCACCCGGCCGTTCTCACGTAGATAGGCCGGGAAGTCGTGGATCGTGACGCCCTCCACCGGCTCCAGCGTGGTCACCGTGGCCGACCTCGGCAGACCGTCGATGACGGCGAACTCGCCGAGCAGCGCGCCGGGCCCGCGGATCGCGAGGACCACCTCGGTCCCACCGGCGGTGTGCGAGGAGACCTTGACCCGCCCCGACGTCAGCAGGAGCACCCATTCGGCGACGTCGCCCTCGGTGCACACCGTCGCCCCCCGCCCCCAGCGCCTTGGGGTGCCGGCCGCGTGCAGCGCGGCGGCCTCGTCGGACGTGAGCAGGGTGGCGAACTCGCCCGGCTCGGGGGTGGAGGTCACGACTGTCTCCTGCTACCTCGTGCGGTCTGGCCGGTGTCGATTATGCCGGTACGGCTCTCGCCGGAGAGCCCGCTTCCACGGCGGTTTCCGTGGTTTTACGGTGGACTCTCCAGTCTCACATGGGTTTCTGAGTTTTCACGATGGTTTCTCGGGCTCTCGGGCTCTCGGGCTCTCGGGCTCTCCGGTTCGCTGGCTTGCCGGTTCTCCGGCGGGTTCATGCTCCACAGCGCGGGTTCCGCGGCTCCACGGCGGGTTCTACCGCAGAGCGGACAGCACATAGGCGTGGACGGGCCGCTCCCTGCCCTTGAGGGCGAGCTCGCCCAGCGGGCGGACCTTGGCGCCGGGACCGATCAGGTCGAGGGTGCTCTGGCCGATCACCACGGTTCCCGGCTCGGCGATCCCCTCCAGCCGGGCGGCCACGTTCACGCAGTCACCCATCGCGTTGAACCCGCGCAGCTCCGGGCTGCCGATGTTGCCGACCAGCGCGACACCGGTGTTGACCCCGATCCTGAACCGGGGATAGCCGGGCGTCCCGGCGGCGATCTCCTCGGCCGCCTCCTGCATGGCCAGGGCGGTCCTGGCGGCGGCGACGGCGTGGTCCGCCTGCCTGGCGGGGGCGTTGAACAGCGCCAGCAGCGCGTCACCCACGAACTGCACGATCGTGCCGCCGTTGCCCAGCACGATGGGCACGGCCGCCGAGTGGTACCGGTTCAGCATCTCGACGATCTCGCCGGGCGCCACCCGCTCGGAGTAGCTCGTGAAACCCTTCAGGTCGGCGAAGAGCGCGGTCAGCTCGACCAGTTCGCCCCCGAGCGCCGCGGTCCGCGGATCGGCCAGCAGGGACTTCGCCACATCCGGGGACATGTACTGCCGGAACAGGGTGGACAGCTCCTGATACAGCCGGGTGTTCTCCAGGGAGATGGACAGCTGGCTCGCCAGCGTGGCGGCGAGCGCCTCGTCCTGCCGGGTCCTGCCCACCGGCACCGTCAGCGCCCCGGCGAGCCGTCCCCGCACGGTCAGCGGGTGGACGACGGTTCCGCCCAGCCGTACGGGTCCGTCGCCGGGGAAGTCCTGCGGGCCGTACACGCCGGAGTCCAGGGTGACCCGCCCGCCGGAGATCAGTCCGACGCGCACGTCCCCGTACGCCCGCCGTACCCGCTCCAGCCCCCGCGTCAGCAGCTCGTCCTCCGGCATCCCCACCCTGGCCCGGTTGCCCATGTCCACCAGCGCGGCGAGCCGTTCCGACACCTCCCGCTCGTCGGCCAGCGCCTCGCCGGCCCGGTCGAGCACCGCGGCCTGCCCCTCGGTGAGCCCGAACTTGCCCGCCAGCCTGGTCGCGACGGGGACCCGGCTCCCGCCGCCTGAAGGGGTGTCCGCCCTGCGCCTGAGGTGGCCGACGAGTTCCTCCAGGGCGGCCTCGTACTCCCCCCTGAGCCGCTGGACGGTCGCAGCCAGCGCCACCGAGTCGAACAGGCCCGCGCTGGAGCCCTCCTGCCGGAACTGCAGGTAGGCGCTGTAGGCGACGAACAGGAAGGCCACGGCCAGCAGCAGGTGCCAGAGCCACCACGACAGGTGCCAGTTGAAGTGCGACATCCCGGCGACCGTGGCCTCGGCCAGCAGCGCGTAGGCGGTGAGGAGGCTGATCAGCATGGCCGAGGGACGCCGCCGGTGCAGCTGGAACATCATCGCGGCCGCCGCCGCGTACAGCGCGACCCCGAGCGCCTCCAGCCCGCCGAGGCCGGCTCCGTGCGCGGGTGGCCGGCCCCCCAGCGGGGTGAGATCGGGGAGCAGCGACGCGACTCCCCAGCCGGCCAGCAGCAGGACGAGGCCGCCGCGCAGCCGGATCTGTGCCTTCAGTACGGCCTGGGCCACCCGCTCGTTCAGCGGCAGGGCCGAGGCGAAGGCGAACATCGAGGCGATGAGCAGGCCGACCGGCTGGGACAGCTCGAACCCGTAGTTCGGTCCTTGGAGGATGACCTTCGGCGTGGTCAGGCCGTGGATCAGGAAGAATCCGGCGCTGCTCAGGAAGACCAGGGAGACCAGCAGCAGCCGTGCGTCGGCCCGCCTGGCCGAGGCCTGGCCGATCATGGTGCCGAGGACCACGTTGACCCCGGCCACGGCGATGATCAGCCAGAAGTGGCCGACGTTGTCCCGCAGGACGGCGTTCAGCCTCGGCCTGGTCAGCAGCAGCCAGAGCCCCGCCATCGGCAGCGCCAGGTGGATGGCCCAGACCACCAGGCGGACCGGCTGGCCCGACGGCGGCAGGTACGGCGCCGGCCCCTCGCCGCTCCCGGCGCCGCCGTTGCCGCCCCAGCCCCCGTCGTCCTCCCCGTGACCCCCGCTCTCTCCACGACCTCCACGACCGCCCTGCCCGCGTTCCCGGGGTCCCCGGAGCCTCTCGGGCGACGCGGTTCTCGGGTTGTTCACCGGCACGGTGACCTCCGTGTCCTCGGGAGCCGTTCCGGCTCCCTGTCGCGTCCGCCTCCGACCGGCGACGGCCGGAGTTCTCCCCGAACAGCGGTGATTATCCCGCATGTGGTCGATGCGGTCATGCGGTCCACACCCGGCCCTTCCACGCTGGGGCCCTTCCGGGGCTTGGACGCCGAGAGGGGTACGGCTCAGCTGAGCCGTACCCCCCTCGGGTCGTGCGCGGGGTCAGCCGAAGATTCCCGGCAGGGTGGCCGTGTGGGTCTCCCGGAGCTCGGTGATCGGGATGTCCAGGACGTTCTCCACGATCAGGGAGTCGCCGCCGGTGACGCCCAGGCCGTGGCAGGGCACCTCGTGGGCGACGCAGAGTTCGGCGAGGAGCTGGAAGGACTCCGGTGTCACGGTCACCAGCGCGCGCGCCGGCGACTCGCTGAACAGCTCGACGAACGGGTCGTCCCCCGCCGCGGAGACCGTGGCGCCGACCCCCCTGGCGAGGCACGCCTCGGCCAGGGCGATGGCCAGGCCGCCGTCGGACAGGTCGTGGGAGCCGGTCAGCAGACCGCGGGAGGCGGCCTCGGTGAGCACGGTCGCCAGGGCGCGTTCGGCCTCCAGGTTCGCCTTGGGCGGCAGGCCGCCGAGGTGACCGTGGGCCACGTGGGCCCACTCGGAGCCGCCGAACTCCTCCTCGGTCTCACCCAGCAGGACGATCCTCTCGTCCGGGCCGGTGAAGCCGCTGCCGACCCGCAGGGCCACGTCGTCGATCACGCCCAGCACGCCCACGACCGGGGTCGGGTGGATCGGGGTGGACCCCGTCTGGTTGTAGAAGGAGACGTTCCCGCCGGTCACCGGCACGCCGAGCGCCTTGCAGGCGTCGGCCAGGCCGCGGGTGGCCTCGGCGAACTGCCACATGACCTCGGGGTCCTCGGGGGAGCCGAAGTTGAGGCAGTTGGTCACCGCCAGCGGCGTCGCGCCGGTCACGGCCACGTTCCGGTACGCCTCGGCCAGCGCGAGCTGCGCCCCCGCGTACGGGTCGAGCCTGGCGTAGCGGCCGTTGCCGTCCGTCGACAGCGCGATGCCCCGGGTCGTCTCCTCGGCCCCCGGCATGATCTCGCTGATCCGCAGCACCCCGGCGTCGGCGGGCTGGGCCAGCACGGTGTTGCCCCGGACGTAGCGGTCGTACTGGGAGGTGACCCACTCCTTGGACGCGAGGTTGGGCGAGCCGAGCAGCTCCAGCAGCGTCGCCCGCAGGTCGTCGGGGCGTGCCAGCCGTACCGGGTCGTCGGCGTTGAGCGCGGACTGACCGGCCGGCTCGTGGAAGGGCCGCTCGTAGACCGGGCCCTCGTCGGCCGCGGTGCCCGGCGGGATGTCGACGATGGTCTCGCCGTGCCAGGTCATCACCAGGCGGCCCCCGTCGGTGACCTCGCCGATCACGGTCGCCGGGATGTCCCACTTGGCGCAGATCGCCATGAAGGCAGCGATGTCGTCGGGGGTGACGACCGCCATCATGCGCTCCTGCGACTCGCTCATCAGGATCTCCTCGGGCCGCAGCGACGGGTCGCGCAGCGGGACGAGGTCCAGCCTGACGTCCATGCCGCCGGTGCCCTTGGCCGCCAGCTCGGTGGTCGCGCAGGACACGCCGGCCGCGCCGAGGTCCTGGATGCCCACGACCACGTCCGCCTGGTAGAGCTCAAGGCAGCACTCGATCAGCAGCTTCTCCATGAACGGGTCGCCCACCTGGACGCTGGGACGCTTGGCGTGCGACTCGTCCTCGAAGGTGGCCGAGGCCAGGACGGACGCGCCACCGATGCCGTCCGGGCCGGTCAGCGCGCCGAACAGCACGACCTTGTTGCCCGGTCCCGGGGCGGTGGCCAGCTTGATCTGGTCCTTGCGGAGCAGGCCCACGCACAGGGCGTTGACCAGCGGGTTGCCGATGTAGCAGGGGTCGAAGACGACCTCGCCGCCGATGTTGGGCAGTCCCAGGCAGTTGCCGTAGTGGCTGATGCCCTCGACCACGCCGGGCAGCACCCGCCGGGTGTCGTGGGCGTCGGCGGCGCCGAAGCGCAGCGCGTCCATCACCGCGATGGGCCGCGCGCCCATCGACATGATGTCGCGGACGATCCCGCCGACGCCGGTCGCCGCGCCCTGGTGCGGTTCGACGTAGGAGGGGTGGTTATGCGATTCGATCTTGAAGGTGGCCGCCCAGCCGTCGCCGATGTCCACCACGCCGGCGTTCTCGCCCATGCCGACCAGCAGGGCCTCGGACGTGGGGGCCTTGGTGCCGAACTGGCGCAGGTGCACCTTGGAGGACTTGTAGGAGCAGTGCTCGCTCCACATGACGCTGTAGATGGCCAGCTCGGAGCTGGTGGGCCGGCGGCCGAGGATCGCGCGGACCCGTTCGTACTCGTCGAGCTTCATGCCCAGCTCGGCGTAGGGCTGCCGTTCGCCGGGCGTGTCCTGGGCCCGCCTGACGGTGTCCAGGGCCGGCTGAGCCCGCACGTCGTCGGCGGGGGCCTGGGGGGCGTGCTCGCTCACAGGTTCACCAGCTTCTTCAGGATCGAGGAGAAGAATCCGCGGCCGTCCGTGCTCGGGGCGCCGGTGAGGTCCTCGACCGCGTGCTCGGGGTGCGGCATGAGGCCGACGATGTTCCCGGCCTCGTTGCAGATGCCCGCGATGTCGTTCAGCGAGCCGTTGGGGTTGCCTCCGACGTAGCGGAAGACCACCTGCCCCCCCGCCTCCAGCGCCTTCAGGGTCGGCTCGTCGGCGACGTAGCGGCCCTCGCCGTGCTTGACCGGCAGCACGATCTCCTGCCTCTCGGCGAAGTCGGAGGTCCAGGGCGTAGCGGTGTTCTCCACCCGGACGCGCTGGTCGCGGCAGATGTAGTGCAGTCCGGCGTTGCGCATCAGCGCGCCGGGCAGCAGGTGGGCCTCGCAGAGGATCTGGAAGCCGTTGCAGGTGCCCAGGACGGGAAGTCCGGCCCTGGCCGCCGGGATCAGTTCCTCCATCAGGGGCGCGAACCTGGAGATCGCCCCGCACCGAAGATAGTCTCCGTAGGAGAAACCACCCGGCAGGAAGATCGCGTCCACCCCCTTGAGATCGGGGTCCGCGTGCCACAGGGGGACGGCTTCGCCGCCCGCGTGGCGCACGGCGCGGGCCGCGTCCTGATCGTCAAGAGTCCCGGGAAAAGTGACGACGCCCACGCGGGCAGCACTCATGGTAGCGTTCCCCTCCACAAACGAGCGCCGCGCCGACATCTCACACGTCGGACCTCGGTCTGCGGCGGTGCGCCCAGGCTATCCGCTCCGGGAGAGCGGGTCACACGGCGGCGAGCACGCGACCCTGGCGGAGGAAGACGGCGTCCTCATCCCAGTCGAGGTGTTTGCGCAGGTGCACGGTGGTTCCCCGGCCGGGTGTGATGCCGAAGGAGATCTCGTCCACCACCGCCTGCATGATCAGGATGCCCCGGCCGTTCTCGATGTCCGCCGGGGGATACTGCTCGGGGACCCGGACGAGCCCCTGCCCCCTGTCGATGATGTGGACGTCGCAGCGGCCGTCGCCGATGGACACCTCGACCTCGTAGCGGTTGTCCGGGCCACCGTGGCGCACCGCGTTGGCGCACGCCTCGGTGACCGCGAGCAGGATGTCGGAGACGCAGCTCTCGGTGACGCCGAGCGAGCGCAGGGAGTCGCCCAGTGCCCTGCGGACCATCGGAATGCCGATGGCCTCTCTGGGCAGAGCCAGCGAGAACTCGATATCCACCGGATCCCTCCCGGGGCCAGACGTCACCTTGTCAAGGTTTCCCCGCGGAATCCGGGCTAACCGCAAAATAACCTTAATGTTATTTAGTGTTGGTCAAGCTGTGGGATTGCGACACGCTCGGAAGGTGATCTACCCGGACGTACGGGCATGCCCTACGCGATACGTGATGATCTAGGACTCCACGGTTACCCGGTAGTCCTCGATCACGGTGTTGGCCAGCAGGGTCTCGGCCATCTTGCGGACGTCCGCGAGGGCGGCCTCGTCGGCGGGCCCCTCAAGCTCCACCTCGAACCTCTTGCCCTGCCGTACCGCTGAGACACCGGAGAAGCCGAGCCGCGGCAGCGCGCGGGCGATCGCCTGGCCCTGCGCGTCGAGAATCTCGGGCTTCAGCATGACGTCGACAATGACGCGCGCCACGGTGTTCCTCCTGGTTGCGGTGGGGACGGTTCGGCGCCTCAAGCGTAACGGGCTCCGTCGGCAGTTCGTCGCATGGTCCCGGCTCTCCTCGTGCGAGGGTGAAAGCCGGTCCGGCGGGAAGGTGACAGGGAATCCGGCGGGTGAGGGAGAGCGAGATGGATGCCGGGGCGGGGCTTGCGCACAGGTATGTGCCCTCTGTCACGATGTCCACAAACGCAGACGAACCACCACCAGTCGGATCGGATGCGCTGCTAACCGGCCGGACAGCGATGGTGAACCCATCACGCCGGCCCCGAGCACACAGGAGTGGCACGTGACAGCCGAGGCCCCTCATGGTGCGGAAGCACCACCGGAGCTCGTCCAGTTGCTGACCCCCGAGGGTGAGCGGGTCGAGCACCCCGACTACGACATCGACCTGACACCGGAGGAGATCCGCGGACTCTACCGGGACCTGGTCCTGGTGCGCCGGGTCGATCTGGAGGCCGTGGCGCTGCAACGCCAGGGCGAGCTGGGCCTGTGGGCCTCCCTGCTCGGTCAGGAGGCCGCGCAGATCGGCTCGGGACGGGCGCTGACCGACGCGGACATGGCCTTCCCGACCTACCGCGAGCACGGCGTGGCCTGGTGCCGGGGGGTGGATCCGGTCAACCTGCTCGGGCTGTTCCGCGGGGTCAACCACGGCGGCTGGGATCCCGCCGAGCACAACTTCCACCTCTACACCATCGTCATCGGCAGCCAGACCCTGCACGCCGTCGGCTACGCCATGGGCATCCAGCGCGACGGCGCCGAGGCCGCCTCGATCGTCTACTTCGGCGACGGCGCCACCTCCCAGGGCGACGTGAACGAGTCGTTCATCTGGGCGTCGGTCTTCAACGCGCCCGTGGTGTTCTTCTGCCAGAACAACCAGTGGGCCATCTCCGAGCCGCTGGAGAAGCAGACCCGCATCCCGCTGTACCGCCGGGCGAGCGGCTTCGGCTTCCCCGGCGTCCGGGTCGACGGCAACGACGTCTTCGCCTGTCTCGCGGTCACCCGAAAGGCGCTGGCCGACGCCAGGGCCGGGCAGGGTCCGATGCTGATCGAGGCGTTCACCTACCGGATGGGCGCGCACACCACCTCCGACGACCCGACCCGCTACCGGGTGGCCGACGAACTGGAGGCGTGGAAGCTCAAGGATCCGATCGAGCGGGTCCGCGCCTACATGTTCAAAAACCAGCTGGCCGACCAGGAGTTCTTCGACACGATCGACGCCGAGGCCGACGAACTGGGCCGTGACGCGCGCAGACGCTGTCTGGCGCTGCCCGATCCCGAGCCGCTCGCCATCTTCGACCACGTCTACGCCGAACCGCACCGGCTGATCGACTCCGAGCGCGCGCAGTTCGCGGCCTATCTGGAGGGGTTCGAGGGATGACGACTCTCACGCTGGCCAAGGCGCTCAACGAGAGCATGCGCAGGGCGATGGAGGACGACCCCAAGGTTCTCGTCATGGGCGAGGACGTGGGCAAGCTCGGCGGCGTGTTCCGGGTCACCGACGGGCTGCAGAAGGACTTCGGCGAACAGCGGGTCATCGACACCCCGCTGGCCGAGTCGGGCATCGTCGGCACGGCCATCGGCCTCGCGCTCCGGGGATACCGTCCCGTCTGCGAGATCCAGTTCGACGGGTTCGTCTTCCCGGCCGCCGACCAGATCATCACCCAGCTCGCCAAGATGCCGCTGCGCTCGCTGGGCAAGTTGCGGCTGCCCGTCGTGGTGCGGATCCCGTTCGGCGGCGGCATCGGCGCGGTGGAGCACCACAGCGAGTCGCCGGAGGCGTACTTCACCCACACCGCCGGTCTGCGCGTCGTGGCCTGCTCCAACCCCGCCGACGGCTACACCATGCTCCAGCAGGCGATCCGCTGTGACGACCCGGTCATCTTCTTCGAGCCCAAGCGGCGTTACTGGGACAAGGCCGACGTCGACACCTCCGCCTTCTCCGAGGGCTGGACCCCCCTCGACGAGGCCAGGGTGGTACGGCGGGGCACCGACGTCACGCTGATCGCCTACGGGCCGATGGTGAAGACCTGCCTGGAGGCCGCGACGGCGGCCGAGGACGACGGCCGATCCCTGGAGGTGGTGGATCTGCGCTCGCTCAACCCGCTGGACGTGGAGCGCGTCGTGGAGTCGGCCGGCAGGACCGGCCGCTGCGTCGTGGTGCACGAGGCCCCGGTCTACAGCGGCTTCGGCGCGGAGATCGCCGCCCGGGTCACCGAGCGGTGCTTCTACAGCCTGGAGGCGCCGGTGCTGCGCGTCGGCGGCCCGTCCACCCCCTACCCGCCCTCCAGGCTGGAGGACCACTACCTGCCCGACCTGGACCGGGTCCTCGACGCCGTCGACCGCGTGTTCGCGTTCTGAGGAGGAGAGGCGACGATGAAGGAGTTCAGGCTCCCCGACGTGGGAGAGGGCCTGACCGAGGCCGAGATCGTCCGGTGGCACGTGAGGCCCGGAGACCCGGTCAAGATCAACCAGATCATCGTGGAGATCGAGACGGCCAAGGCCGTCGTCGAGCTGCCCTGCCCCTTCGAGGGGGTGGTGAGCGCACTGACGGCCGTCGAGGGCGAGACCGTGGAGGTCGGCAGGCCGATCATCTCGGTGGACGACGGCACGGCTCCCGCCCCCGGCGCCCCCTCGGGCGCGCGGGCGGAGGAGGGGCTCACCGAGGTCTCCGCGGACCGGCGGGGCCTGACCGAGGACATGGTGCCGCACCCTCCCGAGCAGGAGCGGCGGCCCGTTCTGGTGGGGTACGGCGTCAAGCCGGGCGCCGCCAAACGCCGCCCCCGCAAACCTGTGGCGGGCGCCTCCGGCCGGGCCGTGAACGGGGACGCGGACAGAGCCGCGGGTGGCGGCGCGGGCGCGGCGGCGTCCTTCGCCACGCTTCCCGTCGCCGGTGAGACCGGGGCCGTCCCCGCCGTGCCCCCGGTCCCCGCCGTGCCCCCGGTCCCCGCCGGTACGGCCGTGCCGGCCGGCCGGGTGATCGCGCCGGCCAAGCCTCCGGTGCGGAAGCTGGCCAGGGAGCTCGGGGTCGACCTGGCCACGCTCACCGGGACCGGCCCGCAGGGGACGATCACCCGGGAGGACGTCCACTCGGCGGTCGGCCTGGCCGGTCGGGCGGGTCCTTCGGCCGTCCCCGCGGCGGTCACGGAGGAACGGATCCCCGTCAAGGGGGTGCGGAAGGCGACCGCGCAGGCGGTGACGGCCTCGGCCTTCACCGCGCCGCACGTCACCGAGTTCCTCCAGGTGGACGTGACCCGGGCGGTGGAGGCGGTCGGGCGGCTCAGGGAGCTTCCCGACTTCGCCGAGGTCAGGGTCACACCGCTGCTCCTGGTCGCGAAGGCGACGCTCGTCGCCGTCCGCCGCCATCCGATGATCAACTCGTCGTGGGACGAGGCCCGCCAGGAGATCGTGGTCAAGTACGGGGTGAACCTGGGCATCGCCGCGGCCACTCCGAGGGGGCTGCTCGTTCCCAACGTCAAGGACGCTCAGACGCTGTCCCTGCCGGAGCTCGCCGGTGCCCTGGGGGCCCTGGCCGAGACCGCCAGGGCGGGCCGTACCCAGCCCGCCGACATGGCCGGGGGCACGATCACGATCACCAATGTGGGGGTGTTCGGGGTGGACGCCGGCACCCCCATCCTCAATCCGGGCGAGTCGGCCATCCTGGCCTTCGGCCAGATCAGGGACATGCCGTGGGTGGTGGACGGGCAGATCGTGCCGCGTAAGGTGTGCACGCTCGCGCTCTCCTTCGACCACCGGATCGTGGACGGTGAGCTCGGCTCGCTCTTCCTCCGCGATCTGGGAGCCATGCTGGAGGACCCCCTCCGGATGCTCGCCTGGAGCTGATCCCGGCCGGAGCCGGCGCGGACACCTGATGAGCCCGCCCCCCGTCACGGGGAGCGGGCTCATCAGGGGCGGACCGGTCCGCTCGACGTCATCTCCGGTGAGGGGCGTTGGAGAGCGGTTCCGGTTTCCGGCCGGTCCGGGCCTTTTCCGGGCCGGCGGAGAAGAAAACGTGATTCCGCCTCGGTTGTGCGCGGTTCTCAGGCGGACGGTCTATTCCGCCCGGTTTACCACCACCAGTTGCCGCCCCAGTCGCCGCCCCAGTTGCTCCAGTTGCTCCACCTCCAGCTCCGCCATCCGCAGCCGTTTCCGCAGCCGCAGGAGCGGCGACATCCGCAGCCGTTTCTGCAGCCGCAGGAGCGGCGACAGCAGCGGCGCCGCCATCCGCAGCCGGCGACGAAGTTCGTGGCCCCGGCGGTCTGGACGGTAGGGGTCGTGGTGTTCGCCACGGATGTGACCATGGCCTCGGCGGGGGCGGCCATCAGGGCTCCGGCGATGAGCCCGGCGCCCATGGTGCTCGCGATGAACGAGGTGGCAGTCTTCGTTTTCATGCGATCCTCCGGTTTCACGAGAGGACGGATTCGCCCTCCTGAGCTCCGAACACCTCAAACATCGCAGAAGACGCAGCTGCCATGACACCGCAAAGCACTTATACTTTGGCAAAGCCGCACAGACGTGTATAAATATGAAATAAATTATCCATATCGGGGCATTTCTGGACGATGGGTTCTTACCATCCTGAATGTCATTCGGCACCCGCTGTCGATTCCTTGACGGCATGGCCGTACCCTGGCGGAGCACCCGAGGAAAGGAAGATCATGTTCCGGCATGTCGTGCTGTTCACCTGGGCGGAAGAGGCCACCGACGAGCAGAGGGCCACGGTCGCCACCGAACTCGGCGGGCTGCCGGGGATCATCCCGGAGATCCGCGCCTACACCATCGGCGCCGACGCGGCCGTGAACCCGGGCAACCACGAGTTCGCGGTCGTCGCCGACTTCGACACCGTCGAGGACTACCTGGCCTACCGCGACCACCCGGCGCACCAGGCCGTGATCGCCGAGCACATCAAGCCCATCCTGGCGTCCCGGGCGGCCGTGCAGTTCGCCTGCTGACCCGCGCCGGCCGGGCGGCGGGCCGCTCCTAGTCCTCCGAGGGATGGTTCTCGCGGTGCATCAGACGGTCGTCCGACGTATGCCCGCTCCTGGCCCCCAGCACGATGCTCAGCACGATCCCGATCGCGCCAACGATCATGAAGATCAGGCCGATGACGTCGATGTGCACATTCTTGCCCAGAACGTCGGGCTCGATGGCGAATCTGAGGATGGCGCCGAGCGTGAGAAAGAAGATGCTGACCCCGACACCCATCAGGTCCTCCGGACGGAAGTAATGATCAGGTAAACAGAACCTACGTGATGGGTCATACCCGTTCCGGCGCGATCACACTACCCAGACGGGTCTTGTCGGCCGAGGTGGGCCCCCACGAGCCCAGGTGGACCGGGACATCGAGGGCGTCGGCCACCGCGGCGGGCCAGTCGTCGACGCCGTCCAGATAGCGGGGGCGGGCCCTCAGCAGCCGTCCGGTCAGCCCCGCCTGCCCGTCGAGGTCGCCCGCCGTCCCCACGGGAAGCTCGCCCATGTCGTAGGAGACGCACATCCGCGACACCGGCACGTCCAGGTGGGTGAGCGCGAGCGCGTCGGCCCCACCGGCCACCGCCAGCGCGTAGCGGTGGGCCACCGCGTCGAAGTGGCCGACCCTGAAGGGCCCCTGCCAGGGCCCCGTCCCGTTGTGGGCCTCGGCCGTCTCCAGCGTCGGATCCTCGGTGACCAGCGGCCCCGGCCCGTGCCGGGTGGTGTAGGAGCGCAGCACGCCCAGCCGTATGGCGGGCACCCCGTCGAGCAGGGCCAGCGCGTTGGCGAAGGTCGTCGTGCTCCAGGTCGTGTAGGGGTGGAAGCCGTGCCACTCGTCGAGCAGCACGCCCTGCGCCCCCTCGAAGACCACCGGCCGCCCGTGCAGCAGGGCGGTCGTGAACGAGGAGTCCACCAGGGTCACCCGCTCGGCGAACGCCCGATAGGCCGCGACGCAGTCGGCCACGGGCGGCCCCGGCACCTTCAGCGTCTCGCGGAGCGCGCGCAGCTTGCGGGCCAGCCGGGCGGGGGTCTCGCAGTCGCCGACGACCGGCGCGAGGCCGGGGTGCTCCAGGGCGTAGGCCATGGTCTCGCCGACGCCCATCCCGCACGACCCGTGCCGGTCGGCGCCCCGCGCAAGCTCCCGCCCCCGTCCCGCCGCCACGTGGTACGGCGTGGCGAGCAGCGCCTCCCGGTCCACGGTGAGCAGCCCGAACGGGTGCGGAACACCCACCTCGCCCAGATGCGCGGCCTCCGCGGCCAGTGCGAGCGGGTCCACGACCACGAACCGGGACAGGTGGGTGGGGACGCCCCGGAACGTCCCCGACCCGAACTGGGCGAACGTGTGGTGCCGCCCGTCGGGCAGGACGACGTTGTGCGCCGCCTGCCCGCCCCCGTTGAACCGGACGACCGCCCCCACCCGCCGTTGGGCGCAGAGCCAGTCCACGACGGTGCCCTTCCCCGCGTCGCCGTACCCGAGGTCGGTCACGATCACATGCTCACTCACGCGCCCCCACCCACCCCGCCCCACTCCGTCCTCGGCCCTTCTTCCGCGCCCCCTCTTCCCCTTCGGTTCCCCTCCTCGTCTCCGTCCTCCTTCCGGTTCCGGTTGTGGTCCGCCCTCTCCCGGCCCTTCCCCGTCCCGCGGTCCGTCCGCCCGTTCACAGCCGGATCACGCCGCTGTCGCCACCCGTGTCCAGGCCCTCGGTCACCACGAGCGCGCGCCGCTCCAGCCTGGCCAGCGCCTTGCCCACGGCCTCTCCGGAGGCCGAACCGAGCTCGTCGAGGTCGCTGAGCCCCTCGTCCAGGTCGATGGCGTCCTCACCGAGGCCGACGGTGAGCGCGATGGTCTCGCAGACCGCGTCCAGGTCGTCCAGTTCGAGCACGTTCTGGCCGAGCAGTTCGCGCCAGGCGGCCAGCACCTGACCGTCCCCCGCGTGGCCCGCTCCGGCGGGCAGGATGTAGTAGACGTCGTACATCCTGGTCAGCTCGGTGACGATCTCGCCGGTCGGGATGTCCCGCCGAAGGTCGTCGCCGATCACCTGGCGGACCTCGCGGCGCTTGACCTTCGGGTAGGGCAGTTCGTCGCCGATGATGAACAGGTAACCGCGACGTCCCCGCTTCTCGAAGCAGTCGAGCGAGGTGTGCCTGGCCATGAAGTACATGGCCAGCTCGTACGACTCGGTCATCTGGCCGCCGCCCCCGCCCTCCAGCAGGATCTTGCCGAGGTCGTCGTCCATCCGGTTGTCCGACTCGAACTGGCCGATCTGCAGTGGGGCGCGGTCGCAGGTGGCGTCACCGATCGAGCCGAAGAGGATCTGCGGGTCGGTGGCGTAGTCCTTGCGCAGCAGCAGGCCGAGCAGGTCGGGCAACCTGCTCTGGAGCGTGCGGGGCACCCCGCGCATCGAGCCGGTCACGTCGAACAGGACGGCCACGGCCAGGGTGTCGGGGTGCTCGCCGGAGTTACGGCTCTCCCGGGCCGTCACGCCGTGCGGATCGAGGTCGCGGTGCACGGTGCGCGCGCCGCTGTCGCTGTAGGCGAAGGCGCTGGCGCCGCTGGCCGCGCGGTAGCTCGCGGCGGCGGCGTAGACGTCGGTGGACCAGATTCCGCTTCCCATGGGGGATCTCCCGGTTTCAGAGGTGCAGGGTTTCAGAGGTGCGGGGGGGGGAGGGGTTCAGAGGTGGAGGGGGCGATACCTCCGGGGCCCGTAGAGGTCGTCGAGCAGGTCGTCGAGCTCGCCGAGCAGTCGCCAGGCGTCCCGGGGCGGGCCGATCAGACTGCCCCGGAGAAAGCGGCGGATCGCCGTGGGCACCCGCTCGCCCATCAGGGCGGCGACGCACCGGGTGGCGAGGTGGATGTCGGTGGCCTCGGTCGCCGGCCGGCGGGCCGGGACCTCGGGAGGGTAGTCGTCCCGGTGCCGGGCCACGAGGACGGTCAGCGGGCTGCCGAGCGGGACGGACTGGCTCCAGTCGATGAGCACCAGACCGTGGTCGATCGGGTGCACCAGCACGTGGTGGCCGAAGACCGCGCCGTGCACGACCCCCGCCCGGTGGGCCGCCCCGAGCGCGACCAGCAGCCGTCGCCAGATCCACGCCGCGTCCCTCGGGTCGAGCACCGTCCGGCGCTCGGCGATCTCCGTCAGGCTCACGAACCCGTCCGGCACCCGGCTGATCACGTTGGCCTGCCGCTCGACCCCGCCCGAGCGGTACCGGAACGACTCGGCCAGCCGGGGCACGTACGGCAGCAGCAGCGGATCGCCGTCCCGCTCGATCCCGCTGAGCGCGTCCGCCTCGCGCCGCATGAGGTCGTTGTCGGCGTGGCTCCGCGCCACCTTGAGCAGCGCGTCGGCGCCGCTCTCGTACAGCACGGCGGTGGCGCCCCGCCGGAACACCTTTCCGACCCGGAGGGTCCCCCGGCCGGTGGTGATCACCGCCTCGGCGTCTCCGCCGTGCGCCGCCCAGAGGCGGACCAGCTTGGCGAAGCATTCGGCGGCCTCCGCCCCCGGCACGAGGTCGGGGTGGAGCAGCCGGGCCAGCCGCCGGTACGCCCGCCTCGGCGAGTCCCCGCCGAACAGGTCCTCCGGGGTGCGGGCGGCGGACACCAGCGCGATCGCCTCGGCCGTGGTGATCACCGCACCTCCTCCTCCCTGGCCGGGCGGAGCAGCGCGGGGTGGAGGAGACGGGCGTCTCCGGCCCGGTAGAGCTTCGCGCGGGGGCCCCCGCGAGGCCCGCCGCTCTCGGTGGTCTCCCCGGTGCCCTCCACGAAGCCGGGCACCGACAGAACCTTGCGGTGGAAGTTGCCCGCGTGCAGCGGCACGCCCCACACCGTCTCGTAGACACCGCGCAGCTCGGAGATCGTGAACGTCTCGCCCACGAAGGTGGTGGCCAGCGGGGTGTACTCCAGTTTGCTCCGCGCCCGCTCCAGCCCGTCTCCGAGGATCCGCCCGTGGTCGAACGCGAGCTCGGGGACCCGGTCGGCCCGGTGCCAGGCCGCGTCCGCCGCGTCCGAACCCGCCCGGGGGTCGGGCAGGCCGGGGGCGAAGGCCAGGTAGGAGACCGACACGATCCGCATCCGGGGGTCCCGTTCGGGCGCCCCGTAGCTGGCGAGCTGCTCGATGTGCACCCGGGGGGTCAGCCCTGTCTCCTCGGCCAGCTCCCGCGCCGCCGCCTCGGGCAGGTCCTCACCCGGCTGGATGAACCCTCCGGGCAGCGCCCACCGCCCCGCCTGGGGCTGCCGGCCCCGTTCCACCAGCAGCACGCGTAACGCGCCCTCCCGGATGGTCAGCGCGACCACGTCGACCGTCACGGCGACCGGCGGGAAATCGCGCGGGTCGTACCCGGCCAGGAACTCGGACTCGTCCATCCCACGTCCTTCTCATAGTAAGACAATCTCATTATGAGAGTAACTTGACCCAAACGTCAACACCGATATCCCGTCCCCCCCTCACCCGCCGAAGGCGAGGGCGAGGGACGCGGGGATGGGGGCTGTCCCTGTACGGCCGTGGCCGTACGGGGACGGGCCGGCGGTCAGGCCGTGATGACGTCGGTTCGCCGCGGGCGCCACGGCGCCGGTACGGCGGGCGCCGACACCCCCCCGATCGAGAGCCGGAGCCGGGCCGCGACCGGGGGAATGTTAAGGATGCTTGACATCATGTCTGCCCTGCTTTACGTTCAGTGGTGTTAAGTTTGCTTTACATGGGAGCGGCCGTGTCCATCGGAGAGAAGCGCGCGCGTGGATCTATCGTGAAGATCGTCACGTGCCGCGGGGGCCTCTGACGATGGGAAGGCCCACCAAGGTCACCAACTCGATCCGATCCCTCCGTTTCGCGCACGGGGAGATGACCCAGGCGGACCTGGCGGACCGCATCGGCGTGACCCGCCAGACCGTCATCGCCATCGAGCAGGGCCGCTACTCACCGTCGCCGGAGATGGCCTTCACGATCGCCCGGGTGTTCAGGGTGCCGCTGGACGACGTCTTCCAGTACCCCGGCGCCGAGGAGTAGCCGCCGACGACATCGCACGGCGTGCGGGGGAGACCGCCTCGCGGCCTCCATTCGCCATACCCGAAATCAGGGAGAAACCATGAGCTCACCCCAGGCACCCCAGCCGCCTCGGGCACCCCGGCGCCTCGCCAGGATCGCCGGACTCCTCTATCTGGTCGTCGCCGTCCTCGGGGGCTTCGCGCAGTTCTACTCGCGCGAGAAGGTCTACGTGCCCGGCGACGCCACCGCCACCGCGCGAAACGTCGTGGCGCACGCCGGCCTGGTCCGCGCGGGCTTCGTGGCCGACCTCGTGCAAGCGGTGTTCTTCCTGCTGGTGGCCATGACCCTGTTCCTGCTCCTCGAACACGTGAACAGGAACGCGGGCCGTGTGATGGTGATCTTCGTGGCGATCGCCGTGGCCATCACCTGCCTCAACCTGGTTCATCAGTTCGCGGCGCTCCTCGTCGCCACCGACCCCTCCTTCGCGGGAGCCTTCGGCGCGCGGGGGGCCGACGCGCTGGTGCTGCTCATGTTCGACCTCCAGCACCACGGCTACCTCATCGCACAGATCTTCTTCGGCCTGTGGCTGCTGCCGCTGGGATACCTCGTCCACACCTCGCGCATGTTCCCCCGCGCGCTCGGGGTCCTTCTCGCCGCCGGAGGCGGCGGCTATCTCGTGGACACGTTCACGCGGTTCCCGGCCCCGGAGCTGGGGGCGACTCTGAGCCCGTTCGCCATCGCGCCGGCCGCGGTCGCGGAGGTGGCCCTGCTTTTCTGGCTGCTCCTGAGAGGTGTGAAAGCCTCACCGCGGGGTGGGCAGGTCCCCGTCGCGGCCTGAGCGGCGATCGTATGGCTCCCCGGGAGGAACGTCCCGGGCCCGGACGAGGCGCCCGGCCGGGCGGCGAGATCGTCACCACCGTGTGAGAGGGCGCCCGGACCGGCAGGGCCGCCGGTCCGGACGGGCCGGGGTCAGAAGGCGTCTTCGGGCAGGTCCATCAGACTCTGGTCGGTGGCCTCCAGCACCCGGCGCTCGGCCGCGATCCGGGGCAGCACGGTCTGCGCGAAGAAGGACGCCGCCCCCACCTTGCCGGTGTAGAACGCCCGATCCCTGCCGGTCCCCGTCCCGGAGCCGGCGGCGCCGGCGGTGGCGCCGGCGGTGGCGGGGGTCAGGGTGTCGAGGGCCTCCAGCGCGACCTCGGCCTGGCGCAGCAGCAGCCAGCCGATCACCACGTCGCCCAGCGCCAGCAGGAACCGGGTGGTGTTCAGCCCCACCCGATACACCTCCCGCGGGGTCTGCAGCGAGGTGAGCGCCCAGCCGCCCATCGCGTCGGCCATCGCCTTGACCTCGCCGGCCGCCTCGGCCAGCAGCGCCCGCTCCTGCTTCAGCCGCCCGTTGCCCGCCGTCGAGGCCGCGAAGCCCGCCACCTGCTCGTGCAGCACGCCCAGCGCCGCCCCGCCGTCCCGCAGCACCTTGCGGAAGAACAGGTCCAGCCCCTGGATCGCGGTCGTCCCCTCGTACAGCGAGTCGATCTTCGCGTCTCGCAGATACTGCTCGATCGGGTAGTCCTGCAGATATCCCGACCCGCCCAGCGTCTGCAGCGAGCGCGCCAGCATCTCGTAGGACCGCTCCGAGCCCACCCCCTTGACCAGGGGCAGCAGCAGATCGTTCATCGCCTCGGCCCGCTCGTCGCGCCGCCCGGCGGACCGGGCGATCTGCACCGCGTCCTGCCAGGTCGCGGTGAACAGCACCAGCGCACGCATCCCCTCGGCGTACGCCTTCTGCAGCATCAGCTCCCGGCGCACGTCCGGATGGGCGGTGATCGCCACCCTCGGCGCGGCCTTGTCGGCCATCCGGGTCAGATCCGCGCCCTGCACCCGCTCCTTGGCGTACGCCAGCGCGTTGAGGTATCCGGTCGACAGGGTCGCGATGGCCTTGGTGCCCACCATCATCCGCGCGTGCTCGATGATCATGAACATCTGCTTGATGCCCTCGTGCACCCCGCCCACCAGGGTGCCCACAGCCGGTCCGTCCGGCCCGCCGAAGGTCAGCTCACACGTGGTGGACACCTTCAGCCCCATCTTGTGCTCCAGGCCGGTGACGCGCACCCCGTTGCGCTCTCCCAGCGCCCCGGACTCCAGGTCCACGTGGTACTTGGGCACCAGGAACATCGACAGGCCCTTGGTGCCGGGCCTGGCGCCCTCGGGGCGGGCCAGCACCAGGTGGAAGATGTTGTCGGCCAGGTCGTGCTCGGCGCTGGTGATGAACCGCTTGACCCCCTCGATGTGCCAGGTGCCGTCCGGCTGCTCCACCGCCCTGGTGCGGCCGGCCCCCACATCCGAGCCCGCGTCCGGCTCGGTCAGCACCATGGTCGCCCCCCACTGCCCCCCGATCGCCAGCTCGGCGAACCGCCTCTGCTCGGAGGTGCCGATCAGGTGCAGTACGTAGGCGAACGCGGGACCGCTGGCGTACATCCAGATCGCCGGGTTGGCGCCCAGCACCAGCTCGGCCAGCGCCCAGTTCACGCTCGGCGGCAGGCCGGGCCCGCCCAGTTCGGCCGGTAGGCCCAGGTTGGTCCAGCCCGCGTCCCGGTAGGCGGCGAACGACTTCTTGAACCCCTCCGGCAGGGTCACGGTGTGGGTGGCGGCGTCGAAGGTCGGCGGGATGCGGTCGCCCTCGGCGAAGGAGTCGGCCAGCACCCCGGTGGCCAGCCGGTTGACCTCCTCCAGGACGCTGCGGACCACGTCCTCGTCGAAGTCGGTGAACGGGCCGGTGCCCAGGATGTCGCGGCGGTCGAAGACCTCGAAGAGGTTGAACTCCAGGTCGCGGAGGTTGCTCCTGTAGTGGCCCATGGACTCTGCTCCTTGAAACCGGGGGAACCGGAACTTTTCATACTCGCCAGTAACCTTACCTCTGATGCTACCCGCCAGTAACCCCTAAAAACCGCTCCGATGGGACGTTCGTCGCGGTGATCTCCCGATGGATCGCCCGGTGGGTCGCCCGCGTGACCGGTGGTTCACCCTCCGGCGGGAATCAAAGTGATTTTTGCTATGTTTTCTCCCTAGAGCCCTCAAAAGAGCCGCTCCCGGACGAGACGCGCCGTACCCGGTCGGAAAAGACGACGCTCCTGTCAGGGGGAGCCGTCATGGCCTGGATGATCATCGTCGTCGCCGGACTGTTCGAGGTCGCGATGGCCTATTCGCTCAAGATGAGCGACGGGTTCTCCGTTCTCCTGCCGAGCGTCGGGTTCGCCGTCTTCGCCGTGCTCAGCTTCGGCCTGCTCGCGTTGGCGCTGAAGAGCCTGGAGGTCGGCACGGCCTACGCCGTCTGGACCGGCATCGGCGCCGTCGGGACCGCGTCCCTGGGCATGCTCGTCCTGGGTGACGACGTGTCATTCCTCAAAATCGCCTCGATCGCCCTCATCCTCGCCGGCGTCGTCGGCCTCAACCTCGCCGGGGGCGGCCACTGACCGGAGGGACCCCCGATGGGACCGGAACCGCGGGCTTCCGGGCGGGGCCGGGCCGGCCGGCGGCCTCGCCGGGGGTGCGGATCGATCCGGTGCCGCCGGTGGGCGACGGGAAATAACCGGCTTGACGCTTTAGATGGTGTCGCGATTGGGTGGACCCATGATTGACGTTCAGTGCGTGACCTTCGACTGCGCCCGGCCGTACGAGCTGGCGACCTTCTGGAGCCGGGCCACCGGCGGCGAGATCCACCCCGAGACCGGAAAGGACGACGACGAGGTCCTGCTCCCCGGCACGCCGGATCTGCTGTTCATCAGGGTCCCCGAGGGCAAGTCGGCCAAGAACCGCGTCCATCTGGACGTCACCGGCGCCGGCGGCACCACCCGTGACCAGGAGGTCGAGCGGCTGCTCGGGGTCGGCGCCACGATCCACGACGACCGGCGCACCCCCGAGGGAAGCGGCTGGGTGACCATGCTCGACCCGGAGGGCAACGAGTTCTGCGTCTGCCGGGCCGGCTACGAGAGGACGCCGGGGTGACGTCCCACCGATGAGAGGGCGGGGCGCGCGTCCCCGCCCTACGGCCGGAGACCCGAACAGGGGCGGCGCGGAGACGGTCCCGTGGTGCGGGGCGGAGGCCCGCTCTAGGGGCGGTAGGGCAGAGAGGGGCGCCCCCGGCCCCTCAGCGTCAGCGCCAGGAGCGCGGTGATCAGATACACCGTCACCCCGCCCTGGAGCGCGTCCAGCGCGGCGCCGAACACGCCCTGGTCGTCGATGACGAGCTGCACCGGATACATGAGCGCGGCGGCGCCGAGCGCCGGGTAGAGGGAGAAACGCCAGGGGCGGCGGAGCGCCCAGAGCCGGGCCTGCCGCGTCACCCGGTCCCCGGTGTTGGGCCTGCCGACCGAGCCGACGGCCGCGATCAGCGCGAACAACCCGATGCCGAGTGTCAGCGCCCAGGTCAGGTCCCCCCTGCCCGGCAGGATCACCCCCAGGCCGAAGCCGGCGGCGGCGGCCGCCCCCCCGGTCACCGCGGCGGCCTTCCACGGCGCCCCGCGCAGGGCGGCACCCGCCAGGGACATCTCGTCACGTCGAGTCAGTTCGTCGTTCATGACATCAGCCTGCCCTCCCGACCCCCCTCCTCACATCGGGGAGGAACCCTGATTTCGACCCTTGCTTTCGTCACAGAACGCGCGAGGTCCGCCGAGGCCGGCCGTACCGGAGGCGGGAGCGACCTCGACCAGGTTGTCGTGGTAGACCGCGCCCCGGCCCATGTCGGCGTCACGCTCCTCCACCACGGCGTTCACCGTCGCGCCCCCGGCGCTCAGCTTGCGCCAGTGCCCCTTGGTGGAGGCCACGACGCCGGGCCGTACCCGGTCGCTGATCTCCGCCACGGCCTCGAACTCGCCGTGATCGTTGAACACCCGGGCCCGCCCCCCGTCGCCCAGCCCCCGCCGCGCGGCGTCCTCGGGGTTGATCAGGATTCGCGGCCCCTTGGAGCGCCGCAGCAGCTCGGGGTTGTTGCCGAAGGTGGTGTTGAGGAACGTGTGGGCGGCGGGGGTGATCAGCGCCAGCGGATACGGCCCGCTCCCTGCGGAGGCCGTGCGCGGCGGGACGTAGGCGGGCCCGGTCCCGAACTCCAGCCGGCCCGAGGGCGTCGGGAAGCCGTCGGCGAAGGGCACGAACGGCCGCGGCACGTTGAGCCGCACCCAGCCCTCCTTACGGAGCCGGTCCACCGTGACGCCCTCCAGCGACGGATGCCCCGAGGCGAGCAGCTGCTCGGCCAGCTCCAGGTCGGAGTCGTACAACGACGGCTCGGTCAGCCCCATGTGCCGGGCCAGGCGGCGGAACGTCTCCGTGGTGGACAGGCACTCGCCCGGCGGCTCGACCGCGGGCTCGTTCCACATCAGATACATGTGCCCGTAGCCCGCGTGCAGGTCGACGTGCTCGATCTGCATGGTCGCCGGCAGCACGATGTCGGCGTAGTCCACCGTGTCGGTCGGGAACTGCTCCATCACCACGGTGAACAGGTCCTCGCGCAGCAGCCTCTCGCGGACGCGGTTCTGGTCGGCGGTGGAGCCCATCGGGTTGGCCGCGTACACCCACAGGCACTTCACCGACTCGTCCAGCCCTTCGGCCAGCCGGGTCATCGTGAGCTGCCGGACCGGCTCGGCGAGCAGGTCGTCGCGGGTGTCGATGTTCAGGTGGATGTGACCGCTGGTGGAGTAGGCGATCCCGCCGCCCGGGTGGCGCCAGTCGCCCGTCACCCCGGGGATGGCGGCGATCGCGCGCAGCGCGGCACCGCCGCCCGCGTGCCGCTGGATGCCCATCGTGGCGCGGATGCCGGTCGGGCGGGTGCGGGCCAGCCGTACGCCCAGGGCCCGGATGTCCCGCTCGGGCAGGCCGGTGATCTTCGCCGCCAGCTCCGGGGGGCAGCGCAGGATCTCCGCGCGGAAGTCCGCCCAGCCGCTCGTGTGCCGGTCGAGGTAGTCGCGGTCCTCCATGCCCTCGGACAGGACCACGTTCATCAGGCCGAGGGCCAGGGCCGCGTCGGTGCCGGGCCGGATCGGCAGGTGCTCGTCGGCCTGCTCGGCGGTTCGGGTGCGGATCGGGTCGATCGCCACCACGTACGCCCCGGCGGCGCGGGCGTCCTGGATGAACTTCCACAGGTGGTGGCCGCTGGTCAGCGTGTTGGTGCCCCAGAGCAGGATCAGCCGAGACAGGGCGAACGTCTCCGGATCCATCCCGCCGGGCGTGCCGTTGACGTGCCGCAGCCCGACGTTTCCCGCGGTGGAGCAGATGTTCAGAAAATGCTTGGAGGCGCCCAGGACGTTCCAGAACCGCCGGCCCGCGATCCCCTCGGACCCCTGAACGTAGCCCAGCGTGCCGGTGCCCAGGTACGGCCAGATCGCCTGGCCGCCGTGCTCCTCGACGATGCCGCGCAGCCGTACGGAGATCTCCTCCAGGGCCTCGTCCCAGCTGATCGGCTCGAACCTGCCGGACCCCTTGGGGCCGGCCCGCCGCATCGGGCGCAGGATGCGGTCCGCGGCCCGGGTGTGCTCCAGATAGCGGTTGACCTTCACACAGAGCGCGCCGCGGGTGTACGGGTGGTCGGGGTTGCCGCGCATCTTGACCGCCTGGCCGTCCCGGACGGTCACCACCCACGAGCAGGTGTCCGGGCAGTCCAGCGGACAGGCCCCCAGAATCTGCAGTTCGCCCAGTGCCATGCCCCGACCTTATCCGGGCGTGGCGTTCTCCGGCCGGGCGCGGGGCTCGCGAGAGGAGGGCGGGGGAGGGACATGGGAGAGGGGGTGCGGCCTGTCCGGCCGCACCCCCTCGACCTCAACGCGTCGGGGACGCCGGTGTCACCTCTCGACCCCGGCGTGGTCGTGGTCGTTTCCGAGACCGCCGCCGCCGGTTCCCGGCCGGCTGGAGCCGGGGGTCCCGCCGCCGGGCAGGTCGTCGCTGTAGGCGTAGACGAACGCCGCCGTCGCGATCGCGCCGGTGTTCACCGCCAGCGCGCGGTCGCTGATGTTCTCGACGGTGTCGCAGGCCTGGTGGTAGCACCTGTCGTACGGCGCCCCGGCCTCGCCGCCGAACGTGGCGGCCTGCGCGGCGGTCTTGATGCCCTCGGCGCCGGTGAACAGGCCACCCGCGGGGATGCCCGACGCGATGAAGGGACCGTAGTCGGAGCGGCCGGTGAAGTCGGTGCCGATGTGGGGCTGGCCGATCGCCCTGAAGTACGACTCGAAGAGCTTCTCGATCTTGTCCGATCCGGGGGGACCCGCCGGAGCGCCCGTCCTGTCGGAGTCGTCGCCGTCGTAGATCCCGTAGATGAAGTTCGGCGAGGCGATCATGTCGAAGTTCAGATACAACTTGATCTTGGCCTTCTCCTCGGCGGAGAGGTTGGCCACGTAGTGCTTGGAGCCCAGCAGGCCCAGCTCCTCGGCGCCCCAGAAGGCGAAGCGGAGCTTGTTCCTGGTCGGCAGGGCGCCGGCCCTCAGGGCCGTCTCCAGCACTCCGGCGCTGCCGGAGCCGTTGTCGTTGATGCCGGGTCCGTCGATGACGCTGTCCAGGTGGCCGCCGAGCATGACGACCTTGCCGGGGTCGCCCCAGCGGCTCTCGGCCAGGACGTTGCGCGTCTTGCGGTGCAGGTCGCTCTCGGTGTCGGCGACGAGCGTGACCTTCGACCCGGTGGCGGCCAGCTCGTCGCCGACGGCGAAGGTGGCGCCGACGACGGGGATGTGGGTGGTGGGCGCGCCGATCGTGCCGCTCAGCAGGACCCGGCGGTCGTTGGAGCCCGCCCCCGCCTGGCCCTCGTTGAAGATGATCACGCCGGCGGCGCCGGCCGCCTCGGCGAGCTCGGCCTTCACCTGGAAGTTGCAGGTGCCGCGCTGCACCAGCGCGATGTTGCCCGGCGTGAAGCCCGCGAAGTCGCTCGCCTCACAGCCCGAGGTGGAGCTCGGCGTCGGGCTCGGCGGCAGGACGAGGTCCACCCCCTGCACGGGGGCGGTGACGTTGCCCGAGCCGGAGTACGTCATGGTCTTGAAGTCGGTGTCGAGCACGTACTTCTTGGCGGCGGGCTCGACCCGGTCGAGCGCGGCGTCGGTGACGTTGCGGAAGAACGGGAACTCGAACTCCTGCAGGGTCACGCTGTAGCCCGCCGCACGCAGCCTGCCCGCCACGTAGGCGACCGAGGCCTCGTGCCCCGGGGTTCCCGAGGCGCGGGTGCCACCGCCGGCGTCGGCGATCCGCTGGAGCCTCTCCAGGTGCCGCTTGACGGACGATGTCTTGACGGACTGGCTGAACGTCCTGGCGTCGGGCTCGGGTTCGGCGCCGGCGGGGCCGGCCGAGATGATGGGGAGGGTCATGGCCGAGGCCGCGGTGACAGCGGCCAGTAAACCCTTGTACGCGCGTGCGCGCATGCGAAACTCCTCTAACGAGAGTGGAGCAGGAAATACCCGGCGATCGCGATAAGCGGAACGTAGTATGTCCAATCGCGATCTTTAAAGACCGATCTCACTTTTGTTATCGAGTGGAGTCAAATCAGTGTTCGGGGTGTTCCCCGCGGCCACTTGACGGTCGTGGTGTCGCTGCCGTGAAGGCTCATGGTCATGTGCCGCCGCGCGCCTGGACGGCCCACGGCCGCCCGAGGCGTTCCCCGCCGTCTCCCGGGCACGAGCGGTCGCCGGAGGCGGCTGGGGTCAGGTGCGGTGAAACCGGGGCTGTGGCGAGTGAGCTGCGGCACATGATGATCACCTTTCCAGGTCAACGCTCACTGCGGCTATCATCACCGCAGGTCAGCTGGTCAATTCTCAACCTCGGATAGGTACGCGATGTTCGCCGGATTGATCTTGTCTGCGCTGACACCCCCGGCGAATCGGACGTTCGACATCCTCTCCGGCGACGGTGCCGACACCGCCGGGAGACCGGCCGCCGACGTGCCGGCGCCGCCACGGCACCGGATCCCTTTCTCCGCCGTGTCCGGACGCCGGACCGCCGGTCTCCCGCTCCACGTTCGTCGCGCCCGGCGTTGCGATCTCCGCGCGTCAACACATGATCACTTGGTCCGCCGCGCCGGAGGCGACATTCTCCACGATCCGCGTACGGCGCCGCGCACCGCCGACGTATTCGCCGGTCACGGCGCCGTCCGGCATCATCGGATGCCCTCTTTTTCGATCTCGGCGGCCAGGATGGGAGCTATGTGATCAAGGCCCTCAGAGGGTCGGAGAGATAGGTATGACGTCGATTGTGGGCACTGAACGAGAAGATCAGTGACGCACTTGTAATGCGGAACGTGCAGAATCGCAGGCGGTGACGGAAATCAGGGAACGTGACAGAGCGTCGTCCGTCGACGGTGTGGAGCCGTCGACGGACGGTGGTTCCGTCGTGCTCGTCATCGAGCCGCTGCTCCCGCAGCGCATCCGCCGCCCGTCCGACCTGCTGCGCTTCCTGGCCACCCTGATCGGGCTCGTGGCCGTGGTGCTGCTCGCCCTGGTGGCGAAGAAGACGCTCAACGGCCTCGAAGGCGACGTCATCGACGGGACGAACCGGGCGCCGTTCCTGCTCAGCGGTCTGGTCGGCGTGCTGAGCGGCGCGGCCATGCTCGGAGTCCCCGCCGCCTACGCCATCGAGCGGGTGCTCCACCGCGACGGCCTGAGGGTCGCCGAGGGCCTCTTCGCGGCGATCGCCGGCATGGTGCTCTCCTTCACCCTCGGCGAGTGGATCCTCAAGGCCGGCCCGGAGGACCTGCAGGTCCTGCTGACCGGGGGCAGGAGCGGAGTCGAACCGCTCAACACCCTGCTCACCTCGGTCATCGCCTACGTCACCGCGGCACGGATATCCCGCCGCCCCACCTGGCGCGCCGCCCTGTGGAGCGCGGTCGCGCTCAACGCGGCCGCCCTCTTCGCCGCCACCGCGGCCACCATCCTCGGCATCGTCGTCTCGATCCTGGTCGGCCTGGCCGTCGGCTACGCCACGCTGTACGGCCTGGGCAGCCCCAACACCCGGCCGCCCGGCAGCGCGGTCATCGCCACCCTCACCAAGCTGGGCTTCGCCTCGGTCAAGGCGCACAGGCTGGACGACGACCACCAGAGCAGCCGGAGGTACGCCGTCGGGCTCAGGGACGGCAGCCGCCTCGACGTCACCGTCCTCGACCGCGACCGCCAGGTCGCCGGGCTGCTCTACCGGCTCTGGCGGCGGATCCGGCTCAACACCGAGACCCGCCGCCGGGCCATCCGCTCCCTCCGCGCCGAGCTGGAGCGCGAGGCCCTGATGGCGTACGCCGCGCAGGCCGCCGGGGCCAGCACACCCCGGCTCGTCGGCACCAGTGAGATCGGCACCGAGGCGGCGCTGCTCGCCTACGAGCACATCGACACCCGCCCGCTCGACGAGATCCCCGACGACGAGATCGACGACAACCTGCTCGCCCAGATCTGGGAACAGGTTCTGCTCCTGCAGGTCCAGCGGCTCGCCCACCGGCGGCTGACCGGTGACAGCATCCACGTCGACCGTGAGGGCCGGGTCGTCCTCATGGACGCCCGCAGCGGCGAGATCGCCGCCGGCGACCTCCTGCTCCGACTTGACATCGCCCAGCTGCTCACCTACCTCAGCCTGCGCGTCGGCGCCGACCGTTCCGTCGCCGCGGCAGCCGCCGTCGCCGGACCGAACACGCTGGCCGGCGCGCTCCCGCTGCTCCAGCGGATCGCGCTCACCCGCGAGACCAGGGCCGCCCTCAGCAAGGACAAGGAGCTGCTGACCGCGATCCGCGAGCGGATCGTCGAACTCGAACCCAAGGTCGAGACCGAGGAGGTCCGGCTGGAGCGCTTCCGCCCCCGGACCCTCATCACCATCATCGCCAGCGCCTTCGCCGCCTACTTCCTGGTCTACTACCTCACGCAGATCAACCTGAACATGATCACCTCTGCCAAGTGGGGCTGGACCGGGGTGGCGCTGGTCGCCGCGGCGCTGAGCTATGTCGCCGCCGCGCTGATGCTCAGGGGCTTCGTGCCGGAGAGGCTCCCGCTGGGCCGTACGGTGCTCGTCCAGTTCGCCGGGTCGTTCGTGAAGCTGGTCGCCCCCGCCGCGGTGAGCGGCGTCGCCATCAACAGCCGCTACCTGCAGAAACGCGGCATCCCGCCCGGTCAGGCCGTGGCCAGCGTGGGCGCCTCCCAGCTCATCGGCCTGGCCTCGCACATCTCGCTGCTCCTGCTGTTCGCCTACATCACCGGCTCCAGCGCGGCCACGTCCTTCACCCCGTCGCGCACCCTGGTGTTCGCCCTGCTGGCCGTGGCCATGGTGGTGCTGTTCATCCTGAGCGTTCCCCGCCTGCGCCGGGTGCTCACCGGGCGGCTCCGCTCACTGTTCTCCGGTGTCATCCCCCGGCTGCTGGACGTGCTCCAGTCGCCCCGGAAGATCATTGAGGGCTTCACCGGCACCCTGCTGCTGACCATTTTCTTCGTGGTCTGCCTGGACGCCTCCGTCCGCGCCTTCGGCGGATCACTCAACTTCGCCACCGTCGCCATCGTCTTCCTCGCCGGCAACGCCATCGGCTCGGCGGCGCCCACCCCCGGCGGCCTCGGCGCCGTCGAGGCGTCCCTCTCCGTCGGCCTGACCCTCTCCGGCCTGCCCGGAGAGGTCGCGACCTCGGCCGTGCTGCTGTTCCGGCTGCTCACCTTCTGGCTGCCGGTGCTCCCCGGCTGGGCCTCGTTCACCTACCTGCAGCGACACGAGGCCCTCTGACGCCCCTGAGATCCCGCCCGGCGCGTCCCCGTCCGGCCTCTCCTGGACAGTCCCGCCCCGCCCTCTTACGGGCTCCACCCGGCGTCCTCGGGATCTCTCGCCGAGGGGCGGAACCCCTGAGGATCACGCCTCGTCGGCCTCGGTCCAGAGGTTGAGACCCGCCTCGACCGCGTCCCTGTCGATCGCCTCCAGCTCCTCGGCCCCGAACGACAGGTTGCGCACCGCGCCGAGGCTGTTCTCCAACTGCCGGACGCTGCTCGCGCCGATCAGCACCGAGGTGACCCGGCTGTCGCGCAGCGCCCACGCCAGCGCCATCTGCGCGAGAGACTGGCCGCGACTCCCGGCGATCTCGTTGAGCGTGCGGACATGCCGCATCGTCTCCGCGGTCAGCATCTCCGGGGTGAGGAAGTGCCCCACCGAGGCCCGCCTGAGGATGGCCCGCTGGATCTCGAAGGGCTTGTCGTCGCCGAAGTTGTGCCAGAGCCCCAGCGAGACCGCGGGCAGCTTGAGGCCGCTCCTGCCGACCCTGTTGTAGGGCTGACGCCCGTCGTATCTGTCGTCCGCCGCGACGTAGGTCATCGGTTCACCGTGACCGTGTCGAGAATCCAGGAGAGGACGAGCGCCTCCTCACGCCAGGAGTCGTATCTCCCGCTGCGACCGCCGTGCCCGGCGCCCATCTCCGTCTTGAGCAGGAACGGTCCGCCGCGCGCGGTGTCGCGGAGCTTGGCGATCCACTTGGCGGGCTCGTGGTAGAAGACCCGGGTGTCGTTGAGACTGGTGATCGCCAGGATCGGCGGGTAGGTCCGGTCGTCCACGTTCTCGTAGGGCGAGTACGACTTCATGTACGCGTACACGTCCGCGTTGTGCAGCGGATCGCCCCACTCGTCCCACTCGATGACGGTCAGCGGCAGCGACGGGTCGAGGATCGTGTTCAGTGCGTCCACGAACGGCACCTCGGCGACCACGCCGGTGAAGGTCTCCGGTGCGAGGTTGGCGACCGCCCCCATGAGCAGCCCGCCGGCCGAGCCACCCCTGGCGATGATCGAGCTCGACCAGTTCGCCGCCCTCAGGTGCTCGGCCGCGGCGACGAAGTCGGTGAAGGTGTTCTTCTTCTTCTGGAACTTGCCGTCCTCGTACCAGCGGCGGCCCATCTCGCCGCCTCCCCTGATGTGCGCGATGGCGAAGACGAAGCCCCGGTCCAGCAGGCTGAGCCTGGCCACCGAGAACGACGGGTCGATCGAGATCTCGTAGCTGCCGTAGCCGTACAGCAGGGTCGGCGCCGGCCGCTCCGTGCCCTTCCTGACCACGATCGAGATGGGGACACGAGTACCGTCCGAGGCGGTGGCCCACTCGCGGAACTGCTGGTAGTCGTCCGGGTCGTAACCGCCCAGCACGGCCTTCCGCTTCAGCAGGATCAGCTCCCGGGTCCGCAGGTCGTAGTCGTAGACCGAGGGCGGGGTGACCATGCTGGTGTAGCCGAGGCGGAGCCGCTCGGTGACGAACTCCGGATTACCGGCCGGCGCGACGTCGTAGATCGGCTCCGGAAACGATATCTCGTACGGCTCGGCGCCGCCCGCGTCCCCGGACCCCTCCGGCAGGACGCGGATGCCGGTGAGGCCGTCCCGGCGGAAGTGCACGACCGTGTGGCTCTGGAAGGCGTCGACGTCGAGCAGCCGGGTGTCCGCGCGATGCTCGATCAGCGGGGTCCATTCACCGGGGGCGTCGAGCGGCGCGGTGGCCAGCTCGAAGTTCTCCGCGTTCCGGTTGTGCAGGATCAGGAAGTGATCTCCGGCGTGGTCGATGCCGTACTCGACCCCGGCCTCCCTGGGCCGGACGACGCGGAACTCGCCCGCCGGGTCGTCGGCCTCCAGGATGCGGACCTCGCTAGTGATCTTGCTGCCCGCCGAGAGCACGAGATAGCGCTCGCTCCGGCTCAGGCCGACGCCGATCCAGAACCGCTCGTCGGTCTCCTCGTGGACGAGCACGTCGTTCTCGGCCGGGGTGCCGATCGTGTGCCGGTGGATCCGGTTGGGCCGCCAGGCGTCGTCGACGGTCGTGTAGAAGAACGTGGTGCCGTCGGCCGACCAGGCTCCGCCGTAGAAGATGCCCGGAATCTCGTCGCCGAGGAGCTCTCCGGTGCCGAGGTCCTTCACCTTCAGGGTGAAGCGCTCGTCGCCGGTGAAGTTGACGGAGTAGGCCAGCAGGGTTCCGTCGGGGCTGACCGAACTGGTGCCGATGGAGAAGAAGTCGCTCTCCCCGGCCAGTTCGTTGCCGTCGAGCAGGATCCGCTCGCCGGGGAGCGGCTCGCCGGCCTTCAGCTCCGGAGGGGTCTCCCCGTCGGCCGCCACCCGGCACTGGATGCCGTACTGCTTGCCCTCCTCGGTGCGGGAGTAGTACCACCAGCCGTTCTTCCGGACGGGGACCGAGAGGTCGGTCTCCAGGGTGCGTCCCTTGATCTCCTGGAAGATCGTCTCCTGGAGGGTTTTGAGATGGGCGGTCGCCTGCTGCGTGTAGGCGTTCTCCGCCTCAAGGTAGGCGACCGTCTCGGGGTCGTCCTTGACGGTCAGCCACGCGTAGTCGTCGACCACGGTGTCCCCGTGGTGCACGCGCTCGCTGGGAACCTTCTTCGCCGTAGGCGGTGTCTGGCTGCTCACCCCGCCGAGTCTATGTTTTCCATGGCCTCCGGCCCGGATTTCGGGTACGGGCTTTGCCGTTCGGTCCCGAGCGGCCTGCTGGGGCTGCTAATGTTCTGACGTCGGCGATGTTCGGCGCAAACCACCCCCTCACTCCGGTGACTTAGGTGTGGCTTGTCCCGTGTCTGTCGACGATTCCCTCAGACCAATGGTTTTGGAGATCGGTTCGCAGAGCCGCTCAGAGGCTGGTAAGTTTGAGGGGTTGCCCTGGGAACAGGGCAGCCTGAATTCCCGTAAGACTCGCTTGATCGAATCAAATGGATCCGAATGGATCCGAATGGATCGGTTTGACTCGGGAAGGCGGGCCTGAAAGAATAAAGGCACAACGAAGCGAACGAAACGCCCTGGGAGCTCCGGCCGGTTGGCTGGGTGACCGGTGAACGCGTCCGTTTCTTGAGAACTCAACAGTGTGTTAAAAGCCAGTGCATGATGCACAACCCCGCCCCTGTCCGCGCTCTTCGCGGGCGTGCAGGGGGAGGGATTCCTTTGGTTGACGCACCCGGTCCTGTGTGGACGGGTGTTTTCAGCCGGGGTGAACTTTTTCAGACATTGTTTGGAGAGTTTGA
>NZ_JBEXUG010000039.1:0-56651 GCF_040614315.1 Streptosporangium sp. NPDC006007 | reverse complement strand
CGTGCTCGTCATGGCCGCCCTGGCGATCTGCGCGACGAGCGCCGCGGCCGCCCGACGCCGCACCGATACCCAGGCCTCGTCACCTATCAGCCCCGACCAGCAGCCACCCACCGAGCCCGGAATGATCCCGCTGACGGTCGCCGAGATCAAACGCCTGTTCAATGCCACGGCCACCCACACGTTGTCGTTAGAGCACGTCGCTCACTGGTCGGCCTGGCGCCGCCGCCATCAAGCACGCGCCCGCTGGTTTCACCGCCGTGCCCGCCTGGCCACCGCGTATACCCAGCTCAGCTAACGAATGGCGGCTGCCGTACTAGATCGTGATGGGACCATCCCCGCGTGCGCGGGGAGCACAGTGCCGGTAGAGAGGGCTGGGCAGGTCAGTCGGGACCATCCCCGCGTGCGCGGGGAGCACCCGATCACCCTGGAGGCGCTGCCGCCGGCCGAGGGACCATCCCCGCGTGCGCGGGGAGCACGGGCGTGCGTTCCGTACCGAGACGTTCGGCGAGGGACCATCCCCGCGTGCGCGGGGAGCACATGCCAGGACATGGTCACCTCCTGGAGAGCAAGGGACCATCCCCGCGTGCGCGGGGAGCACGTGCTCCCGGCCCCGGCCGGGGACATGGCCGGGGGACCATCCCCGCGTGCGCGGGGAGCACTGCGTCCCGCAGCTCCTGGAGCGCGCGGGGGTAGGACCATCCCCGCGTGCGCGGGGAGCACGCGATGGTGCCGCCGGCCGTCGGCACGACAATGGGACCATCCCCGCGTGCGCGGGGAGCACACCGGCCTGGCGGAGATGTTCGCCGACGAGGAGGGACCATCCCCGCGTGCGCGGGGAGCACCCCTACTACGACTGCCAGATCGGTGCCGTCTGGGGACCATCCCCGCGTGCGCGGGGAGCACCCCTTGATCTTCTTGATCTGGGCGGCGACGCCGGGACCATCCCCGCGTGCGCGGGGAGCACCGAGCACCGCGGCGGCATACGCCCCGAGGACGGGGACCATCCCCGCGTGCGCGGGGAGCACAGCCGCCCCTAGAAATCTAGGGGTCTCGCGCAGGGACCATCCCCGCGTGCGCGGGGAGCACCTCATCGGGCTCGGAAGTCCCGGAGGCAGGTGGGGACCATCCCCGCGTGCGCGGGGAGCACGGCTAGTGGCTCACGCGGAGGAAATGGCAGTAGGGACCATCCCCGCGTGCGCGGGGAGCACGTCGGCGACGGAGCCGCCGCCCGAGCTAGCGGGGGACCATCCCCGCGTGCGCGGGGAGCACGCGCGACGGTCGGCCCATGCGTGCGTGACCGCGGGACCATCCCCGCGTGCGCGGGGAGCACGGGCGCGTATGAGGGGTGCGGGGCGGGTGACGGGGACCATCCCCGCGTGCGCGGGGAGCACAGCTCGCCCGGCCACAGCGTCTCGTCAAGGGCGGGACCATCCCCGCGTGCGCGGGGAGCACCCGCACCCGGGTGGCGCCCCCCTCGGTGGCGCTGGACCATCCCCGCGTGCGCGGGGAGCACCAGCCGTCCACCGGCCTGTATGTCGCCCAGTCGGGACCATCCCCGCGTGCGCGGGGAGCACGTCTGAGCGGTACGTGAGCCCTTCAAGGGAGAGGGACCATCCCCGCGTGCGCGGGGAGCACCGTCGCCGGAAGGTCCGCCGCCGAGTGCGCCGGGGACCATCCCCGCGTGCGCGGGGAGCACAGCCAGAGCAGGACCGGCGTGCCGAGGACGCCGGGACCATCCCCGCGTGCGCGGGGAGCACGGTCGGCCCCTGACGCTGATCCTCATCGACGAGGGACCATCCCCGCGTGCGCGGGGAGCACGCCGACGAGTTCAACTCTTACGAGGGCGGCCCGGGACCATCCCCGCGTGCGCGGGGAGCACCCTCGTGTGGGTGAACTGCTCGTGCAGTCGCCGGGACCATCCCCGCGTGCGCGGGGAGCACACCCCGCGGCTGTTGCCTCTCACCGATGCCCGGGGACCATCCCCGCGTGCGCGGGGAGCACCAGGCCGCTGAGGCCGGGGGCGACGATGGCGCCGGACCATCCCCGCGTGCGCGGGGAGCACCTATATCCACTGGTAGACGGGAGTCTTTTTATGGGACCATCCCCGCGTGCGCGGGGAGCACCTATTCGACCCCGCCGTGGTTGCTGAGGCGGAGGGACCATCCCCGCGTGCGCGGGGAGCACGACTTCCGCGTCGATGGCCGCACGCTGCGGGTGGGACCATCCCCGCGTGCGCGGGGAGCACACTGGCTGACCAGCAGGTTTATCCGTGAGAAGTGCGGAAATTGAGCACTTTTGAAAAGTTGGACATTTCGGGCATTGCTTGTTCCTTGAGATGCCTAACGGTGTGGGGTCGGGTGGGATTCGGCGACGGGCCGCCTTGTGGGGTGGGGGGTTTCCGTAGCAGGGCGGCCCGGGTGTCGACGAATGTCGCCTGGGGTCGCTCCCCGTGTGCGCGGGGAGCGACCCCATCATGCCTGTTCCCTTGGGTGTTCCACACCCTTCTGGCGCACGGGGGGACGCTGTCTCCGGTGTGCTGATCCTGATAATTTGTATACATAATTAAAAATGCCTTTTGTTGGGGTCATGTGGCTCTGGGAGTGCTGACGCATCCGTCCGGCGGCAAAGTGTCGCAGTTCGCGATCACGGGAGGTGCCGCGGTGGGTGTCGCGCCTCTCTGGGTGAAAGATGTTCCGTAGTCCTCAGTGTGGCGAATGCGGGTCTTTGGTGTGTGACTGGGGGGCTTGTTGGATTATTGTGCACTTCTGTGTCGCTTTCGGTCTGGCTCTTCAGTGCACTTTTGCCCCAAAGGCCCTTTTTCTTCCTGAAAGATGTTCTTGTCCAAACATCTCGGTTTGATAAGAATCTTTGAATGCGGGAGTGTGGCCTGGTGGAACGGTTTTAGGTGGTTTCCATGGACAGAGAAGATCGCTCGGCCGCCCGGTTTGAGGATGGGCTTTCCCGAGCGGCGCGGTCGGTCTGGGCCAAGCATGATCGAGACGCCGACGGCTGGCTCCCCCTGTGGCGGCATCTGGCCGACAGCGGCGCCGTCGCCGGGTTGTTGTGGGATCGCTGGCTGCCCGACCAGGTGCGCCGGTTGGTCGCCGAGGCGCTTCCCGGAGGGGATGAGGACGCCCGGCGGCTGGCGGTGTGGCTGGCGACCACCCATGACGTGGGCAAGGCGTCCCCGGCGTTCGCCTGCCAGGTGGAGTCGCTCGCCGCCACGATGCGCGCCGCCGGCCTGGACATGCCCGCTCGCGAGCGGATGCCCGACCGCAAACTCGCGCCGCACGGCCTGGCCGGTCAGGTGCTGTTGCAGGAGTGGCTGGCCGACCGGTGTGACTGGCCCAAGTCCGCCGCCCAGCAGTTCGCCGTCGTCGCCGGTGGCCATCATGGGGTGCCGCCCGCCTACGGCGATATTCACGAGCTGAACGCGCACCCCGAGTTGCTGCGCACCCCCGGGTGCAAAACGCTCTGGCGGGATGTGCAGTGGGAACTCCTTGACCGTTGCGCGGAGGTGACGGGGGCCGGGGATCGTTTCGACGACTGGCGGACGGTCCGGCTTCCGCAGCCCGTGCAGGTCGTGCTGACCGGGCTGGTCATCGTCGCCGATTGGATCGCCAGCAACTCCGACCTTTTTCCCTATTTTCCCGAAGCGCAACGGCATGGGCACAGAGAACGTGTCGAGGCGGCGTGGCGCGGTCTGGACCTGCCCTCCCCGTGGCATGCCGTCACCGTCGAGGGGGAGCCAAGCGATCTTTTCTTCTCCCGGTTCGACTTTCCGGCCGGGGCGCGCGTACGTCCGGTGCAGGAACGGTCCGTTTCGGTCGCGCGGGCGACGAACTCTCCGGGCCTGATGGTGATCGAGGCCCCGATGGGGGAGGGAAAGACCGAGGCGGCGCTCGCGGTGGCGGAGATCTACGCCGCCAAGTCCGGGGCCGGTGGTTGTTTCGTCGCGCTGCCGACCATGGCCACCGGAAACGCGATGTTCCCGCGATTGCTGAAGTGGCTGCGTCGCCTCCCCGATGAGCGGGCCGAGGGGAAGGGCCCCCGCTCGGTGCTGCTGGCGCATTCCAAGGCGGCGCTGAACGAGGACTACACGGGCCTGGTACGCGCCGGCAGGCGGGCGGTCCGCCAGGTCGACTCCGACGGCGGCGCCGACGAGTGGGGGCACCGGGGTGACCGCCGGGTGTCGTCGTCCGAGCTGGTCGCCCACCAGTGGCTACGGGGTAAGAAGAAAGGGATGCTGGCCTCGTTCGGGGTCGGCACGATCGACCAGTTGCTGTTCATGGGGCTCAAGAGCCGGCATCTGGCGCTCCGCCATCTGGCCCTGGCGGGCAAGGTGATCGTCATTGACGAGGCACACGCCTACGACACCTATATGAGCTCCTACCTGGACCGGGTGCTGTCGTGGCTGGGCGCGTACCGTGTCCCGGTCGTGGTGCTGTCAGCCACGCTGCCCGCGCGGCGTCGCCGCGAGCTGGCCGAGGCGTACGCGGGCGCGCTGGCGGGCGACGCCCGCTTCGACGAGGTGGAGAAGGCGGACGGTTACCCGCTGCTGACCGTTGTCGAGCCGGGCCGGGGGCCCGTCGTCGAGACCGTTCAGCCCTCCGGGCGCGGCGTCGAGATCCACCTCGAACGGCTCGGCGACGAGCTCACCGAACTGGGGGACCGGCTCGCGGAGGAACTGGCCGGGGGCGGCTGCGCCCTGGTGGTGCGCAACACCGTGGACCGGGTGCTGGAGACCGCCGATCACCTGCGTGAACGGTTCGGAGCCGACCGCGTCACCGTGGCGCATGCCCGCTTCCTCGATCTTGACCGGGCGAGGAAGGACGCCGAACTGCTGGAGATGTTCGGCCCGCCGGACAAAAGCGCGGGGCGCCGGCCGACGGGCGTGCACATCGTGGTGGCGAGCCAGGTCGCCGAGCAGTCCTTGGACATCGACTTCGACCTCCTGGTGTCTGATCTGTGCCCTATTGATCTTTTGCTTCAGCGGATGGGGCGGCAGCATCGGCACCTGCGCGGCGAAGGGCAGAGCGATCGCCCGGTTCGCCTCCGTACGGCGCGCTGCCTGCTGACCGGCGCGAACTGGGAGGCGGCTCCGGTGGAGCCGGTGCGGGGCTCGCAGCGGATCTACCGGCTGTATCCGCTGCTGCGGTCGGCGGCCGTGCTGGAACCGTACCTGGCGGGAACGGCCGAGACGGGCCACGTCGTCCGCCTGCCCGAGGACATCAGCCCTCTCGTCCAGCGCGCCTACGGGGACGATCCGGTCGGCCCTCAGGAGTGGCGGGAGGCGATGGAACGAGCACGCGCCGATCACGACCTGCATCACGCGCGGCAGACCGAGAAGGCACTCGATTTCCAGCTCAACGACGTCGGCAAGCCGGGCCGGGCCCTGATCGGCTGGCTGGAGGCCGGGGTGGGGGACGCCGACGACACGCGCAAAGGCCGGGCGCAGGTCCGTGACGGCATGGAGTCGCTGGAGGTGCTCGTCGTTCAGCGCCGTGCGGACGGCACGCTGGTCACGATGCCGCACATCGGAGAGAGACACGGTGGTCTGGAACTGCCGGTGGACTCCGTGCCGGAGCCGCGGCTGGCCCGCGTCGTGGCCTCGTGCGGTCTGCGGCTGCCCTTCCACTTCTCGATCCCCCAGACGACGGATCGGGCGATCGAGGAGCTGGAGGCCGAATGCGTCCCGGCCTGGCAGGCCAAGGAGAGCCACTGGCTGGCCGGCGAGCTGATCCTCATGCTGGACGAAGATTGTCGGACCCGATTGGCAGGCTATGACCTGCGCTACACCCCTCACGACGGGCTGAAGGTGGCTCATGCCGAGTGAACCGATCACACCGTCCTTCGATCTGACCGGCAGCGCGTGGCTGCCGGTGCTGCGTAAGGACGGCACGGGGGACGAGTTGTCCCTGCGGGAGATCTTCGACCAGGCCGGCGATCTGCGGCGGCTGGTCGGTGAGGTTCCCACCCAGGAGTTCGCGCTGCTGCGGCTGCTCCTGGCGATCCTGCACGACGCGCTCGACGGGCCGCGCGACCTCGAAGAGTGGCAGGAGTTGTGGGACGGCGGGCTGCCGCTCGACCGGATCACCGCCTATCTGGACGATCACCGCGCGCGGTTCGACCTGCTCCATCCCGAAGAGCCGTTTCTGCAGACCGCCGACCTGCGCAGCGCCGGCGGAGGGTTCACCTCACTGGACCGCATCGTCGCCGATGTGCCCAACGGGGCACCGTTCTTCACCATGCGCGTCCGAGGTGCCGAGCGACTCGGTTTCGCCGAGGCCGCCCGGTGGCTCGTCCACGCCCATGCCTTCGACACCTCCGGCATCAAGACCGGCGCGCTGGGCGACCCCCGCGTCAAAGGGGGCAAGGGATATCCGCAAGGCGTCGCCTGGGCCGGCGGTCTGGGCGGGGTCTTCGCGGAGGGCGGCGACCTGCGCGAGACGCTGCTGCTCAACCTCGTCGCCTTCGACACCGGCAATCTGCGCGTCGATCCCGAGCGGGACCTTCCGGCGTGGCGCCGTCCCTGCGCCGGGCCGGGGGAGACGGATCCGGTCGAGATGAGCGGGCGCCCGGCCGGGGTGCGTGACCTGTACACCTGGCAGTCCCGGCGGGTCCGGTTCGCCCACGACGCCGAAGGCGTGCACGGGGTGATCCTCGCCTACGGCGACTCGCTCGGTGCGCACAATCAGCACCGGCGCGAGCCGATGACGGGCTGGAGGCGCAGTGAGGCTCAGGAGAAGAAACGCGGCCTGCCCCAGGTGTATCTGCCACGGGAACACGACCCCAGCCGCAGCGCGTGGCGCGGGCTGGGGGCGCTGGTCGCCGGCCGTACGCAATGGAGTGAGCAGCGAGGAGAGGCCGCGGCGATCGTCCGGCCTCGCATCCTGGACTGGGTGGCCCGGCTCACCGTGGAGGGCGACCTGCCGGCGGACTTCCTGATCCGGGCACGGCTGATCGGCGCGGTGTACGGCACGCAGCAGTCGGTGATCGACGAGATCGTCGACGACGCCGTGGCGATGCCCGTGGTGCTGCTGCACGATGGTGACACCGGCCTCGGCCGGGCCGCCGTCGATGCCGTACGGGACGCCGAGGACGCGGTGACCGCGCTTGGCGACCTCGCCGCCGATCTCGCCCGTGCCGTCGGCGCGGACCCCGACCCGCCCAAGGAGAGCGCGCGACACCTCGGGTTCGGCACGCTCGACAGAGCGTTCCGCGACTGGCTCGCCGGGCTCCGTCCCGGCGACTCCCCCCAGGAAAAGCGGGCGGCATGGCAGACGCAGGCCCATCGGCTCGTCGGCAGGCTGGGGGATGACCTGCTGCGGGAGGCGGGTGACGCGGCCTGGGGAGGACGTATGGTCGCAACCCGCAACGGCCAGGACCTCTGGCTGACCGCCTCCCGGGCCGACCTGTCCTTCCGGATCAGGCTGCGCAAGGCCCTGCCCGCGGCGAACCCCCCCGAGCCCCGGAACCCCGAGCCCCGAAGTCCTGAGCCCCAGAACACCGACAACGAGCAGCACACCGTGGAGGCACGGGCATGAACACGACCCCGTCCACCGAACGCCGGCCGATCGCGGAAGTGGTCGGTGAGGTCGCCGGTGCGTTCATCGCCGATTTGCAGAGGGGCTATCTCGCCGACCGGAGTTCGGCGGTCGCGGCCCTGGCACAGCTCAGGCGCGGTGCGGGCAAGGTGCCCGAGGACGTGCCGGAGCTGTGGGGGGTAAGCGGTACCGAGGAGTTGCTGAACCGGCAGGACTGGTCCGAGCGGGAGAAGGCGAGGGCCGAGGCCGCTCATTTCCTGGCGGTGACCCTGTACGCCCTGCACCAGCAGTCGCGTGTCAACCACGGGATGCACCGCAGAGGCGCCGAGCTGGGAACCGCCGTACGCCAGTTGATGCCCGGCGGCGACATCGACGAGCCGATCCGGCGACGCTTCGTCCACCTCGGCACCGCCACCACCGGCGACGCGCTCGCCGACAGGCTGCGCGGGATCGTCTCCCTCCTCAGGCGGGAGTCGATCCCCCTCGACTACGGCCTTCTGGCCGGCCAGCTCTACCAGGCCCAGGTTCCCGACGGAATGCGTGAGGTGCGCCGGCGATGGGGCCGCGGCTTCCACTCCTACCGCCCGAACGTTTCCCCCACCGACGCTCCCACCGACAAGGACACATGATGACCCGTACGATCCTCGAAGTGCACGCGCTGCAGACCGTGCCGCCGAGCTGCCTGAACCGCGACGACACCGGGGCACCGAAGAGCGCGGTGTACGGGGGTGTGCCGCGTGCCCGTGTCTCCAGCCAGGCGTGGAAGCGGGCCACCCGGCGGAGCTTCCACGACCTGCTGGACCCGAGCGAGCTCGGCGTCCGTACCCGCAGGGTGGCCGAGGCCCTGGCCGAGCGGATCGTACGGCTGGACGGATCGATCGAGGAGACCCAGGCATGGGCTCTGGCCGCCGAGACCGTCCAGACGGCGACCGGCTCCAAGATAGAGACGCCTAAGCGCAAGGCGGACACGAAGGACAAGCAGAGCCCGCCTCCCGCCCCGGAGTCGAAGTACCTGATGTTCCTCAGCGCCCATCAACTGGACAACCTGGCCGAGCTCGCCGTCAAGGCGCACGGCGCGGGCAAGGACTTCTTCAAGGACAAGGCGAACAAGGACCTCGCCAAGCAGATGGCGAACATCCGGCACTCCGTCGACATCGCCCTGTTCGGCCGGATGGTGGCCGACGGCGCCGACATCAACGTCGACGCCGCCGCGCAGGTCGCGCACGCCATAAGCGTGCACCGGGTGGACAACGAGTCCGACTACTACACCGCGGTCGACGACTGGAAGAAGCGCGAGACCGACGACCTGGGCGCCGGCATGATCGGAACCGTGGAGTTCAACTCCGCCACCCTGTACCGCTACGCCGCCGTCGACATCGATCTTCTGGGGAGAAACCTGGGGGCGGGGCTGCGGGAGGACGAGCCGCTGACCCGGCCGGTACGCCGCGCGGCCGAGGTCTTCGTCGAGTGCTTTCTCACCTCGTTGCCCACCGGAAAGATCAACACCTTTGGCAACCACACGCTGCCGGAGGCCGTGGTGGTGAAACTGCGGTCCGCGCGTCCCATCAGCCTTGTCGGGGCCTTCGAGGAGCCGTGCCGGGCCGAGCCGGCGATCGGAGGCCACATGCGGCAGTCCTGCGAGAGGCTCGCTGAGTACGTCCCCGAGATCGAGCGTGTCTACGGCGTCTCCCAGGAGACGCCCACCTGGGTCCTTCGTGTCGGCAAGAACACCGAGGCGCTGTCCGGCCTCGGTACCGAACTGGCGTTGCGGGACCTGGTCACGGCCGTTGGCGCGGAGATCGCCCAGCGGCGGGACGGCGCATGAGCGTCCTGCTGATGCAGTTCGCCGGACCGTTGCAGTCGTGGGGGGCCTCCTCGCGCTTCGCCCGGCGAACCACCGAACCGGCGCCCACCAAGAGCGCGGTGATAGGGCTGCTGGCCGCCGCGCTGGGCCGTGCCCGCACCGACGACCTGGCCGATCTGGTGGCGCTGCGCTTCGGCGTGCGCGTCGACCAGCCGGGCACGTCGCTGCGCGACTTCCACACCGCTCACCGGTTCGCCGGCGGAGGCGCCATGCCGGTGTCGGAGCGTTTCTATCTCGCCGACGCCGTCTTCGTCGCGGGGGTCGAAGGGGAGCGGGAGCTGATCGAGGAGTTGCACCGGGCGGTGCGCGCACCGGTGTTCCTGCCCTATCTGGGCCGCCGCTCGTGCCCGCCGGCACGGCCCGTGGACCTGGGCGTCTTCCACGAGCTCACCCTGGGGAACGCCCTGGACCGCGAGCCGTGGCGGGCCGCGCGGTGGCACCAGCGCCGCCGCGGCCGTGAGTCCTCCATCCGCCTGGAGGTACGGGAGGACGCCGTGGCCGACGACGGCCCGGTCGACACCGTGCGTGACCAGCCGGTCAGCTTCGATCCCCTCCATCGCTGGTACGCGCTGCGCGGCGTAAGCCAACGGTGGGCCACCGTCCCCAACCCCGCCCATCGCGCTCCCGCCACGGTTCCCGATCACGACCCGGTCTCCGTCCTGGGGGGCGCCCGATGCACCTGACCCGGTTCCGTTTCAACACGGCGCGAGTCGGCGCGCGACGGCTTCTGTCCTCACCACAGGCCCTGCACGCCGCGGTCATGTCCTCGTTCGCCGACGTTCCCGTGCCCGCCGGCGACGGCGCCCGTGTGCTGTGGCGGATCGACCGCGACAGCGCGGCCGAGACCCGTCTGTTCATGGTCGGCCCGGACAAGCCCGACCTCACGCACCTGGTCGAACAGGCCGGCTGGCCCACGACCGGGGGATGGGAGACCTACGACTACGGGCCGTTCCTGTCCCGGCTGGCCACCGGGGACCAGTGGGCGTTCCGTCTCACCGCCAACCCCGTCCACACCGCACGCCGTAAAGACGACGAGCCCACCAAAGTGACCGCTCACGTCGGCCTTCGCCATCAACGCGATTGGCTGCTGAAACGCCAGGAGAACGCGGGCTTCCGGGTCGTGGAGAAAACGCCGGAGCGGCGTCTCATGGTGGAGGATCAGTACGAGCTGACGGTGCGCGATCGGCGGCGGCTCACCTTCGGCAAGGGTGAGCAGCGGCAGCAGGTCACCCTGGTCACTGTCACCTTCGACGGGCGCCTTGAGATCCTCGACGCCGAGGCGTTCCGGCGTGCCCTCGTCCGGGGGATCGGCAAGGCCAAGGCGTACGGCTGCGGCCTGCTGACCCTGGCCGAGGTCTGAGCCATGTCCACCGTTGGGCGGCGCGGCGCCTCCACACCGCGCGAACTCACCCGCATGGGCGACCGCATCTCCTTCGTCTATCTGGAGCGGTGCAAGCTGCACCGCGACGACAACGCGATCACCGCGGAGGACGCCGACGGCATCACCCACATCCCCTCCGCCACGATCGGGACGCTCCTGCTCGGCCCCGGCACGAGCGTCACCCACCAGGCGATGAGCGTGCTCGGTGACAGCGGAGCGGGCGTGGTGTGGGTCGGTGAACGAGGCGTTCGCTTCTACTCGGGCGGACGCTCGCTCACCCGCTCCTCCGCCCTCGTCGAGGCGCAGGCCGCGAAGTGGGCCAACCGCCGTACGCGGCTGGAGGTGGCGCGCGAGATGTACCGCATGCGCTTCCCCGGCGAGGACGTGGACAGACTCACCCGGCACGAACTCCTCGGCCGGGAGGGCAGCAGGGTCAAAGACTGTTACCGCGCGCAGGCCGCCCGGGTCGGTCTGCCCTGGAACGGCCGGGTCTACGTGCCGGGCGACTTCAGCTCCGGTGACCCCGCCAACCAGGCGGTGACGGCGGCGGCCCAGTGCATGTACGGCGTCGCCCAGACAACCGTCACCGCGCTGGGCTGCGCCCCCGGACTGGGCTTCATTCATTCGGGGCACGAGCTGGCGTTCGTCCTTGACATCGCCGACCTGTACAAGACCGAGATCGCCCTGCCGATCGCGTTCGACGTGGCCGCGGAGAGCCCTGACGACGTGGGTTCCCGTACGCGGCGGGCCATTCGCGACCACATCAACCGCATCGGTCTGCTGAGGCGATGTGTGGATGACATCAAGCGTCTCCTCGTGGTCGACGACGCCGCGCCAGATCCCATCGGTGACGACGTCGACCGTGTCACCTTGCAGAGCGACCGCGGTGTCGAGGTGGAGTCTGGCCGCAACTACGGCGACGACCATGTGTACGAGGTGGACTGGTGACGATCGTCGTCCTCACCCGCTGCCCCGCCGGGCTTCGCGGTTTCCTGACACGCTGGCTGATGGAGATATCCCCCGGTGTCTTCATCGGTGGCCCGTCGGCGCGAATCCGGGAGGTGCTGTGGGCGGAGGTACGGCAGTACGCCGACACCGGACGGGCCCTCATGGCCTACAGCACCAACAATGAGCAAGGTTTCACCTTCGAGACACACGACCACAAGTGGCACCCGGTCGACCACGAGGGCCTCGTCCTGATCCGCCGGCCGAAGGACCGGCCGGCGGTCTCTTCGGCGCCGCCGCCCAGCGGCTGGAGCAACGCCGCCAAGCGCCGCAAGTACCGGCGGTGATGAAGGCGGGCCCTGTTGGATGAACGCCGTCTCGACGGTCGCAGACCCGATGATCCCGCGGCTGAAGCTCTTTCTCCGGTGGGGACAGGAGTTGTTCTCAAGATGGGCGAAATGTCCGAATCATTAAAAGTGCTCGAAATCCACGCCCACCCCGGGTAAACCCCCAGCTCACCGAGTATGCTCCCCGCGCACGCGGGGATGGTCCCGAACGGCCGGGACGGGCTCCGAGCGAGGTGTCATGCTCCCCGCGCACGCGGGGATGGTCCCGCGGCCGAGGAGCTGCTGCTGGCCCTCGCCGAATGCTCCCCGCGCACGCGGGGATGGTCCCACCCGCAGCACACGACGCAAGTCGCCGGTCCCATGCTCCCCGCGCACGCGGGGATGGTCCCGGATCTCATCAAACTCTCCTGGCTTAGCAAAGATGCTCCCCGCGCACGCGGGGATGGTCCCGCGGCGACTCCGGGCAGATGCCCACGCAGATAATGCTCCCCGCGCACGCGGGGATGGTCCCTTCGAACACCGCTATTCACGGAGTCCGGCCCGGAACAGCCGCCGGTAGTTGTTGGCCGGGCCGAACGTATTCGGCGTCGTCTCCGCCGATCAGCGCAGCCGCCCCGACACGTGGAACTGGAGCGGGAAACCTGAGAGCCGCAGACGGAGCGGAAGTTCCCGGGAAGGCCGCGCGCCGAGTTCGCGTCGCTCGACGACCCACCCTGGTCGCGGCCGCGGAGGTGGTGTACGAGCTTTCGCTGGTGACAGGCGTGGCGTCATGAGATGAAGACGGCCGTCGCGTGATCCTTCGAGTGCGAATCACGCTTGGCTCTCGGTGTGGCCGTCCGCGGTGGCTCGGAACGTCAGTCCGAGATCACCGGGTGATCGACCATCCAGACTGGCAGGCGCGTCAGCGGATCCTGGGGTAGTAGATCGGCGTCGGCCCTCTTGCCGGCGATGTCATCGACCGAAAGGGTCGCGGGTCCGAACATCAGGTGGGCGACACCGGGGAGAGGCGCTTGCGCCCAGAGTTTGGAATCGCCGGGGGCACCGCTCGCGTCGCGCAGCAACAATCCGCGCGACGGTCCCCACGACAGCCGTGCCCACCCTGACCCCTCCTCGACGACGTTGCCATGCAGTGCGCCGACGAAAAGATCCTTGGCCCGGTCAAGCGATTCGACGCTCAGGCCGATCCAGGTCACGCCATGCTGTGGCCCGAGCCGTTCCGGGAAGTCTGTCGGCCGCCTAGCGCCGATCTTCATCCGATCCATCGCCTCTTCGTCGATCTGTGCGATCTGGATGAGCGTGCCCACACCGGCGAGCTTCGGGTGCAGAAAGGCTTCCTGCCAGAAGTCCATATTGGTCCGGCCGCCAAGGATGGAGATGCCGAGGCCGCCGATCTCCTCCAGCGCCCTGTCGAGCAAGGGGACCTTGAAGGTGATGTGGTGCGCACCCGGACCGTTACGGTCGATGAAGCGGCGCATGAAGCCGTCGACGCCATCGCCGGGTGAGATGAATTCGAGCCGCATGTTGTCGCGATACGTCAGCTGGTAGGGCCAGAACTCACCGGCGCTGCCACCGTGGCTCCACCGTCCGCCCAACTCGATGGCGAAGCGTGGATACGCGTCGGCCCACTGCTCCACCCCGATGGCGAGGTGGTCGAGCTTGAATGGCGTGGACATCGGTTACCGCCCCCCCGCCGGACTGTCGAGCGTCCGAGACGCACGCGGGTTCGAATAGACAAAAGAGCTGAACTTCAAATCCAATTTGATCATGATGGCCCATCGTTGGATGTTGCCGTATCCGTAACATTAGAGTGGGTCGACGACCGCCCACAAGGACCGCATCGGCCAGGCGTATCCGGTCGGTACCGAATTCTCGTTCTACGGTGGCGTTTGGGTCACTGTGTTGATCATGGGTGCTGTGGACTCGCGTCTTGACGGCGGTTCACACCATCGTCGTGCTTCCAGTCGACGCCGGAAGGCGGGCCCCGAGTTGGGCCCCGAGTTGGGCCGGTTGGCCACACATCAGCGCTGGCCCGCGGTCACCGGCAGTTCGACGCCCGTGATGCGGGCGCCCCCGGGCCCGGCGAAGAACAGCACCGCGGCGGCGATGTCCTCCGGGTCGACGTGGCCGCGGAGCGCGGCCGTCTTCGCGAGCCGCTGGGAAACCTCCCCTACCGACTCTCCGGTGCGCTGGGCGACGCCGGCGAACAGGCTGTCCAGATTGGGCCCGGTCGTGTAGCCCGGCGTCACCATGTTCACCCGGATGTTTCTCGGCCCGAGTTCCTTCGCCAGGGTCTGTGACGCGGACAGCAGCGCCTCCTTCGTCGAGGTGTACGCCCCCTGACGAACGGGCCGGCTGTGCGTGCCGAACGTGCCGATCTGGATGATCGAGCCGCCACCGTGCTGCATCATGATCTTCGCGGCCAGGCGGCTGAGCTCAAGATTACCGATCACATTGAGCTCGAAAGCCCTCCGCCACCCATCCCAGTCCGCGTCAATGATCGGCGTATTGGGTCCGCCGCCGGTCGCGACGTTGACCAGGACGTCGAGGCGGCCGAAGCGTTCTTCGGTCTCCGCGATGAGGGTCTTGCAGGACGTGAGGTCTCCGAGGTCGGCCTCCAGGGGGATGATCAGCTGCCCGGTCTGGTCGGTGAGCTCGCAGGCGAGTGTCTCCAAGCGCTCCAGGTTGCGTGCCGCTACGACGACGCTGGCGCCCGCGTTGGCCAGAGCGAGAGCGGCCGCGCGACCGATGCCCGGCCCCGCCCCCATCACGACGCCTACCTTCTTGTCCAGGGGGGCTCGCCCCGAGGTATGGACACCGGTTGTCATGCGGCGAGCAGCACCCTATCGATGGTTCGCTGCTCGTAGTCGATCGGGCTCAGATAGCCCAGGGTGGAGTGGTTCCGCAACGGGGCTACCTCGATCGTGTGGGCGGGGGCACGGCCGATACGGATATCAATGTCTTCGGCCCCCTCGCCCGCGGCGCGGACGATCTCGCGTTGGCGCTGGCCGTCCTCGCCGGTCCCGATGGAGCTCAACCGCCCGGCCGGCGTCCGGACCCTCCGGCCGACGAGCCGCGGCGTGCGCCGGGACGCGTCGGGGTGTGGCTGGACGAGCCGTCGTGTCCGGTGGAAAGCGAGGTACGACAGCTCCTGTCGGTCGCGGCGACACGGCTGAGCGAGGACGGATGGGTGGTCGAGGACGAGCACCCGCCGGTGAGCTTTCCGCGGCAGGCGCGGCTTGCTCAGCGGTTGATCGGAGCGGCGGTGTCGGCCGGCTCCGGCGCCGACATCGGTGAGGTGTCCGGCGGAACGCACCACGCGCGGTCGCTCGCGCGGGCCGAGAGAAAGGAGTTCGAGGCCGTCTGGCGCGAATGGTTCGGCCGGTTTGACGCCCTGCTGTGCCCGGTGCTCGGAGTGCCCGCGTTCGAGCACGACACCGGGCGGCCGCTGATGGAACGCGCCGTCGACGGTACAGATCGACGAGCCGGCGCCGCACGTGCGGCGAATCACGCTGAACCGGCCGGAGAAACGCAACGCGCTGAGCGGCCGGCTGCGGGCCGAGATCAACGCCGCGGTTCGCGAAAGCGAAGCCCTTGACAGCGTTCGCGTCACCATCATCCGGGCGAACGGGCCGAGCTTCTGCGCGGGGTACGACCTGAGCCCGAGCCCGGGCGACAACGTTTCGCTTGAGTACGGCAACCAGGGCCTCGCGGGCTACCAGCGTAGTGTCGTGGATCTGTGGACGGGCATGTGGGACCTGTGCAAGCCCGTGATCGCCCAGGTGCACGGCCACTGCCTGGCCGGTGGCAGCGAGCTCGTCACCGGCTGTGACCTGGTGTACGTCGCCGAGGACGCGAAGATCGGTTACCCGGCCGTCCGGTTCGGTGTGCCGGACATGCAGTACCACGCCTGGCTGCTCGGGATGCGCCGCGGTATGGAGCTTGTGCTCACCGGTGACACCATGAGCGGCGTCGAAGCCGCGGACTGGGGATTCGCGAACCGAGCGTTCCCGGCCGACAAGCTTGAGGAGGAGACTCTGAGGGTCGCGAGCCGGGTCGCGCAGATTCCGTCCGACATCCTCCAGATCAACAAGCGCACGATTCACCGTGCGATGGACTACATGGGAATGCGCCAGTCGCTGTACGCGGGAACGGAGATGTGCGCGCTCGCGACCCACACCGAGACTTTCAGGGCGTTTCTCGGCAACATCATGGACAAGGGCCTGACCAGCGCGTTGACCGAGCGGGACAAGGCGTTCGGCGACGGGCGCACCGCGACGCGCGCGAGCGCGGACACGTAGCAGGGCCGCGGTCGGCCGGTGATGTACGGCGTCGGCCCGGGGTACGGCGTCAGGTGGTTACGACCCGCGTGAGAAAGGGCGCTGTGACCATGACGTCGACCACGGGCCGGACGCCGAGAGGTTCACTCGTGATGGATCGAGCACGGCCATCGCCCGGGACTTACGGGTGTCCGATCCGGTCAGCGGTGGCGGAGAGACAGGGGACGCGGTTATGCCTCAGGGCCGTCACCGTAGATCAACCTGATGGCGTCGTCCACGCTCCGGAAGACATCTTTGATCGACGACCGGTTCATGACCCAGCTCCGCAACTGGGTGACGAGCACCGACTCTATGGTCATGATGATCGCTGTGCGGTTCGTATCGATCGGGCCGTCGAAGGCCAGCTGCAGGGTTTGCGTGTACTGCGAGCCCATCGCGCTGCTGTAGACCTCGGCCGCGTAGGTGTCGGTCGTCGTCTCCATCATCATCAGCACCCGGAAGAACTGTGGCTGCACCTGGAACGCCCGTATCGAGCGGGAGAAGATTTCCCGCAGCCGGTCGGCTTCCGTCTCACCCGCTGGATGGGATTTTTCCAGCTTCACCTTGAGCGCCTTCTGCCATTCAACGAAGACTGCCGCGAACAGGTGCTCCTTCGAGGCGAAGTATCGATAGAGCGTGCCCAGCGCGACGCCTGAGTCGCGCGCGACGTCGGAGATCTTGACCTGCTCGTAGTCGCTGTCCGCGAGCGCTCGCAACGCCGTCTTGATAATGCGGTGCCTGCGCGCAGCCTGGTTACCGTGCAGCGTCTCCGGCGCCGGAGGCCCTGTGATTTGCAATACCGTCTCCATCCCCCGTCTCGGATGTTGACACGATTTCTAGAACTAGAGCCTAGCAGCTAGGTCAACCTGTGGCGGCCCACCCCGACGAGAGGGACGGATGACGGTTCTTCGCCGAAACGGTCCCCCAAGCACAGAACCTGGCAGGCGGCCGGCGGCGCGGAGGCCCTCCCGGGTGATGCCGGCCGGAGTGCGGGCGCGCAGGATTCGGCCGCCCGCGATAGTGGACTTGACCTTCAGGTAGGCGGTCTCGACCACCCACCCCCTAAAAACCGGTAAAGCCGATCACCGGGGAGATCTCCCGGCGATCGGCCACACCACCTCGGCCTACGGTGTCCCCGCGGCGGCGAGGAACTGACGGGTTCTCTCGTGCCGCGGGTTGCTCAGGAGCTCACGTGGGTCGCCCCGTTCGACGACGAGGCCGGCGTCCATGAAGACGAGCTGGTCGGCGACGTCGCGGGCGAACGAGATCTCATGGGTGACGACGATCATCGTCATGCCGGAGCTCGCGAGAGAGCGGATGACGTCGAGCACCTCGCCGACGAGCTCGGGGTCGAGGGCCGAGGTCGGCTCGTCGAAGAGCATGACCTCGGGATTCATCGTCAGAGCCCGGGCGATCGCCACCCTCTGCTGCTGTCCGCCGGACAGCTGCGACGGATAGGCGCCGGCCTTGTCGGCCAGGCCCACCTGGGCCAGGGAGGAGCGAGCGATCTCCTCGGCCCGGGCCCGGGCCATCTTCTTGACCCGGACGGGCGCCTCCATGACGTTGCCCAGCGCCGTCATGTTGGGGAACAGGTTGAAGGACTGGAAGACCATGCCCATGCGCCGCCGCTGCCGAGCGATCTCCTTGGCCCGCATGTCGTGGAGGCGCCCGTTCTTCTCGCGGTAGCCGATGAGCTCCCCGCCGACCCGGATGCGTCCCGCGGTGATGGTCTCAAGCCGGTTGACGCACCGCAGGAAGGTCGACTTGCCCGAGCCCGACGGCCCGATGATGCACATCACCTCCTGGCGTTCCACCTCAAGGTCGACCCCCTTGAGGACGTGGTGGTCACCGTAGAACTTGTGCACGCCCTCGGCCGTGACCATCGGTGCCGTCGCGGTCGGCCCCTGGTCGTCCCGCTCGGTGGTCGGTGATTCCGTCATGGTCGGTCCAATCTCTCGCGCCGGGAGCTCAGCGGGAGTAGCCACGTGAGAGGCGCCGCTCAAGTACGCGCTGTCCGAAGGTGAGCAGCGAGACGAAGAAGAGGTACCAGAGCGTGGCCACCATCAACATCTCGATGACGCGGTAGTTCGACGTCGACAGGTCGGTCACCGCGTTCATCAGCTCGCCTCCGGCGATGACCGAGACGAGGGAGCTCTCCTTGAGCAGGATGATGAACCGGTTGCTCATCGGAGGGACGACGGTGCGCAGTGACTGCGGCAGGATGACGCGGCGCATGACGAGTCCGTCGGACATGCCGAGGGACTGCGCCGCCTCGCGCTGCCCCTGGGGGACACCGACGAGACCGCCGCGGATGACCTCCCCCATGTAGGCCCCCTCGTGGAGGGAGAGGGCGATCCAGGCCGCTACGAAGATCGTCAAAACCGAGTTCGTTTCCACTCGGAGGAAGTCAACGTCGGTGAAGGGCAGGCTGATGCTCAGATGGGAGAAGAGGATCGCGAAGTTGCCCATGATGAGGACGAGCGACAGCAGCGGGACACCGCGGAAGAACCACGTGTAGAAGCCGCTCACCGCTCGGAGGATCGGGTTGCCCGACAGCTTGGCGACGGCGACCAGCGTCCCGATGAGGGTGCCGAGGATGCCGGCGGCGAAGGTCAGCTCGAAGGTGACGAGGATGCCCTTGAGGACCTGTTCATGGAACAGATACCGCCACACGACCCCGTACTCAAGCGTCTCGTTGCGGGCTACGGACACGATGAGCTGCGCGGCGTAGAGCGCGACGATGGCGGCTATGGCCCATTGCCCGTATTTGCGTACGGGCACGGCCTTGATGGGCTCGAAGGCCCCAGACGGAGAACCCGTCTCCGTCTGGGTGGCGGTGGTCGGAGAGGTCACGGCAGGCCGTTCCCGACCCCGTTGACGAGGATCTCGTCCTCGGTCAGCGCCGAGGAGCCGATGTCGTACCTGTCGAGGATCTTGGTGTACTCACCGTCGCGGACCGTGTCCTTCAGCGCGGCCTGCATGGCGTCGCGGAGCCGGGTGTTGTCCTTGAGGAGGGCCATGCCGAAGATGCCCGGCAGGAAGGTCGCGTCGGCGACCTCGAAGACGGTGCCGTCCTTCACGGTCTTGGCCTGGTACTGGTGCGAGGGCTTGATGCCGAGGAAGGAGTCGACCTTTCCCGACTGCATCGCCGTCTGGATGCCGAGCCGGTTGTTGTAGAGGAGAATCTCCATTTCCGGCTTGCCCTCGGCCGCGCATTTCTTCTTCTGCTCCTCAAGGAATACCTGGTCGAGACCCCCCTTGACGGTTCCCGCCCGCGTCCCGCAGAGAGAGTCGGCGTCGGTGATGTTCTTCGGGTTTCCCTTGTGGAGGAGCAGGCCGTGATCGGAGCGGAGGAAGTCGACGAAGTCCATCGTCTCCTGCCGTTCCTCGGTGTCGTTGATGACGCTCCAGTTGATGTCGATCCGCTTGGCCTGGAGCGCCGGAATGAGTCCCGCGTAGTCCATTCCGATGATCTCCAGTTTGACGCCCATCTTCTTCTCGACCTCGGCGGCCAGGTCCGGAATGATGCCCACGTTCTTGTCGCCCGAGGCGTGGATCAGGGGCGGTGAGTTCGGGGAGACGCCGACCTTGATGACTTTCGACTTTTTGATCGAGTCCGGTAGCATGTTGAAGATCTCCCGGTCCGTTCCGGTCGATCCGGCGGAGCTCGCGGCGTCGCCTGCGCCGCCCGAGCAGGCGGTGGCGAGGAGCAGGGAGCCTGCGAGGACAAGCGGGAGGGTGGAGCGTCGTCGGGCGCGCCGTGTTGTCATGCGATCCAACTTTCTTCAGTCTGGGGCCGTCGAGGCCCGAGGGGCTTGGAGGAGTTGGAGGAGATGGGCACCCGGCCCCCTCGAAGGATCAGACCGTGACCGAGTGGTGACGCCTCTGGGTACGGACACGCTATGTCCCTTGCTGGAAGCGAGGAAGCTGCGCCTGCCTATGCGAGGGATAGCCCTCGGTTATGCGCTGACATGTACCGGTGGCATTGATGTCGCATTTGTGGTGTTGATCACACTCGTACCAAAATTGGGGCTATATGGCATTTTGGGGTAGCTCCCCGGAACCTCCGCCGCGCGCGAACAGCCCGGCTCCCGGAACGGCCGGCCCGCAGCCCTTTCCCAGGTGTCATCGCACCTGCCTATTCCCGCCATAGGCAAGTGCGTCTACCTGTCTCCCGGACGAACAGGTTGAATCTCCGAGAGCACTCCGCGCGGTCCGACGACGGCCGCACCCACCACAGAGGCGGACCAGATGACCCTTGCCCTGACCAACGTCGGTGACTCGCACGACGGCACCGCGTCGGGCACCGCCCTCCCGGGCGACGCGATCGTCGTCGAGGGGGGCTCGATCGCGTGGATCGGCGACAGCGGCGACGTGAGCCCGGACGACCACGAGGTCGTCCTCGACGTCCGAGGCCAGACCGTCGTGCCGGGCTTCATCGACTCCCACGTCCACACCACCTTCGGCGACTACACGCCGCGGCAGAACACCGTGGGGTTCCTGGAGAGCTACGTCCACGGTGGGACGACGACGTGCGTCTCGGCCTCCGAGGTCCACGTCCCCGGCCGCCCGACGAGCGTCGTCGGGGTGAAGGCCCTCGCGATCGCCGCGGCCCACAGCTACCGCGACTACTTCCCCGGCGGCATGACGGTCCACGCCGGATCCGTCATCCTCGAACCGGGGCTCACGGCCGCCGACTTCGCCGAGCTCCGGGAGGCGGGGGTCTGGATGGCCAAGGCCGGGTTCGGCGCCTTCGCCACGCCCTCCGCGTACGTCCCGGTCGTCCACGCCGCCCGCGAGGCGGGGATCGTCGTCATGTGTCACTCGGGCGGCGGCTCGATCGCCGGAAGCCTGGAGAAGATCGACGTCGACGTCCTCCTGGCGATGCGGCCGGACATCGCCGGCCACGTCAACGGCGGACCGACGTCACTCAGCCCCGAGGAGAACACGCGCATCGTCGTGGAGGGGGCCGGGACCGCCCTCCAGCTCGTTCACGCGGGCAACCTCGCCTCGGCGATCGACATCGCCGAGAAGGCCCTTGAGCACGACCAGTTCGAGCGGGTCCTCATCGCGACGGACACCCCGACGGGCACCGGCGTCATTCCCCTGGGGATGCTGCGCCAGATGGCCGAACTCTGCTCGCTCGGCCCGCTGACGCCCCGCCAGGCCCTCAGCGCCTCGACCGGTCACGTGGCCGCGGTCTACGGCCTGGCGGAGGGTCTTCTCCAGGTCGGCCGTCCGGCCAACCTCGTCGTCCTCGACGCGCCCCTCGGCTCCCGCGCCGGCACCGCCTTCGACGCCCTCGCGCTCGGTGACCTGCCCGCGGTGACAACGGTGGTCTCCCGCGGTGAGCTGCGCCTGACGAGGAGCCGCAACACGCCGGGTGGCCGGCGCGCCGTCGCCTTCGTCTCCTGACCACCGGCCCGGGCCCCGGACGCCCCTCCCGCGGCCCGGGCCGGAACTACGGCTGAGCGCGGCTCATCCGGACGATCCGTTCACGCAGCCAACGGTGCGCGGGGTCGTCCATCCGGCGAGGGTGCCAGTAGACGGCCTGGGTCACGGGCCGCAGAGCGACCGGGGACTCGAAGAGCTTGAGATTGAGCGAGCTCGGCATGAAACGCCAGAGCCGCTCGTGCACCATGGCGATGAAATTGCTCCCCGTGACGATGTGGGGGACGACGACGAAGTTCTCCGTCGTCATCTGGACGTTGCGCGAAACCCCGAGCAGGTCGAACTGCCCGTCGACGTTCGAACGCTTCCCGTCCGACCGGTACGCGATGTAGGGCAACTGGGAGAACCGCTGCGTGGTCAGGCCCTCGATCGCGTCGTTCTGCGCGCTCGCCACCCCGACGAAGCGGTCCCGGAAGAGGGTGGCGCTGAGGAGGTCGGTGACCTCCCCCATGACCTCACGCGGCGTGATGATCATGTCGATCCGGTTGTTGCGCAGGTCGTCGAGGTGGCTGGCCATGACCGGCTGCACCTCCAAGTGGATGTTCATCGACATGCTGAGGTCGCTGACGAGGTCCTTGAGGAGGACGAGGGTGATGTAGTCCGTCGCCGCGATGACGAACTGGCGTGACTCCGAGGTCGGGTCGAAGACCGGTCGCGTCGAAAGCGTGAACTCGATCTCGCGGAGGACCGCGGCGACCTGGTCGCGCAGGCCCTCGGCGTACGGCGTGAGGACGAGCCGGCGACCGGCGCGGACCATGAGCGGGTCGTCGAGCAACCGGCGCAGCCGGGCCAGCGAGGCGCTCATCGAGGGCTGGCTCACCGACATCCGCTCGGCCGCCGCCGTCACCTGGCACTCCTGGAGCAGGTAGTGCAGGCTGACGAGGAGGTTGAGATCCACCCGGCGCAGGTCGAATCGAGACATGCCGACGTCGGGCGGTTTCGTCATGGCCTGGCCACTTTCTCTCACCAACCGGTGGGCGCCGTAAGCCCCGACGGCGCTGCCGCCCGCGTTCGATCGTGCGGTACCAGTGGCCTGCCCCCGATCTCGCCTGACCGCTTCACCGATCACTGGTCTTGCTTTCATGCTCCCAACAGACTACCTGTCCGATTTTCCGCTCAGGCGAAGCCCCGGGCGAGTACGGCCTCCGGCGCGACGATCAGGTCGATGAGGACCGGGCCGCGGCGCGTGCGCACGAACTCGGCGACACCGTCCAGATCGGCGGGGACCCGCACCGTGAGCGCCTCGGCGCCGAGCGCGCGAGCCACTCCGGCGATATCGGGCCAGGCGAACGTCGTGAGATCGGGATCGAGGCCCCGGTTGCGGAACTGCACGTGCTCGGCGCCGTAGGCCCCGTCGTCGACGACCACGACGATGAGATCACGTCCGTGGCGCACCGCCGTCCCCAGCTCGGCGAGCCCTCCCATCATGAACCCGCCGTCACCGGTCACCAGGACCACCGGCTCGTCCGGGCGCGCGTACGTCATCCCGATCGCGTACCCCATGCCGAGGCCGATGGATCCGAAGTTGTTCGTGTGCACGTAGGCGCGCGGGGCGGTGACCGTTACCGCCTTCCACGCGTCGATGACGAACCGGCCGAGGTCGGTGGTGACCGACCGTCCCTCGGGGATGGCGCGGGCGATCTGCGCCAGGGCCGCACGCACGTCGAGCGGCCCCTCGGGGGAGTCGTGCCCGAGCGTGCGCTCCCGCTCCTCCGCCAGGCGCCGGGCGAGCGACTCGTCGCGGGCCCGGTCACCGCCGATCTCCGCCTCGACGAGGCTCGTCAGCATGGCCTCGGCCACCCGGCCGGCGTCACCGAGGACGGTCGCGTCGACGGGCGCGTAACGCCCCAGGGCCTCGGGGTGCATGTCGCACTGGACGACGGCCTTCCCGGACAGGAGGGCCCCCTCGACCGTCGTGTGCCGGTTCAGACCCGCCCCGAAGGAGATCACACAGTCGGCCTCGCCGATCGCCTCAAGGGCCGTCTCGGTCGACAGGGAGCCGAACAGGCCGAGGTCGTAGGCGTGTCCCTGGAAGATCGACTGACCCTGCAGCGTCGTCGCGAGCAGGGCGCCGATGTGGTCCGCGAGGGCGACGAGTCCGTCCCGGGCGTGCTCGGCACCCCGACCGGCGAGGATGAGAGGACGCCGCGCGCTCGCCACGATGCCCAGCGCGACGTCGAGGGCCTCGGGGTCCGGTCCGGGCGACTGGGGCGCGGACGGGATCACGACGGTGCCGGCGTCCTCCGTCACGGCGAGCTGAAGCTGCCGCGGGATGTTGAGGACCACGGGGCGCCGTTCGGCCACCGCGCGCCGGAAGGCCGTCGCGAGGTCCACCAGGGCCGTGGCCGGTGAGCGCATGAGCTCGAACCCGGCACCCGTCGGTATGACGACCTCGCGCTGAGCGAGCTTCTGGCTGTGGTCGCGCATTTCGGCGGGGGTGTCGCCGGCGATGACGACCATCGGGATCCGGCCCCGGGCCGCGTCGGTCAGGGCGGTCACCGTGTTCGTCAGGCCGGGGCCGTGCGTCACCGTCGCGACCCCGATCCCGCCCGAACGCTGGGCGAAGCCGCTGGCCATGAGCACCGCGTTCGCCTCGTGCGTCGCCCCGACGTAGGTCCCGCCCCGCTCCTTGACGAAGGAGTCGATGAGCCAGAGATTCCCGTCGCCCATGAGGCCGAACAGGGTGCTCACCCCAAGATCGGCGATTCCCCGGGCAAGGACCTGGTGGACCCGAGGGCCGGCCGCCCCCTCACTGTCACGCCGGGTCGGGGATCCTTGTGCCTCAGCCATTGCCGGCCTCACTTCCCGACCGTCCGGGCGCGGTCGACACGATGTACGGGGAGGGATCGAAGACGCCGTTCTCACGGCGGAAGCTGTGGGCGAAGTCGGGCCACAGGCTCGTGAGCCGGCCGTTCCTGGAGTCGACGTACCATGTCTGGCAGCCCTCGGACAGCCAGACGGTCCCCTCCATCTTCGTCTCCAGGTTACGCATGAACTCCTCCTCGACCTTCGCGTCGATGTCGACGACCCGGGCGGGGTCCTCGGCGAGGAAGTCGAGAACGCCGAGGATGTAGTCGACCTGGGACTCGATGATGTAGATGGCGGAGTTGTGCCCGAGACCGGTGTTGGGTCCACCCATGACGACGAGGTTGGGGAAGCCGTGGGGTGAGACCGTCGCGAAGGCCTGCATCCCGGTCGCCCACGCCTCGGACAGAGCCCGGCCGCCGGCCCCCCGCACCCGGTAGGAGATCGGCAGGTCGGTCGCCTCGAAGCCGGTCGCCGCGACGAGGACGTCCAGCTCGTGGGTCCGGCCGTCCACGGCGTGGACGACCGCCCCCTCGATTCGCTCGATACCCGACGCCTGGAGCGTGACGTGGGGCAGGTTGAACGCCGGGTAGTAGTCGTTGGACTTCAGGCCTCGCTTGCACCCGAACACGTAGTCCGGTTTGAGCAGCTCGCGGGTCACCGGGTCCTTGACCTGGGCTTCGCGGTGCGCGTGCGCGTCCGCCGACGCCTTGTCAAGCAGGGCCGGCAGCGCCTGCCGCTCGACGAGGCGTGCCTCGTTGGCCCAGAAGAGATCCTCGCGGAGGGCTTCGACGACCTCGGGCGACCGTTCGAAGGTGCGCTTCTCCACCTCGGTGTACGCGCGGTTGGTCCGCGGACGCACGTACGCGGCGCCGCGCTGGAACACCGTCAGGTGACCGGCGACCTTCGCCATCTCGGGGATGATCTGGACAGCCGAGGCGCCGGTCCCGATGACCCCGACGCGCAGCCCGTCGAGCGCGGCGTCGTGGTCCCAGGCCGCGGAGTGGAACAACGTTCCGGAGAACGAGTCGATCCCGGGGATGTCCGGCATCTTCGGATCGGACAGGCGTCCGCTCGCCAGGACGAGGACACGGCCGGCGAACTCCCTGCCGCCCGCGACGACCCGCCACTCGCCGGCCTCCTCGTCCCAGTCGGCGTCCGTCACCTCGCTGCCGAACCGGATGTGGTCGAGCAGGCCCTCGCGGGCCGTGTCCTTGAGATACTTGAAGATCTCCGGCTGCGGTGAGTAGACGTGCGTCCAGTCCGGGTTGATCCGGAAGGAGTACGAGTAGAGGTGCGACGACACGTCGCACGCGGCCCCGGGGTAGGTGTTGTCGCGCCACGTGCCGCCGACGTCGTCCGCCCGCTCAAGCATGACGAACGACTCATACCCGGCACGCTTCATCCGCGTTCCCAGGCCGATCCCCGCGAATCCGGTCCCGACAATGATGACCTCGTACCGCTCCGGCCCCTCGTGCGTCGACGCCGTCACCGCGTCCTCCTCTTATCTCTCGTCATGACTGTCCATGGGTTCTTGGGTGGCCGCCCGGCGGGGCTGGACGAGATCGTGGACCGCGGCCATCAGACGACGATCGGCGGGATGTGGGCGCCCGCCGGGTACTCGTCCGGTCGCTGGGTGAAGGCGTCGACGAGCTGGTAGACCTCGGCAGGTCGCTCCGTGAGGACCGCGTGGCCCGCGCGCACCCGGGCCATCCTCGCGTCGCCGATGGCGCCGAGCATCTGCCGGCTGTGGTGCGGGGGGGCGATCTGATCGTGGTCGCACCCGATGATCAGCGTGGGAGCGCTTACCCTGGTCGCGGCCTCCAGCACGTCCACCTCGGCGTTGAGCCGCATCTGCCGCGCGCGGTCCGGCCCGGGGGACGAGCGCTCGGCGAGCGCCTCCGCCTCCGCCGGGCTCAACTTGGCGAGGTACTGCGCGCTGTAGGCGTTGAGCACGGCGAACGCGCCGAGCGCGTCGGATCCGGCCTCGAAGAGGGTGCGCCACACCCGGTTGCGGATCCGCTGGTGGGAGTCGGTCCGCAGCCACCCGGCTATGAGGGTGAGCGACGCGCAGCGCTCCGGTCGCTCGGCCGCGAGCGCGATCGAGACGACGGCGCCGAGTGAGTAGCCGACAAGATCGACCGGCTCGCCGGGCACGGCGTCGTCGAGCACCGCGCGGACTTTGGCGACGAGGGCGTCGAGGGTCAGCTCGCGGCCGGGGGCCGGGACGGAGCCGTAGTCGAGGGCGATGACCCGGCGGCGGCTCGCGAGCATCGGGAAGAGCGCACCGAAGTGGGAGCGGGCCGTACCACCACTGCCGTGGACCAGGACGATGGGCCGCGGCTCGCCCTTGGACCGGACGGAGTCGACGTAGGGTACGACGTCGCCGTCAACCTCGACCTCGGACTCGTTCGCCCCTGGGTAAATGCTCACCGAGTTCCTTTCGAGACGCGCCCTCCCGGGCGACGGGGCCGGTTCGGCCGGTGGCGGACCGCCGCGACGCCGGCCTCGCCGACGGCCGCTGCCGGCTCCCGCATGCCTGACGTCCGTCGAAGCCTAGGAGACCGCCGGACCGGCGGAGAAGGCACATCTCCCTATGGGCGGGATAGGTGTCGGCTATGCCACTCGGCCCCGCCGGGCCGCCCCGTCCACGACCCCCTGAGCCGTCGGCCCCCAGGACTTCCGAGGGCATAGACGTGGGCTATCCCGCGCATACGAAGCATTGCTTTTTCGTGGCCTCGCCCCCTCTCTTACGCTGACGGTCCCACCAACCCACTGACGGAGGAGAACGAGCACCATGGGGCGAGTCGGACGGGTCCTCGTCGTCGGAGGCGGTGTCGGCGGCTTGACGACCGCGACGGCACTGGCGCAGCGTGGTGTCGAGGTCACCCTCGTCGAGAAGCAGGCGGACTTCTCCCTCCCCGGTGTCGGCCTGGGTCAGCCGGCCAACGCCCTCCGGGTCTACCGCCACCTCGGTGTCCTCGACCAGGTCCTCGACGCGGGCTTCGTCTACCGGGCGATGCGCTACTTCGACCACGATCGCAACCTCGTCGTCGAGCACCCCTTCCTCCTCGGCGACGCCACCACGCCCCCGGTCTGCGCCCTGACCCGCCGGCGGCTCCACACGATCCTGTACGGCGCCGCGCTGCGCGCCGGCGCGTCGATCCGGATGGCCACGACGGTGACGGACCTTGAGGACACCGGCGGCTCGGTCCGGGTGACGCTCTCCGACGGGACGGTCGAGACGGCCGACGTCGTCGCCGGCTTCGACGGCATCCGTTCGACGACCCGAGAAGCGATCTTCGGCGGGCGTTTCCACCCGCGGCCCTCCGGCTACGGCGCCTGGCGCATCCAGGAGCCCCGGCCCGCCGAGGTCGACGCGATGGAGTTCCTCCAGGGAATCGGGTCCAAGACCGGCGCGATGCCCCTGGACGAGAACCTCATGTATCTCTTCCACATCCGGCGGGAGGACCCGGAGGTGTGGTTCGACCAGGCCACGCTCCACGTCGAGCTGCGCGAGCGGCTCGCCGGCTACGGCAGCTACGTCGCCGCCGCGCGCGACCGCCTCGGCCCCGGCTCCGACATCGTCTACGGCCCCCTTGAGCTTCTCCTCATCCCGGGGCCGTGGTATTCCGGGCGTGTCGTCCTCGGAGGCGACGCCGCCCACGTCGTGCCGCCCCATCTGACCCAGGGCGCGGCGATGGCCGCGGAGGACGGCCTCGTCCTCGCCGACGAGCTGACCCGCACCGACGCCGACGTCGAGGAAATGCTCCGCAGCTATACCTTCCGCCGGTACGCCCGGTGCGCGTTCGTCTATACCTTCGCCCGCCAGATGCTCGACGACGAGCAGGCCGTTCACACGCCGGCCCACCTCGCCCGGCACCGCGAGGACACCGCGGCCCACGGCTCGCCCCGCATCGGCGTGAGCGACCTCATCCTCAACGAACCCGTCATCAAGGAGAGCGTCCCGGCATGAGCCTTCGCACCCAGCGCACCGACCGCGTCCTGCGCGTCACCCTGGACCGGCCCGACCAGGGGAACCGGCTCAACGCCGAGGTGCTCAACGCCCTCACCGACGCCCTCGCCGAGGCCCGGTCCGGACCGGACCCGGTCTCCGTCGTCGTCCTCGACGCGGCGGGGGAGGACTTCTCCCTCGGACGCGAACGCGTCCCCGGGGCTCCCACGAACCCGAAGGCCATCACCGCCGAGTTCGAGCTGATCCAGCGGACCAACGAGGCCCTCAGCTCGTGCACCGCCGTGACCGTCGCCGCGCTCCACGGACGCGCGGAGGGCGCCGGGCTGTCCCTCGCCGCGCGGTGCGACATCGTCGTCGCCGCGGACGACGCCGTCCTGTCCTTCCCGGAGATCCCGCACGGCATCCCGCCGACGATCGTCCTCAGCCACTACCGATACGTCCTGCCCCAGCACATTCTCGGCGACCTCATCTTCACCGGACGCGAGCTCGACGGCAGGGAGGCGGTCGCCTTCGGCCTGGCGGCGCGGCACGTCCCGAGGGCCGCCCTCGCGGACGAGGTCACGGCCATCGCCAACCAGGTCGCCGGTTACGACCAGGCCTCGATCCAGCTCGTCAAGCGCTTCCTGCGGATGACGACGAGCCTGTCCCCGAACGACGCGCCGAGCACCGGCATCGCCCTCTACGCCGTCGAGATGGCCGACCGGGCCCTCGCCGCCACGCCGCCCCGCCGATGACACGATCCCCGCATCACCCTCTCGACTTCCAGGAGATCCCCATGTACGACTTCTCAGGCAAGGTGACCCTCGTGACCGGGGGCGGCGGCGGGATCGGCGAGGCCACCGCGCGTCTCTTCGCCGAATGCGGCAGCCGCGTCGTCGTCGCGGACCGCGACGTCGAGGCGGCCGGGCGGGTGGCCGCCGACATCGGTGAGCTCGCCGCGGCGACGCGCGTCGACGTCGTCGACCCGGGCTCCGTGTCGGACATGGTCTCCTTCACCGAGAAGCGGTTCGGCGCGTTGCACGTCCTCGTCAACAACGCCGGGATCTCAAGCCCGAAGTCGCCCGTCGAGAACTCCGACATCGCGAACTTCGAGCGCGTCTTCGACATCAACGTCAAAGGCGTCTACCTCGGCGTCCGGAGTGCCGTGCCGCTCCTGCGCCGCAGCGGGGGAGGGGTGATCCTCAACACGGCCTCGGTCGCCGGTCTCTTCCCGCGCCCTCAGTCGTCGATCTACGCCGCGTCCAAGGCCGCTGTCATCACCATGACCAAGGCGCTGTCGATCGAGCTCGCCCCGGCCATCCGCGTCAACTGCGTGTGCCCCTCGACGATCGACACCGGCTTCATGGCGAACGTCTTCCCCGACGAGCAGGCGCTGGCGAACTTCCGGGAACGCCTCCACGCGAACCCCGGCGCGTCCATGCCCCTGGACATCCTCCTTGAGACGAAGGACGTCGCGCTCGCGTACGCCTTCCTCGCCTCCGACCACGCCAGGGGCATATCCGGCGTGGCGTTGCCGATCGACGGTGCCCGCAGCGCCGGCGACATCAGCTGAGGCGCGGTGCGGTCTCCCATTCCACGGCGCCGGAAAGCACTCTCATGACCACAGCATCCCGCCGGGTCGTCGTCGTCGGGGCCGGGCTCGCCGGTCTCTGCGCGGCGCTGAGCGCCCGTGAGCACGGGGCGGAAGTCCTCGTCCTCGAAGCCTCGCCCCGTGACGCGCGCGGCGGCAACAGCCGCTTCTCCAACGGATCCTTCCGCTTCGCGCACGACGGCCTGCACCATGACGGGGAGCTCGCCCTTGAGCTTCTCATCGACGTCGCGTCCGACCCCGACGCCGCACGCCTCCGGATCGCGCCCTACACCCGCGCGGACTTCCGGGACGACATCCTCCGGACCTCTCACAACCGGTCCAACCCCGAGGAGCTCGACCTCGTCGTCGACACGTCGTTCGAGACCCTGCGCTGGCTCCGGGCGCACGGGGTGTCGTTGGGCTTCAACCTCAAGTTCTCCCACGTCCAGGAGGTGCGGTCGACGGATTCGACGACCCTCGACCCCGGGGCCTGTGTGGCGGCGCACGACAGCGGTGAGGGACTCATGGAGTCCCTCTTCGGAGCGGCCGAGGACGCCGGCGTCACGATCCGCTACAACGCCGTACTCCAAGACCTCCTCGTCGAGGACGGCCGTGTCGCCGGCGTCCACGCCATGGTGGGCGGCCGGCCGGTCGAGGAGCGCGGCACGGTCGTCCTGGCGAGCGGCGGTTTCGAGGCCAACCCGGAGATGCGCCGCAAGTATCTCGGGCGGGGATGGGACCTCGTCGCGGTGCGCGGCAGCCGATACAACACCGGTCTCGGCCTCACCCGCGCCCTTGAGATAGGGGCCATGCCGGGCGGCCACTGGGGTGGCTGTCACTCGGTGCCCACCGACGCCGACATCCCCCTCGTCGGGGACCTGGACCGCTCACCCCGGAGCGAGCGTTACTCCTACGCCGACGGCATCCTCGTCAACGAGCTCGGGGAACGCTTCGTCGACGAGGGCGAGGACCTGTTCACGATGACCTACACGAAGGTCGGGGCGGCGATCTGCGATCAGCCCGCCGGCCTGGCCTATCAGGTCTTCGACGCCCGGACGAGCCACAACCTCCAGCAGCACTACTATTCGCACGGCCACCCGACCGTCGCCGACACCCTTGAGGAGCTGGCGCTCGCGATCGGCGTGCCCGCGCACCGGTTCACCGCAATGGTGGCCCGCTTCAACGAGGCCTGCGCCACCCCCACACCGGACGGCCTCCCGGAGGACCTCGGGGCGGCACCGGCCGGACAGCCGGCGAAGTCGCACTGGGCGCTTCCCATCGACAGGCCGCCGTTCGTCGCCTACAAGGTCACCTCCGGGATCTCGTTCACCTACGGCGGCATCACCACGGACACCGACATGGCGGTCCTGCACGTCGGCGGCCACCGGATCGGTGATCTCTTCGCGGCGGGTGGCGTCGTCGGCGGCCTCTTCTACCACAACTACCCGGCGGCGGCGGCGCTGACGCGGGCCGCCGTCTGCGGCCGGAGGGCCGGACGATCGGCTGCCGGGGCTCCCGCCGAGAGGCCCTGACCGGCGGCAGGGACGGCGGGGAGAGGGAAAAGGAGAAGGGAAGAGGGCTCCGCGGCGGTCGCGGAGCCCTCTTCCCGTGTGGTTCTCTCCGGTTCTCCTCGCGCCCCGCCCCGGTCAGACCGGGGCGAGGACCGGCCACAGCCCGGAGCCGTAGGCGCGAGAGGCGAGCTGGCGCCCGAGCACCCCTGACCAGTACTGCTCGTCTCCGTCCTCGTCGCGCCAGGCCCACAGACGACGGGAGCTGAGACCCAGCTCGTGCTCCTCGGTCGTCCCGATCGCCCCGTGCACCTGGTGGCCCAGCAGGGTGATGACCTCCGCGCTCGCACCGGCGCGCGTCTTGGCGGCGGCGACGGCCATGGAGTCGACCTCGTGGGGCGCGGACTCCTCAGCGGCGCGCGCCGCGCCCTCCAGGGACGCACGGGCCGCGACCAGCTGGGTCGTCATCGTGGCGAGATAGTGCGCGATGACCTGGAACCTCGCCAGCGGCCGTCCGAACTGCTCGCGGACGGTGACGTGGCCGAGCGACAGATCGACGACCCGTTCGAGGGCCCCGACCATGAGCGCGGCCCGGCCGAGCGCCGCCCGGGCGTGAGCGTCCTCGATGCTCACGCCGGGGAGGTCGTGGACCTCACGGCACACGGCTCCGGTCAGCCGCACCTCGTCCCGCGGTTCGCCGGCGACGTTGCTCCCGTGCGTCCAGGTGAGGGCGGCCCCGGCCGCGGCCGGATCGACGACCGCGAGCTGGGTGGCGTCACCCTCCTCAAGGACGACGAGGAGCTCGCGGGCGTGACGCCCCCACGGGACCGCCACCGTGCCGGTGAGCCGCGGCCGGCCGTCGGAGTCGTCGAGGTAGACGGACCTGTTCCGGCAGAGGGCTGTTCCCGACGGCCCCTCCGAGACCGGAAGACCGGCCCGCGACTTCAACCAGCCGCCGACGAAGGCGGACTCGGCGAGCGGGATCGGGGCGTTGTGGTAGCCGGCGACCCGGACGACCGTCAGCGCCTCGGCGGTCGTCCCGCCCCCGCCGCCGAGGCGCTCGGGGACGTCGACCGTCGTCATGCCGAGACCCTCAAGCTCGCCCCACAGGTCGGCGGCCCACGTCCGTCCGAGGTCGCGGACCGTGTCGGGTCCGAGCCGCTCAGCCAGCAGGTCGCCGACGACGCCCGCCAGTTCCTCCGCGTCGCTCACAGTCCCAGCTCCTTCGCCACGATCTCCCGCAGGATCTCGTTCGTTCCTCCCCGGAACTTCATGCCGGGCCCGAAAAGGACGGCGTCACGCAGAGCTCGTCCAAGATCCGTCTCGATCGTGCGGCGGTGCGCGGGGACCGCCCTCCGGACGGCGTCGGGAATCTTATGTTCGAACTGGGTCCCGAGGTCCTTGACGAGCGCGCTCATCAGCGTGGGACTCCGTCCCGAGTCCACCTCGGCGGCCACACCGGCCGACAGGCGGCGCAGGGTCGTGAACTCCGCCATGAGCTCGCCGAAGGTCTGCTCCGCCTGAGGGTCACCGTGCTTGGCGACCTCCCGGGCGAGCGCTTCGAGCAGCGGATAGTTGCTCATGAAGCGCTCCGGGCCGCTGCGTTCGAGGGCCAGCTCGGCGCGGAGCTGCGCCCAGCCCTCCCCCTCGTTTCCGAGGAGCATCCCGTCCGGGACGAAGACGTCGTCGAAGAAGACCTCGTTGAAGTGGTGGCTGCCGTCGAGGATGCGGATCGGACGGATGTCGACACCCGGGGCGGCGAGGTCGACGATGAGCTGGCTCAGGCCGCGGTGCCGGTCCCCGTGCCGACCACTCGTCCGGGCCAGCACCATGACGAACTGGCACCGATGCGCATGGCTCGTCCAGATCTTCGAGCCCTGAAGCACCCATCCGCCGTCGCAGCGGGTGGCCTTCGTCCGGACGCTCGCGAGGTCCGATCCGCTGCCGGGCTCACTCAGTCCCAGGGCGAAGAACAGGCGACCGGCCGCCATCTCCGGCAGGAGGGTTTCCCGCTGCTTTCGGGACCCGTACCGGAGGAGCGCCGGCCCGGTCTGCCGGTCGGAGACCCAGTGGGCCGCGACGGGCGCACCCGCCGCGAGCAGTTCCTCGGTCACGACGAAGCGGTCGAGCGCCGATCCGCCCTGGCCGCCGGCCTCCTTCGGCCAGCTGACCCCGAGCCATCCACGCGACCCCAGCTCGGCGCTGAAGCCGGGGTCGAAGCCGACGTGCCACGCGTCGCACGACGGCGTGTACCGGCCGTCGGCCCGGGCTCTGGTGAGGAAGGCCCGGACCTCCAGGCGCAGCCGGCGCGCGGACTCGGGGAAGTCGGCCTCACCGATCACGACCCGATCTCCGATCTTCACGGCGGTCATCAGCCGACCACCGCGGCGGCCCGCAGGCCGGCGACCTCGGCGGCGGAGTAGCCGAGACGCCCCAGTACGGCGTCGGTGTCGGCGCCGAACGCCGGCGGCTGGCGCAGCCTGCCCGGAGTGGAGGTCAGGCGGGCTCCCCGCCCGGCCACCCGCAGCCCGTCCGGGCCGTCGAGGGTGACCTCAAGTCCCAGGTGCCGGACCTGGTCGTGTTCGAAGGTCTCACTCGTCGTGAGGACCGGGGCGGCGGGGACGTCCTCCTCGGCGAACCGCTTCAGCCAGTGGTCCCGGCCCGCCCCCGCGAACGACGTGGACAGCTCCTCCCGCAGCTCGCGGTAGTTCTTCACACGCCGGGCATAGGTGGAGAAACGCGGGTCGCCGTCGAGTTCCGGCCGTTCGACGACGGCCAGGAGCCGGTGCCAGAACTTCAGGGGGGACGACAGATGGATCACGAACGGACGCCCGTCCCCGGCGCGGAAGCCGAACGACTGGGACTGACGGGGTCTCGTCAGCCAGTCCTGCTCCTCGCCCGTCCTGAAGTAGTGCGCCGCGGGCTCGGCGAGGAAACTCACCGTGGCCTCGATCATCGACGTCTGGACGTACTGGCCTCGCCCCGTGCGGGACCGCTCGACGAGGGCGGCCTGAATCGCCAGCGCGGCTGTCATCCCGGTGATGCTGTCCGACAGCGCCGGCCCGACCGGCTGGGGATACTCGATCTCCGACAGCTGGGCCATGAGCCCGGACAGGCCCTGGCCGATGGCGTCGTACATCGGGAGCGAGGCGGCGGGCCCGTCGGGACCGGCCCCGGTGATCGAGCAGTAGACCAGACCGGGGTGCTCCCCGGCCACCCGGTCGTAGTCGAGCCCGAAGCCGGCCATGACCCCGGGCCGGAAGTTCTCGATGAGAACGTCGGCGTCGCCGAGAAGGCGGCAAAGGACGACGCGACCGTCGTCGGCGGCCAGGTCGAGACCGATGGACTGCTTGTTCCGGTTGTACGCCAGGAACCGGGCCGAGATCCCGGGCTCACCGGCCTGGCGGAACGGGTCGCCGCCGGTGACGGGTTCGACCTTGACGACGGTCGCACCGAGGTCGCCGAGCAGCATCGCCGCGTACGGCGCCGTGATGAACCGGCCGATCTCGACGATTGTGATCCCCGCCAGCGGGCCACCAGCACTCATCCTCAAACCCTTTCCGGCGTCGTGGGCTCGCACACGCGCCCAGACGCCGTCCTCGTCGGCGAAATCCCGCCGACGTGTATGGCGCCTCTCATACCGACTGGCCGGCCTGGCTCTGGTCAGGATTCGGGTACGGCTCGTGCGCGGGCCGGTACGACTTCTCGTCGATGAACTGCGACAGCCCCGTCCGGTAGCCGTTCTGGGGGTCCGTCGCCTTGAGCTGGACGAACTTGGCCGCCATGTAGTCAAGCGACTGGTCGAAGTCCATGCCGCGCCGGAGCGCGCGGTAGACCTGCTTCGTGGCGTTCACGACGGCCTGGTTCTTCGCCATCATCATCTCGGCGAACTCCTGGGTGCGGGGCCGGAGGTCGGCCGCCGGGACGGCGAAGTTGGCCAGACCGAGTTCGACCGCGCGCCGCCCGTGGAAGCGCTCACCCGTCATGCAGTAGTACATGCCGTCGCGGTAGCCCATCGCCTCGACGACCGCGCGGCTGACCATCCCGCCGGGGATGATGCCCCAGTTCACCTCGGAGAGGCTGTACTGCGCCTCCTCGGAGGTGATGGCGAAGTCGCAGCCGATGAGGTGGGTGAAGGCGCCGCCGACGCACCAGCCGTCGACCATCGCGATGGTGACCTTCGGGAAGTTCCAGAGGCGCTCCCACCGCCACTTCCAGAATTTCTGCTCCTGGAGGTAGCGCTCCGTCGCGTCGTTCTCAAGCCCCCGGAAGGAGTCCTTGAGGTCCTGACCGGCCGAGAAGACGCCCCCCTCGCCGTGGATGACGACGACCTTGGTCTCGGCGTCGAGCTCAAGCTCGTCGAAGGCGGCCGACATGTCGCGGTGGACCTGCGGGCTCATCGCGTTGCGCTTCTCCGGCCGGTTGATCGAGACCCAGGCGATTCCGTCGCCCTCGCGGACGATCCTCACGGTCTCAAGTTCCTTGGTGGTCACTGTTCGTACTCCGTTCTGCGCGCGTAGAGGTGTCGGCGGGAGGACTCAGCGCCCCAGCGCGACGTGGACGGTCTTCTGGCGGGTGTAGCTCACGACTTCCTCGACGCTCTCCTCCCGGCCGATGCCGGAGTTCTGGAAACCGCCGAAAGGCGTGCCCGCGAAGTGCGTCGCGGCGTCGTTGACCCAGACGTAGCCGACCTCAAGACGCTGGGCGACCCGATGGGCCACCGTGATGTCCCGCGTCCAGATCGCGCCGGTCAGGCCGTAGTCGACCGCGTTGGCGATCTCGACGGCCTCGTCGAGGTCGGACCACCGGATCACCGACAGGACGGGGCCGAAGATCTCCTCGCGGGCGATCCGCATCCGCGGCGTCACATGGTCGAAGACCGTCGGCGCGATGAAGTGGCCCGCGTCACCGGTGACGCCGGCGGGGCGGTGACCACCGGTGACGAGGGTCGCGCCCTCCTCGCGGGCCGAGTCGATGTAGGAGATCGTCTTGAGGTACTGGCCCTCGGTGGCCAGCGTCCCCATCTGCGTTCCGGGGTCGAGGGGGTCTCCGACGGCGACCTGCTCGGACAGGACCCGGATCCTCTCGACGAGCTCGTCCGCGATGGACTCGTGGACGAGAAGACGGGAGGTCGAGCTGCACGACTGGCTCTGCCAGCCGCGGAAGTTCATGCCCTTGACGACCCCCTCCGCCGCGGCGGCGAGGTCGACGTCGGGACAGACGATGATCGCGTTCTTGCCGCCGAGCTCCAGGGTGATGTCCTTGACCGCGACCTCGGCCGCCTCGCGCTGGATCGCCCGCCCGGTGGCCTCGCTGCCGATGAACCCGATCCGGCGGATCTCGGGGTGCCGGACGATCGCCCGAGGCACCTCAAGCCCCTGGCCGACGAGGACGCTGAGCAGCCCCGCGGGCAGGTGGGGCGCGAACAGCTCACCCATCCGCAACGCGGAGAGCGGGCTGGCGTCCGACGGCTTGAGGATGACGGCGTTGCCGGCGATGAGCGGGGCCGCGATCTTCTGGAGGGCGAAGCTGACCGGATGGTTGAAGGCGACGATGCGCGCGACGACCCCGAACGGCTCCCGGAGGGTGTAGTGGAGGTGGCTCGACGTGGCCGGCAGCGTACTGCCGCCGAGGTGGGTGGCGGCCCCGGCCATGAACTCCATGACCTCGATGCCGAACTCGACGTCGGGAACCATCGACGAGACGGTGTTGCCCACGTCGACGGCGTCGAGCACGGCGAGCTCGCGCCGATGGTCACGGGCGACGGCGGCGAGCCGCAGGACAAGCCGGGCGCGTTCCTGGACGGTGACGGACCTCCACTCCGCCGCGGCCTTGAGACCGGCGTCGACCGCGCGGTCGACGTCGTCGCGACCGCCGTCGGGGATCCGGCACACGACCTCGCCCGTGACCGGGCTCACCTTGTCGTAGGTCCGTCCGCTGAGGGCCGGCACCGTCGCGCCCCCCAGGACGAGGCCCCACTCGTGGTCGCCGACCCACGAGGCGTCGACCGGCGTGCCCGGGACCCAGGTCTCCTCCGCGTGACGCGGTACGGCGGGGCTCATCGGAGCCCGTCACCGACGAGGTTGACCGCGGTGGGACCGCCGGAGCGCTCATGGACACGGCCACCGGTGGACACCGCGGCGCAGATGAGGATCTCGTCCGGCTTCGGCCCGTCCGGAACCGTGAGCGTGACGGCGTCGTAGTGGCTGCGGACGTAGAGCGCGTCCTTGTGCGCCAGGGGGATGTCGATGCTCACGCCGGCCGCGGCCACCTTGGTGACCGACGAGATCCACGCGAGGCCACCGCCGACGCTCTCCCGCAGGGCGTCACCGAAGAGGGAGGTCACACAGGCGACGGCGTGCTCCTGCTCGCCGGCGAGCCCCGCGACACCGCCCTTGCCGAAGCTCTCGATCGGCCGGCCTCCGAGCAGCGCCTGGGCGCGGCGGCCCAGTTCGCGGCCCAGCCAGGGGCTCGGGTCGATGAGCGCTGAAAGGTCCTTGTCGCGACGGCCCGCGTACGGGTTGACGAAGACGACTCCGACGGCGGCCTTGACGAGGGGCAGCCCGGAGGGCTCATGTCCGTCGTGGACGACCTCGTCGACGTGGCTGACCCAACGGCGGATCTGGTAGCTCATACTTTCCCTCGGTTTACGTTCGGCGACCTTGCCGACCATTGAATCCCCTCGTCGAGGGCCGCAGGAAGACGAATCTCCCTATGACGGCCATCAGACGCGCTGATGTCCGTGGACGGCGATGATCGCGATCACTGCGGCCGGTTCCGGCGGGCGGCGGGACCGGGACGCTCCCTTCACAGCCGCTCACAGGCCGCGTCGACGCGCTCGTCCGTCGCGGTCAGCGCGATCCGCACATGCCGGGCACAGCTGGGTCCGTAGATGGCCCCGGGGGCCACGAGGATGCCCTTCTCGGCGAGGTCGGACGAGGTCACCCAGCAGTCCTCGTCACGGGTGGCCCAGAGGTAGAGCCCGGCGTCGGAGTGCTCGACGCGCAGGCCGGCACGGCCGGCCGCCGCGAGGAGCCTCTCCCGGCGCCGGCCGTAGACCGCGCGCTGCGCCCGCACGTGCTCGTCGTCGGAGAGGGCGGCCGCCATCGCGTGCTGTACCGGGGTCGGCATCATCATGCCCGTGTGCTTTCGCACCTGGAGCACTCGGGCGATCAGCGCGGGGTCGCCGGCCACCAGCCCCGCCCGATAGCCGGCGAGGTTCGACTGCTTGGAGAGCGAGTAGACCATCAGCAGGTTCTCGTGGCTCCCACCGCAGACCTCGGCGTCGAGAATGCTCGGGGTGGCCCTGGCGTGGCCTCCGTCTCGCCAGTCCAGCTCGGCGTAGCACTCGTCGCTGGCGACGACGACGTCGTTGGCGCGCGCCCACTCGACGACCTGTCGCAGGTACGCCACGTCATGGACCTCACCGTGGGGATTGCCGGGCGTGTTGAGCCAGATGAGCCTCACCCTCCCCTTCTCCCCGAGGGAGTCGAGCGTCGACGGCGGCCCGAGGAGGCGCACCTCGGCACCCGCGATCTCCGAGCCGACCAGATAGCTCGGGTAGGCCACGGGCGGGACCCCCACGATGTCGCCCGCGCCGATGCCCAGCATCGTCGGAAGCCAGGCGACGAGCTCCTTGCTCCCGATGGTCGGAAGCACCGCCTCGGGGCCGAGCCCTACGACGTTCCTTCTCCGCTCGCACCATCCGACGATGGCCCGGCGCAGGTCGGCCGAGCCCGAGGCCATGGGATACGGAGCCGCGTCGGAGTGCGCCTTGAGCGCCTCCTGGACGACGGCCGGCGTCGGATCCACCGGCGTGCCGATCGAGAGATCCACCAGCCCGTCCGGATGGGCCTCGGCCTTCCTGCGTGCGGGGACCAGCAGATCCCAGGGAAAGTCCGGAAGTTTTCCTATACCCATCGGGTGAGCTCCTTGTTTACCGTCGGCGACGGTACGCGTACGGGAACCGGGCGTCGAGGATTCCGCCCGGGGTAGAGGGGGGCCGTGATCACCTGTCGGACACCGGGCTTCAGCCGCGGGCCAGGCGGCGGATCGCCAGCTCGGCGAGGAACGCGGACGTGTCGCGCAGGATCGCGTCGTCGAAGACCGCTCGCGGGGAGTGGCCGGCGGCCGCGGTCTCCGGGTCCGCGCTCGCGCAGGCGCCGACGCCGAAGTACGCGCCGGGCACCTGCCGCATGACGTAGGCGAAGTCGTCGCCGCTGCCGGACGGGTTGACGGAGCGCTGGAACCGGTCCTCACCGAACAGGTCGACAACGGTCTGCCGGGCGTGCTCGAACTCCTCGACGTCGTTCACGCACGCCGGATACCCGGGAATCCGCTCGACGGCGACCTTTAGGCCGTGCGCCTCGGCTATGCCCTTCGCGCAGCCGTCGACGATCTCCCGGACCTTCGCCAGGGCGCTGTCGGAGAAGCAGCGGATCGTTCCACCGAACTCGACCACGTCGGGGATGACGTTGTCCTTCGTGCCACCGAGGAAGCGCCCGATCGTCAACACGGCCGGATCGAAGATGTCGATCGACCGCGTGATCCGCGTCTGCATCGCCAGCACCATCTCGCAGGCCGCCGGCAACGGGTCGAGTACCCGCCACGGCGAGGACGCGTGGCCACCGGCGCCGATGACACGGACGACGAACTCCTCGTTGTGGGCGTTGATGATCCCGGGACGGCTGCGGAAGACGCCGAACGGCAGCCCGGCCGAGTGGACGTGGACGCTGTAACAGGCGTCGACCGGCCGGCCGGCCGCGGTGAGCAGGCCCTGCTCAAGCATCGGCACCGCCCCGCCGGACTGCTCCTCTCCCGGCTGGAACATGAAGACCACGTCGCCGCGGAGGTCGTCCCGCATACCGTGCAGGATCCTGGCGGCACCCACGAGACCGGCGGCGTGCAGATCGTGGCCGCAGGCGTGCATCCGGCCTTCGTGCGTGGACGCGTACGGCAGGCCGGTCGCCTCCACGACGGGCAACGCGTCCATGTCGCCGCGGAGCAGCACGACCGGACCCGGTCCGCGCCCCCCGCGCAGGACGGCGGTGATCGAGGACAGGCCCTCACCGAGAGTGATCTCCAGGTCGAGGTCGGCCAGCGCGTCGAGCAGCAACGCCTGCGACTTCGGCAGGTCGAGGTCCAGCTCGGGCACCTGGTGCAGCGCGCGGCGCAGGCGGACCACGTCCGGCAAGAACCTCTCGGCCAGATCGAGCGTCCGCTGGGTTGCCTGCATGGGGCACATCCTCCTCGTTGTCGTGTGGGTACGTCGGCGCCGGCGGCGCCTGCGGGGCGACGGCTACGGTCGTCCGGTGAGGACCGCGGTCGCCTCGTGCGGGAAGTGGCAGGCCACGAAGTGGCCCGGCCGCAGCTCGCGCCGCTCGGGCACCTCCGCGGCACAGCGTTCCCGCGCCTCCAGGCAGCGCGTCCGGAACACGCAGCCGGACGGCGGATTCTGCGGGCTGGGCAGGTCGCGGGAGAGCAGAATGCGCTCGCGGCGGGCCTCGTGCTCGGGGTCGGGAATCGGCACCGCCGAGAGCAGGGCGTGCGTGTAGGGGTGCAGCGGCCGCTCGCACAGCACGTCCCACGGCGCCTCCTCCATGACCCGTCCGAGGTACATGACCGCGATGCGGTCGGCGATGTGGCGCACCACCGACAGGTCGTGCGCGATGAACACGTAGGCGACGCCGGACTCCTCCTGAAGATCCTTCAGAAGGTTGATCACCTGCGCCTGGATGGACGCGTCGAGCGCCGAGACCGGCTCGTCGCACACGATCAGGTCCGGCTTGAGGGCGATCGCCCGGGCCACGCCGACGCGCTGCCGCTGACCTCCGGAGAACTCGTGCGGGAAGCGGTTGTAGTGCTCGGGGTTCAGCCCCACCCGGTCCATCAGTTCGCGCACCGCGTGACGGATGCCGCCCTCCGGACTGATTCCCTGGATCTTGAACGGTGTCGCGATGATCGCTCCGACGGTCTGGCGGCCGTTGAGTGAGCCGAACGGATCCTGGAAGACCATCTGCATGTGGCGACGGAGCCGGCGCAGCCGCTGCCCGTCCAGCCGGGTGATGTCCTCGCCCTTGAACTCGACCGTTCCGCCGGTCGGCTCAAGCAGGCGCAGCATCGCGCGCCCGGCCGTCGACTTGCCGCAGCCGGACTCGCCGACCAGGCCCAGGGTCTCACCGGCGCGGACGTCGAAGGTGATGCCGTCGACGGCGCGCACCGGTGGCGCGGCACGGCGCAACAGCTTGCGGGTGTACTGCGGATAGTACTTCTGGAGGTTGGTGACCCGCAGGAGCGGCGTGGCGTCGACCGCCGCGCCCGGCTCGGCCGACGCCGTGATCGACAGGGTGGCGATCGACGATCCCCCGACGCCGCCGGGGCCGTCGTCGCCGAGGCCGCCGACGCCGCCGAGGTCGGCGGGGTCGCCGTCGGGATCGCCGAGGCCGCCGGAATCGCCGGAATCGCCGGGGGCGTCGGCGGGGTCGGCGGGGTCGGCGGGGTCGGCGAACAGTACTCGTCGGCGGTCGCCGGGCAGGTGGCATCTGACCGGATGCGTACCGGTGCTCGCCTTGAGCTCAGGGACGGTCGAGCCGCAGCCGAGCCGGTCGTCGCGGAACGCGCACCTGGGGTGGAAGGAGCAGCCCGGCGGAACGTTGATCAGCGACGGCGGGCTGCCCGGGATCGCGGCGAGCCGTTCCAGCCGGGGAAGATCCAGTCGCGGGGCGGACCCGAGCAACCCCCAGGTGTAGGGGTGCTCGGGCGCGGCGAAGATCTCGCCGACCGAGCCCGTCTCGGCGACCTTGCCGGCATACATGATCATCACTCGGTCGGCGATGTTCGCGACGACACCGAGGTCGTGGGTGATGACGATGTTCGCGGTACCGAGCTCGGTCTGCAGATCGCGCATGAGGCTGAGGATCTGCGCCTGCACGGTGACGTCGAGCGCGGTGGTCGGCTCGTCGGCGATGAGCAGCTTGGGCTCGTTCACCAGCGCCATGGCGATCATCGCCCGCTGCCGCATACCGCCGGAGAACTCATGCGGATACTGGTCGAATCGCGCCTTCGGATTGGGGATGCCGACCATGTCCAGCATCTCGACGGCGAGCGTCCGCGCACTCTCCCCGGAGATCTGCCGGTGCGAGTGGATCGCCTCCACGATCTGGCTGCCGATGCGGTAGTACGGGTGGAAGGCGGAGAGCGGGTCCTGGAAGACCATCGCCACATGATCGCCGCGTAGCCGGCGCATGGACTCGTCGTCGATCGTCATCAGATCCGTGCCGTCGAGCATGATCTGCCCGGAGACCACGCCCCGGCCGCGCCGGTGCAGCCCGAGGATCGCCTGCGCGGTCACGGACTTTCCCGAGCCCGACTCGCCGACGATGCTCAGCGTCTCGCCCTTGGCGACGCTGAAGCTCACGCCGTCGACCGAGCGCACCACCCCGTCGGCCGTCGGGAAGTGTACTCGCAGGTCCCTGACATCGAGCAGGGGTGCCTGCTCCGGCGTCGTCGCGCCCTGCTCCTGCTGCCTGGTGAGTGCCGTCATGGGGGTCTCTCATTTCAGTCGGACGCGCGGATCGATAACCCCGTAGAGGATGTCGACCACCAGGTTGGCGATGGTGTAAGCGGCCGCGGCGACGAGGACCACCGCCACGATGGTGGGCAGGTCGACATTGGTCACCGACTGGACCGCCAGCTTGCCGAGACCGTTGAACCCGAACACCTGCTCGGTGACGACCATGCCGCCCAGCAGTCCGCCGAGGTCGAGCCCGGCCATGGTCACGATCGGGGTGAGGGCGACGCGCAGCCCGTGCTTGACGATGACCCGCGGCTCGCGCACACCCTTGGCTCGCGCGGTACGGACGTAATCCTCCGACAGAGACTCGATCATGTACGCCCGGGTGAGCCGGACATAGGCCGCGGCGAAGACGACGGCGAGCGCCGTCCACGGCATCACCAGCCCGGCGGCCCACTGCAGGGGGTTGTCGAGAAACGGCGTGTAGCTCGGGATCGGCAGGATCGCCCACCGGATCGAGACGAACGTGAGCAGCAGCAGCCCGATGAAGAACGTCGGCAGCGAATAGCCCAGTAGCGCACCGCCTACGATCAGCCGGTCCAGCCAACGGCCCTTGTACAGCGCCGCCACGCACCCGGCGAGGACACCGATCAGCATCCACAGGACGAACGCGCCGGCAGCCAGCGACACCGTGACCGGCAGGGCCTGCGTGACAAGCTCCGTCACCGGTGCCTGGCGGAGGAACGAGTAGCCCAGGCAGGGCGCCTCGCAGTGCACGATGGTCTCGGGCGCCTGGGCCTTCTGCACCGGGTCGTCCGGGAAGTCCCGCCCGGCGAAGAGCCCTTTGACGAAGTCGCCGTACTGGACATGGATCGGCTTGTCCAGGCCCATGGCGTGCCGGTTGGCGTCGATCAGGTCCGGCGTGCACTCCCGGCCGCAGGTCAACGCGGCCGGATCGGTGGGCGCGGCGAAGAAGAGCAGGAAGGTGACCACGCTGGTGACCACCAGCATCACGCCGATGGCGAGGAGCCTGCGGATTACGAAGAAGACCATTGTGTCGACGACGGCTCAGTGGCCGCCACTCACCCCAATCACCTGAACCATGGCGGCGGATCGCCGACCGGATCGCCGCTGTCTGCGAACCCCGCCCTCACGCACGGGTTCCCCCCTTCGGATCCAGCACATCGCGCAGCCCGTCGCCGAGCAGGTTGAACGCCAGCACGACCACAGCCAAGGTCGCTCCGGGAAAGATGAAGTAGGCCGGATCGACCACGGCGTAGGTGACCGAGTCGTTGAGCAACGAGCCGAGCGACGGCGTCGGCGCCTGGATACCCACTCCGAGGAAGCCGAGCGTGGCCTCGGCCGCGATGTACTGCGGCATGACGAGGGTGACGTAGACGAGGATCGGCGCCCACAGATGGGGCAGGATCTCCTTGAAGTACAGCTGAGCCCGCCTCGCGCCGAGCGACCGCGCGGCCTCGATGAACTCCTGCTCACGCAGGGAGAGGACCTGGCCGCGCACGATACGGGCGATCTGCGGCCAGCCGAAGCAGCCGAGGACCAAAACCATGAACCCGATCTGCGACGGCGTTCCCTCCGGCAGGTGAAGACGCTGATGCATGACCCCGACGAGAATGGGCGCCAGGCTCAGGAGCATCAGCAACTGGGGGAAGCTCAGCACGATGTCCATGAGCCGGCTGATCGCCCAATCGGTCTTGCCCTTGCTGATTCCGGCGATGATTCCCAGGCAGGTCCCCATGACGACGGTCAGGAGGCTCGCCAGGACCGCGACCGTCAGCGAGATGGTGAGCCCGGCGACGATCCGGGACAGCAGGTCCCGGCCCGTTCCGGGCTCGACGCCCATCCAGTGCTGCCAGCTCATACCGCCCCCGGGGCCGTTGGGCAGCGAGCCCACCTCGGTGACCAGGTGCGGGTTGTTGCGGAGGGGGTCGATGACCCCCCAGTGACTCAGCACCGGCGATATGGCGGCGACGAGGAGCAACGCCGCGCATATCACCAGGGCGGTCAGGGTTACCTTGTCCCGCCGCAACCTCGCCAGTGCGAGCTGCCCCCGGCTCCGTCCGTGGATGGCGGTTTTGGCCTGGTCCGACCCACCCTCCGGGGCCGTCTGGCTCACGGCGGCGACGGGAGGGGTGGATGTCATGTCAGTGCCCCGCCTTCCGCGTGGTGCGTCCCTCGAATGTGCCGACCGGCGGCCAGGGGGACCGTAGCAGTCTCGTCATCGCGCGAGGTCCGCTGTCTCGCTGCCGCGTCATCGAACCGAGGTCGCAGCCAGGTCGATCTGCCCGACGATGCCGCCACCCTTGTAGCTGGTCAGCTTCACCCCGGAACCGGCGGGGAACATGTACCGCTTCTGCGTGAGCGCGATGTAGCCGCCGTCCTTCGCGATCTTCTGCGAGATCGTGCCCCAGGCGGCCTCGCGCTCCTTGAAGTCCACGATCAGCGAGGCCGCGTCCATCTCCTGGTTGATGGCGTCGTTGTCGAAGTAGCCGTTGTCCAGGCCGGAGCCGGCCGGCGAGAGGTTGGTCCGGCTGTCGAACGTCGGCGACAGCACCGTTGACGCGGACGGCCAGCCGGTGCCCCAGGTGGTCCAGACGACATCCGTCTGGGTCGCCATGCTCGGGGCGGCGATGGCCGAGTAGTAGTTCTGGCTGATGCCGTTGAGCTTGACCTCGAAGCCGGCCTGCTGCCAGCCCTGCGCCAGCGCGCCGAAGGCCTTGTCGGAGGTGGAGTTCTTCATGTACGTGACGGTGATGGGCACCGGAAGGGACCGGCCCGTCGACTCAAGGACCTTCTTCGCCTCCACCAGGTCGCCGTTCAGCGGGTTGCCGAACGGGCTGGAGTCCGAATGCGCGATCAGGCCGCTGTAGAGGATGTCGAAGGTCGGCGGGTACATCGTCGCGCCGCCGTACGCCTGGGCGTACGCGCCTCGGTCGGTGGACATCGCCAGGGCCTGGCGGACCTTCGCGTCACTCATCACCGGGCTCTTGTAGTTCGGCAGCAGGAAGTCGACCCCGGTGCCGTCGATGAAGGCGGTGCGGTCCTTGACCCGGGGGTCCCCGACGATCTGCGGCGCCTGCGCCGGCGAGGCGGGCGTGTAGGTGACGGCGTGCTTGTCGTCGCCGGCGTCGGCGATGATGCGCTGGGACGGGGTGTTCTCCGCCAGTCCCTCCTCAAAGACGATCTCGTCCGGATACGCCTTGCGGACCGGATCGGAGTCGGCCTTCCAGGACGGGTTGCGGACGAAGGTCCCGCCCTTGTCGCTCCTCCAGTCGCCCTTCAGCATGTAGGGGCCGCTTGAGAAGACGGTGTACGTCGACTTGGCGCCCTTGTCCTGGTCGGCGCGGTACGCCTGGAACGCGCTGGTGGTGAGCGTCTGGTTGAAGTCGAACCGCGGCCCCTTCAGATGGAACACGATCGTCTTGCCGTCACAGGTGACGGCCTTGTCGAAGAGTTCCTGCCCGGTCTTCTTGTACGGGCCGACGTAGACGCTCTTGCCCTTGTCGTCCTTCGGGATGTCGAGGTACTTGATCGCGTACGACGACCCCCCGGTGATCTGGTCGGTCGCGAAGGTCCGCGAGATGCCGTACTTGACGTCCTCGCACGCGACCGGCTTGCCGTCCTGCCAGGCGGGGCCGTCACGCAGCGTGAACGTCCAGGTCTTGCCGTCCTGGGAGACCTTGCCGGTGTCGGTCGCCAGGTCGCCCACGAGTTCACCGGTTCCGGGCGCGAGCGCGGTCAGCGAACGCCAGATCGTCCGGCTGGCGAACCCGAAGACCTTCGCGTCGGTGTTGCGCTGCGGGTCCAAACTCGGCGCGGACGACACGTTCAACACATGCAGCGTGCCCCCGGCCGCGGGTGCGGACGTATCCGCGCCGGAGGCGGGGCTCTTGGCCTCTCCGCCACATCCGGCGATGCCCAGCGCCACTCCCGTCGTCAGCGCGACAGCAGTGCTGAACCTCTTTGTTCGCATCACGTTCTCTCCTAGTGTCCGGAACCGCAAACTCGGCTCGCCGGGAGGATCAGGTTGCGGCCCTGACCAACAGCGCTCCAAGCAAGTAGACACATCGGCTCGCGGCTGAGGAAGAACCATCCTCAGATACCAGTAATAGGCACGGACGATTACCCGAGAGCGCCGACAGGTCCGTCACCCTCGCGAGATGACGTCAAAGCCGCCTGATCGAGGGCCTGGCCGGGTGTCTCCGCCGGGCGCGGACGCGCCGTCGCCGGTGGAACCGCGGAGAGTGGAGATAGCTGTCCGAGAGGGAATCGTGGCCGGGCGGGCGCGCCTGCCGGCTCGCGTCCTCACGGGATCGCCGTACGCTGATCTCGATTGGGGCTGGAGGTGACAGTGACGGCGCAGGCCGATCAGCCGATGCCTGTCCGGTGGGTGCGGGCGTTCACCGAGTGGGTGGGACAGGGGCGCAAGCTCACGCAGACCGGGCGGATCACGCTCGCGCGCTGCTCGTCCTCCTGGGGATCGACGACGAGATCGATCCCCAGATCGGTGACAGAGTCTTCAGGGCCACGTCGAGTGACGAGCTTCCCCGGCTGCGGCTGATCGTGGAGTGGAGCAAAGCGGCGGGGCTGGTGCGCGTGGTCAAGGGGTCGTCGACAAACCACAGGACAGGAATTGATCCGGGTCATCCCGGCCCGGTCGGCGATCAAGGGTTCAGATCGCGCAGGTGTTTCGCCATCTCGTCGCTGACGGGAACGTTACCGGGCAGTCGCGGAGCGTCGAAGTGGCGGGCCTTGTGCTTGCGCAGCAGGGCTTCTCCATGCGTCTCCCAGCTGAAGTCCCGCTTCTTGAGCAGCTTCTGGAAGACCGCGCTCGCCTTGCCGGGATCGCGCTCCGCCAGGCGCCTGATGGGGACCGGGGAGATGGTGTCCTCGTGCAGGTAGTCGGTGAGGGTCTCACGGTAACGCCGGCGGGCGATCAGAGCGGGGTTGGCGAAGGCATCTTCCAGCAGCCTGAAATCGTGGTAGAGGCTCAGTCCCGTGTCCGGATCGAAGTGGATCGCCACGGTGTCGGCCTCCGTCGTCTCGGCTGTGAAGTCGGAGATGACCCGCTGTGACGGCTGGGCCCCGGGCTGCGCCTTGGCGGCGACCGCACTCCAGAACGCGTTCATGTGCTCGTCCAGCTCCCAGCCGGGCACCACGATGAGATCCTCGCGGTACAGCTCGATGAATATCTCCCGCTGCTCGGCCAGCATGCGGCGGGCCGCGGAGAGCTTGTCCGGATTGCGGAACACCGCCTCGGGATTCCTCATCACCAGCTCCGCGGCCTGGCCGATCATGACGTCGCGACTCCCGGCGGGGAAGGCCGCGGGATTCCCGCTGAGCATCCAGCCGCTTCCAAGGGGAACAGCGCGGCCGATGAGGAACATACCTGTCGTGATCGAGCGGAACGCCTTTCTGCCGACGTTGGAGCGGGTGTCATAGGTGAGCTCGTCAACGAGGTTGAACAGGGTTAGCGCGTCCCCGTTCTTCCGCTTGACCTCGAAGACCCCCTCGACGACGTCCTTCCAGCCGAGGAGCATGTCCCGATCCTCGGCGCTCAGCTCCGGGTGGGCCGACACGAACCGGTCGACCACGGTGTCACCGCCGATCAGTCCGTGCTGAAGGACGAAGTGATCGATGACCATGGACAGGATGCTCTCGTCGTGGACGACGCCGCCGGGAAACTCTCGCTCGAACACCGCGGAGAGCTCTCGCTCGAAGCGGTCCGACAGGGCGAACTCCACGAGCATCGGCTTGAGAACCCCCGCGCGTTTCATCGGATCCATGTGACTCATCCCCTTCATCGGCTCGCGGACGGCTCATCGACCACCGCGGCCCTCCCCCTCCGGGGACGGCGTTTCCGCGGACCGTGTAAGGCTCGCACGACCGAACCGCCCTGGTTGCCGCGGAGGAAAGCCGGATCTCCGGATCGCCGGAGCTCGCCCTGTTCCGCCACGAACCTATCGTCGGCGTGATCGGGAGCGGTCGATTCCGCGCAGGATGCTTTTCATTCCAGGCGGCGGTCGTTTTCGGCACGTCATGGGATGAGGTGTCAATTCCGGTTCGGTTACGGAGATTGGTGTCCGCCGCATTTCAAGGTGAGGGGTTTGTGGCGACGGTATCGGCTGGGCGGGCCGCTGTTCCGCGGGCTGTGCGAGCGGCGGATGCGGGACTCTCTTTCGGGAGGCGTGAGCCTGTCAATTCTCACATTCCGCGCCGCCCCCCTTCGCCTCGACGGCGTCGAGGATGAGTTCCACGGAGAAGAGGAAGACCTTCTCGTTCTCGGGGTAGATGAACGGCGCGGCCGTGGCCGCGCTGGGGAAGCGGGCGGGGTCGAGCGCGGCGTACACGCGCCGCTGCTCGTCCCGTAGCTCCGCCACCGTCAACCACGGGGAGAAGGCCGCCACGAGCCCGTTTCCGACGGTGAAGTTGTAGATCGTCTGATAGAACAGGCCAAGCTGGTCCTGGGGGATGCCGGCACGCATGAGTTCACGGACGGTCCACTCCGTGATGTGGAACAGTTGCGGCTCGTCGTCGGGCTGTCCGGCCATCGCCTGGGACAGCCCCTCGTGACGCCGGTAGAGCTTCCACCAGTCGACGATGATGTCCCGCAGGTTGTCGCGCCAGGCGCGCTCGGGCTCCGGCGGGCGGACCTCACGAAGGAACAGGTCGTCGATGAGCGCCGAGAGCAGGTCGGCCTTCGACGCGAAGTGCCGGTACATCGCGGTCGCGTCCACGCCCAGCTCCCGGCCGAGGCGCCGTAGCGTCAGAGCGGCCAGCCCCTCCTCGTCGCAGACCCGCTGCGCCGCGCGCAGGATCATCGCACGGTCCAGGCGAGTTCCACGACGCGTCTCGGCCGGGGGTGAAGGGGCTGTGTCTCGACTCATGCAGCACAGCATCCCATTTCTCCTCACTGGGCTGTGCTGAGCGAGGCAGCACGTGAGGGACGACGACATCTAGCTGGGGAAACATAGTTGTCAACGCCGTTGATGTCAACACCGTTGACATCAACGGCGGGGCATGCGAGGCTCGCCTCCACGCCGACCGCCGTGCCTCGACACGGCCCGCGACGCTGTGAGCCGTCACGAAAGGAGTCGATACGCATGAGCGCGCCCGCACGACAGCGGTACACCCAGGAACTCAAGAGAGACCTCAAACTGTGGGAGAACGTCTCTCTCGTGGTTTCGGCGGTCACCCCGGCGACCGGGGCCTTCATCATCGCGCCGGTCCTGTTCAGCCTGAACGGGACCGGCGCCCCGCTGACCTTCGTCGTCGCCGCCCTCCTCGGGCTCTCTCTCGCCTTCTGCTGGGCCGAGCTCGGCAGCGCCTACCCGATCGCCGGCGGCGACTACACCTTCGTCTCCCGGATCCTCGGCCGGGGAGCCGGCTTCGTCTCCCTGCTCCTGAGCGGACCGGTGCAGGCGGTGCTCATCCCCGCCGTCGTCGCCCTCGGCATGGCCGAATACCTGCGGGTCGTCATCGACGTCGACGCCAACGTCCTCGGTGCGATCATCCTTCTCGGCGGCATGGGGATCGCGGTGTTCGGGGTGCGGCTGAACGCCCTCGCGGTGGCGGTGCTCCTCGTCATCGAGTTGGTTGCCGTCGTGCTCGTGACCGCCCTCGGGTTCGTCAAGGCGAATCGCGACGTGTCGGTGCTCTTCAGCCCCGAGGTGTTCGGGAACGGGGCCGCTCAGCCCCTGACCTTCGGCGCGCTGATCGCCGGCATCGCGGTCGCGAGCTTCGCCTACAACGGCTTCCAGGGAGCGCTGCTCTACTCGGAGGAGACGGTCGGGGATCGGAAGAACGTCGCGCGCGCGGTCTTCATCGCGCTCGGCGTGGCCATCGCGTGCGAGGTGCTTCCCGTGGCCGCGGCCATCCTCGGCGCGCCCTCGATCCCCGGGCTTGTTGCAAGCGACAACCCGTGGCAGTACTTCCTGACCGCCATCGGGGGCGACACCTTCAACACGATCATCAGCCTCGGTATCGCGGTCGCCGTTCTCAACGCGGTCATCGCCCTGATGCCGTTCTTCGCGCGGATCCTCTACAGCTCCGGGCGGGACATGGCCTGGCCACGGCCGGTGAGCCGATCACTGGCCAAGGTGCACCCCAAGTACGGCACTCCGTGGGTCGCCACGATCGTCGTGGGGGTCGCCGGCGCGCTCCTCATCCTCGTGACCGATGTCGTGACTCTGACCACCTGGGTGGGAGCGGTCCTCGCCGTCGAGTTCATCCTCGTTGCGACGTCGGCGATCGTCGACCGCGTGCGGCGGCCGGACCAGGACCGGCCCTACCGCATGCCCCTGTGGCCGCTCGCGCCGATCGTCGCGATCGTCATGTCCATCGGCGTGATCACCCAGCAGGCGCCGGCCGACCTCGCGGTCGCCGGAGGACTGGTCCTCGTCGCGGTCCTGTACTACGTCCTCTACCTGCGGCCCCGCGCGCGCACCCACATGCTCGTCCTCGACCCGGTCCTCTACGACGAGGGGAAGGAATCGGCGCAGCCGCCGGGGAGCACGAGGCAGACCCCGCACACCTCGCAGAGATGACGGAGGAGAGACCTGTGAACGAGGCTCGGGCCCAGGCCACGGCCCACCGCGCGTCCGCCGGCTTCGACGCCGTCGACTTCGCCGCTGTCGACGAGATCTTCGCGCGATTCCACGCCGACGGTGCCCGTGCTCCCGGTGTGGCCTACGGGATCGTCCACGGTGGCCGAGTCGTCCACGGAGGCGGGTACGGCCTGGCCGGTCTCGAATCCCCGGGGACACCGGGGCCGGCCACGGTCTTCCGCATCGCGTCGCTGAGCAAGAGTTTCACGGCGGCCGCCGTCCTCGCGCTGCGGGACGAGGGGGTGCTCAGGCTCGACGACCCTGTTGGACGGCACGTCCCGATGCTCGCGCGGTTGCCGCGGGCCACCCGTGACTCCCCGCCGATCACCGTCGCGGACTGCCTGACGATGAGCGCCGGGCTCCCCACCGACGACGCCTGGGCGGACCGGCAGGAGGAGCTGACCGAGGAGTCGCTCGGCGCGCTGCTGTCCGCCGGGATCGGATACACGGCGGCCCCCGGCACCCGCTTCGAATACGCCAACCTCGGCTACGTCTTCCTCGGCCAGGTGGTCGAGTCGCTGACCGGGCGACGGTTTCCGCAGTTCGTGTCCGACCGGTTTCTTGATCCTCTCGGGATGACCTCGACGACGTACGACCACCGGGACGTGACCGGGGAGCGGCTGGCCACCGGCCATCACCGTGCCGGTGATCACTGGGAGCCCCAGGCATTCACGGCTCCGGGCATGTTCTCGGCCATCGGCGGCCTGCTCAGCACGGTCGAGGACCTCGCCGTCTGGGTTCACGGCCTGGCGAGCGCGTTCCCCGCCCGTGACGAGCCCGAGGACGGCCACCCGCTGTCCAGGGCCACTCGCCGGGCCATGCAGCAACAGTGCCGGGCGATCACCCCGCTGGTGTCCGTGGACGAGCACGGTCTGCCCGCCGTGCGCACCGGGGAGTTCCCCTGGGGGCTGTCCGGCTACGGCTACGGCCTGTTCGTCGAGTACGACCCCAGGTGGGGGGAGTTCGTCCACCATATCGGCGGCTACCCCGGTTTCGGCTCGCACATGCGGTGGCACCGGGAGACCGGTGTGGGGGTTGTGGCCTTCGGCAACGCCCGCTACTGCCCTGTCTGGGAGCCGGCGGACGCGGCACTACGCCAGGTCCTCGCCACGATCGCTCCTCCGTCACGCACCGTCGTGTCGTGGCCGGTCGTGCATGAGGCGCGGCGGGTGATCGATCGCCTCGTTGACGGGGACGACTTCGCGGTGCGCGATCCGGTCTTCTCACCGACCCTCTTCCAGGACGAGCCGGCCGAGGCACGCCTGGCGGCGCTCGGCGAGGTGCGCCGGCGGGCCGGATCACCCACCGGCCCGGCCGAGCGGCTGAGCGCCACGACTCCGGGACATCTCGTGTGGTGGCGCCCCGCCGAGCATGGGCGGATCCGTCACGAGGCGTGGCTGACCCCGACCGTGCCGGCGATGGTCCAGCGCCTGCGGGTCGACGCGGTGCCGGACCCCTCGCCGGAGCTCGCCCCGGTGGTCGAGGTCGTCGCCGAGGCTCTGGCCGGTGGACGACCGGACTGGCCCGGGCATATCGGCCCCACCGGGGACACGACCCCGCGGCAGGTGGTCGAGGAGCTCGCCCGCCTCGGTGAACTGATCGCTCCCGTCGGCCGGGCCACGGTGATCGGCGCCGCGTCCCCCGACGAGGTCGTGATCGAATGCGTGGGCCGGCGTGGCGCCGTCGAGGTCCGAGTGGTGCGTACGGGTGATCGAGTGCGCCTCGGCCCGATCCTCCGGCGCACCCCGGAGGACCATCTGACCCGTCACGACCCGTGACGACGCGCGGCCGGGCCGTGCGAAGCCCCCCTGTTCGCGCGGCTTCGCACGGCCCGGCCGCTTGGGGATTCACCGTCACCTGGATCGCGGTCGTCTCCCAGGGATCGAGTGACGGGGGCGCGTCGAGGTTTCTTCCGGCACGGCGTCTCGGTGCCGTCGTCGCCCCCTATGGTTTACGGCCCACCGCGGCGTACATGTTGGTGGCGGTGTCCGGGAGAGGCCGCTCGTCGGGGCCGGGGTGCCAGCGGGGCATCGGGACGATCCCCGGGTCGAGCAGTTCCAGGCCGGTGAACAGGCGTTCCACCTCGGCGCGGCCGCGCAGGTACATGGGGATGCCTCTGCTGGTGTACTCGCGGGCGAGACGCTCCGACTCGGGGGCGAGCTCGTTGGTGGGGATGGTGATGGCGAGGTGGCTGCCCGAGGGGAGCGGTGCGAGGAGCGACTCCACCACTCCCTGGGCGTCCTCCACGAACTGGAGCATCGCTATCACGGTGAGCGCGACCGGCTGGGAGAAGTCGATCACCTGATGGAGCGTGGAGTCGCGGAGAAGCGCCTCGGGGGTGTGCATGTCGGCCTGGATGTAGGCGATGCGCCCCTGGGGTGTGCCGGTCAGCAGGGCGCGCGCGTGCAGCAGCACGATGAGGTCGTTGTCGACGTAGACGACGCGCGCGTCGGGCGCGGTCTCCTGGACCACCTCGTGCAGGTTCGGCGATGAGGGGATGCCGGTGCCGACGTCGACGAACTGCCGCACCCCCAGGCCGGTGAGATGACGGGCCATCCGGTGCATGCAGGCCCGGTTGGCCAGCATCGAGGTACGCAGCCCGGGCCAGTCGGCCAGCACCTTGGCCGCGGTGTCCCGGTCGGCGGCGAAGTTGTCCTTGCCACCCATGATGTAGTCGTAGACCCGCGCCGAGTGCGGCCGGTTGGTCTGCAGGTCGACTGCGGTGATCCGGTCTTGGTGGGCGTCTGATATCTCTGATCACTGCCTTCCGCCTGCTCCTGCCGTGATGTCACGGTCGCGCACTCAAGATCAACCTTAGTCTGCGAATCGAGCGTCATGCCGCCGCGATCTAGCAGTATGTGAGGGGCGGGCTCTCCGTCAAGGCCCTGAAGCACTGACCGAGCCGTGAGGTATGTCCTATTGCGTGCTTCAGGGGGCCGGAATAGATTCTTGCGCTTCGCATCGAGAACATGAATGACAAAGGCATTGCAGAACTGGGGCACCCAGGATTTTCCGGACAGTCGGCTTGTGGGCGTAGCCATGCGGCTCGTGGGTGTGAGTAACGCTCGGTGAGCCCCTCAAGGGGCGGCCGGTAACCAAGCGCCGAATACAGGCACCGCCGGTTGGAGAACCCCTCGATGTAGCGGATGACCTTCCGCTTGGCCGCAGCGCGGGTGGCGAGGACGAACCGGTCCGGATTCTCGCCCAGGCGGGCCCACCGCGTAAGACGAAGACCTACACCGGCCTTGGGCTGCGGCTCGTCTATCAGCCGGAAACCGAAAAGTCCTGGTCGCCGCAGGCGATGACCAGGACCTCATAGGTCAAGGGTCTGTGTCCCAGAGGGGACTCAACTTGAACCCTGCGCTCGCCCGGTACGTCCGGGAACACGCAGGTCAAGGCTAGAACGGAACCGGCACCCTTGGTCAGGGCCACGCGGCCCGACCACGCCCCGACGCCCTTCACCAGGGCGTCGGGGCACCCAACAACTAAACAGAGACCCCATCCATGCAACCACCTACACAAACAGGAGGTGATCTTCAAGGCGGCCCGCGATCAACGGACGCCAAGAGCTTGCCTTGCAACACCATCCTCATCGGGGACGTCCGCGAGTGTCTGGCGGACCTTCCGGCCGCATCCGTGGACACCATCATCACCAGTCCGCCGTACTACGGCGTCCGCGACTACGGCCATGACAAGCAACTCGGGTCCGAGGCAGACGTAGACGGCTGGGTCAACGGTCTCCGGGTGGCGTTCCCCCCGGGGGGAACGCCAGGAGGCAACCTCCAGATCGTCGGTCTCGAACGGCCGCCGGCGGGGATGTACCTCAATGAGTCCGGCAAGCTGAACCGGATGCGCGTCAACCACCGAGCAACGACGCTCGTGTGGGTGCACAACTCGGCGTTCCGCAACCGCGACGTCATCGTGGGACCGGCCCTGATCGTTGGGCCGCCGAACCGGCACGGCGACGACACCTCAGCTCCGCAGGACCTCACGGACCTGTTGTTCAACAGCGAGCACTACCGCGTCCAACTCTGGACCGACAGCGCCCCACGCTGGACGAACGACCCGGAGGTGTTTCATCGACTGGACGGAGGCGTACCGCTACGCCTTGCAGCAGGTCGAGACGCAAGAGGGCGCTCGGGAAGTCCGAGTTGTCGCCGAGCTGGACCGCGAACTGCGAGAGCAGTGGTACAAGCTCGGCATCGAGAATCCGTGGATCAGTTCCGCTGACGACCCGCCGTTCACCCGGAACAGCTTCGTCGGCTGCTACAGCGTCGAGGAGCTGGAAGAGAACATCGGGCACGGCAACTGGGCGATCGGCACCGCGTTCTACTACCGCGATCTGTGCTTTATCAACCAGGTCGAAGGTGGTGACGAGTGGCTGACCATCCGGCACGGTATCGCGTTCGAATCCATGACGCTCGAACCGAGCATCGAGGAAAACAGGTTCGCACGGCTCATCCGTCGTCTCCTGACCGCGACTAAGGCGCAGTGTCAGGCGCTCACGTACTGAGCAAGTACCCGTCGCCCGAGCTGAGGCTCAGGGCGGCGGGTACGCCGTCAATTTTGTATGGGACGTGATTCAGTGAAAGAAGCTTAAGAAATATAAGGCATCCTTCAAGCTGTCGCCCCTGACAAGCTGATAGCCGACGTAGGCGATGACTAAACCGAGGCCGAAGAGGATCACAAACCCCCCTGCTGCCTCTAAGAAGGTGTTTGAGAGCTGATCGCCAACCTCACCGGACCCATTCGAGCGGCCGTGGCCCGGGTCGCTGAGCAGGGCACCCTCGGGTGACTCGCCG